>NZ_DASTEP010000194.1:0-45067 GCF_035709525.1 Hymenobacter sp. | reverse complement strand
TAAACTACTACCCCTGCTGGCTCTGAATGGCCGTAATCACCACCGTATTAAAGACATCGTCCACCGTACACCCGCGGCTCAAGTCATTCACCGGCTTATTCAAGCCCTGCAAAACCGGCCCTATCGCTAGCGCGCCCGTTTCGCGCTGCACGGCTTTGTAGGTGTTGTTGCCGGTGTTGAGGTCGGGGAAGATGAGCACGCTGGCCTGACCGGCCACCTCCGAATCGGGCAGCTTCTGGCGGCCCACCAGCGGGTCCACGGCGGCGTCGTACTGGATGGGGCCTTCCACTTTGAGGTCGGGGCGCAACTGGCGCACCAACTCGGTGGCCTGGCGCACCTTCTCGACATCGGCGCCCGCGCCGGAGGTGCCCGACGAGTAGGAGAGCATGGCTACCCGCGGCTCGATGCCGAAGGCGCGGCTGCTTTCGGCCGACGAGATGGCGATTTCGGCCAGCTGCTCGGCGGTGGGGTTGGGGTTCACGGCGCAGTCGCCGAACACGGCCACGCGGTCGGGCAGGCACATGAAGAATACCGATGATACCACCGACACGCCGGGCTTGGTTTTGATGAACTGCAACGCCGGCCGAATGGTGTGCTGCGTGGTGTGCACCGCCCCCGACACCATGCCGTCGGCGTGGCCCTTGTACACCATCATCGAGCCGAAATACGACACGTCGCGCAGCAGGTCGCGGGCCATGTCCTGGTTGACGCCCTTGGTTTTGCGCAGCTCATAAAACGTCTCCACGTAGTCGGCATACTGCGCCGAATTTACGGGGTCCACGATGCGCAGGTGCTCAGCAGGCATATTGAGGCCCAGGCGCTTGATGGACGCCGCCACCTGCGCCGGGTCGCCCAGGATGGTGAGGTCCACGATGTCTTGGTGCAGCAGCAGGGCCGCCGCCCGCAGGATGCGGTCGTCGTTGCCCTCGGGCAGCACGATGTGGCGGCGCTGGCGCTTGGCCCATTGCAGCAGCCGGTACTGAAACATGTGCGGCGTAAGGCCCTCCGGCTGGAAGCTGACGAGCTTTTCCTCCAACGCCCGCACCTCCACGTAGCGCTCGAAGGTGCTGATAGCCAGCTGAATTTTCTTCGGATTGTCGGGCGTGATGCGCGAGCGGATGGCCCCCACGCGGGTCGTGGTTTCGAAGGTGCCGGTGGGCACCCCCAGGATGGGCACCACGTTGGGCAGGCCTTCGAGCAGGCGGCGCACGGGCTCGTCGGGCTCCGAGCCGGTCGAGAGCACGATGCCCGCCACGCGGGGGTAGCTGACCGACTGGTGGGCCTGCAAGGCACACACGATGATGTCACCCCGGTCGCCGGGCGTCACGATTAAGACGTTTTCCTTGAGGTAGTTGAGGAAGTTGGGCACCTGCATCGCCCCGATGACGTAGTTATCGACCTGGTTGCCCAGCCCGCTTTCGCCAAACAGCACCTTGGCCCCCAGCCCAGCCTGAATCTCGCGCATGGTGGGGTGCAGCAGGTTAGCATCTTGCGGCACTACGGCCAGTAGTACCTCGGCTGGCAATTGGGCGCGCAGCAACTCGCGCACATCCTCGACCTGCGCCGGGGCAATGCGGTTGGCCACGGCCAGCAGCACCGGCACCTCGCGGGCCTCGAAATTGCGGAGCAGCGTCAGTACCGAGCTCACGACCTGGGCCGTGCTTTTGCCCTCGCCCGACACCACCAAAATGACCGGCACGCCCAGGTTTTTGGCAATCGAGAGGTTGGCGTCGAACTCGATGGCCGTGCCCGTGCCCACGAAGTCGCTGCCCTCCACCACCGTAAAATCGTAGGTGTCTTCGCAGTGCTTGAACTTGCGGATAACCGTGTCAATGAGCTCGCCCTGCGCGCCGGTTTCGAGCAGGCGCAGGGCCTCGGGGCGGGTGTAGGCGTAGGTATCGGCCGGGGGCAGCGCCAGCTTGAAGTAGCTCGTGATGGTGGCCAGCCGCGAGTCGGTTTCGGTGGCCGGGTCGTGGTCGATAATGGGCTTGAAATAACCCACCCGGCGGGCCTGCCCGAGTAGCATATTCACCAGCCCCAGCAGCACGAGCGACTTGCCGCTGTAGGGCTCGGCGGTGGCAATGAAAACGGCTTTTGTCATGCGGGGGTAAACGTAGGCGCGGGCGCGGGGTTTGGGGTAAAATCCTAGCAAAAGTGTTTAAGTAAGCCTCAAAGCATTTAGATGGTTGGCAGAATGCTACTGCGTACAGTAGCTTAGCTGCCTATAGTATCACTCAACGCCACAGCCGATTGTATAGGACTTGATATATTCCTCTGTACTCCTAACCAAGAAGAGCTTGACTATGACGAAGAAAATTATCGCCGTCACAGTCTTAGCCGCACGTTCTGCTACCTGATATGTCGCCCCGGCGTGACAGATGAGGAGCCTGAGCTTGACCAGATAGGCCGGCTAACAGGCGTAGATGTGTCGTCGATTTACGATATGGAAAATTATCGGGAAGAAATTGACTTGGCCGAAGAGTTGGAGTTTGCAGAAAGTGAAGAAGAACGGAATCGTATGCAAGCACGGACTACTGCTAACAATGCCCGGCTGGATGGTAACCTAGCGATTGTTTATGAAGCTATTACGCAGCTATTAGTTCAACTCACGTCACTAACGGAGTTGGCTGCCCGCTTGCAGCCAACCTCCTACGATACGCTAGGCAGGGACATCTATTTTGCTGATTTTATTCTTGAAATAGGCGGAGGATATACCCACGACAACTTTAGGCAAGACCTTCGCAACTTCAAGAGCTTCCTGGAATATGCTAAAAGCAAAGGCAGCCGTACCGTGTTCTTTCGGTATGGTTGAGCAAGCGGTTTTTTAAGAATTAATTTGCCTAAAAGTTCTGTGAACGAGTGTCATGCTGAACGCAGTGAAGCATCTCTGCCGCACCGTTCGAATTCGTCTGACGTGCGGTAGAGATGCTTCACTGCGTTCAGCATGACCCGTTTTACAATTTCTTCACTCGCCCGCCTCGTCCAGCCCCGCCTTTTTCAGCGCATCGCCCAGCCCTTTTTGCAGCTTGGCACCCGATTCGGCGGGCGCGTTTTCCACGATATTGTATTGCTTTTTGAGGCGCTCCCAGTCTTCGATGGGGAGGAACACGCCCGTGATGGTGCCTTTGGCGTCGGAGAGATACTTGATGTCCATGCGGAGGGGAAAATAAACAAAAGGTGAGCCGTAGCGTAGGCCGGGGCAGAAGCTACCTACGGTTTTTTGATGTTAAACGCTGCCTTCACCTCCCGCCCCGCCGCATGAGCCGCCTCCAACGCTGGTGGCTGGACCTCAATTCCAGCCTGTGGTTTGTGCCCAGCCTGATGGTGCTGGGCGCTATTGTGGCCG
This sequence comes from Hymenobacter sp., assembly GCF_035709525.1. Taxonomy (GTDB): domain Bacteria; phylum Bacteroidota; class Bacteroidia; order Cytophagales; family Hymenobacteraceae; genus Hymenobacter. The sequence continues at coordinate 41,721 of NZ_DASTEP010000194.1, read as the reverse complement.
CCTATTTCCTGGTGCACCTCGACGACAGCATCGGCCACGAGTGGACCAAGCGGCACCCGCTGCTGTTCGGGGCCGGGGCCGATGGCGCGCGCGGCATGCTCTCGTCCATCGCCGGCTCCATGATAACGGTGGCCGGCCTCATCTTCTCGCTCACGCTGTCTACGCTGGCGCAGGTGTCGAGCCAGTACACCTCGCGGCTGCTGCGCAATTTCATGCGCGACCGCCCCAACCAGGTGGTGATGGGCTTCTTCGTCAGTATTTTCGTGTATTGCCTGGTGGTGCTGCGCACCATCCGGGGCGGCGACGAGCGCGTGTTTGTGCCCAGCCTGGCGGTGGCCTTCGGGCTGCTGCTGGCGCTGGTGAGCATCGGGATGCTGATATTCTTCATCCACCACATTGCCTCGTCCATCCAGGCGGCCAACGTGATAGGCGGCGCGGCCCACGAAACCGAGAAGATATTCGACAAGCTGTTTCCGAAGGAGCTGGGCGAAGCCGCTACCCCCGCCGAGGAGGCCGACCTCACGGCCGGCCCCGCGCTGCGCTGGGTGCCCATCGCGGCGCGCGAGTCGGGCTACATCCAGGGTATCGATGAAGAAGCGCTGCTGGCTTTCGCCCAGGAGGCCAACGGCGTGGTGCGGATGGAATACGCCATCGGCAGCTACGTCACCAAAGGCTCGGCGCTGGTGTCGGTGGCGGGCTACGAGGTAGGCAATGCCTTGCCCGACCAGGACGTAGCCAAGCGCCTCAACGACTGCTACAGCATCGGCAACCAGCGCACGCTCGACCAGGATGCGGGTTTCGGCATTCGCCAACTGGTGGATATTGCCCTAAAAGCCCTTTCGCCGGGCATCAACGATACCAGCACGGCCGTGCTGTGCATCGACCGGCTGGGCTCGCTGCTGGCGTTGCTGGCCGGGCGCGACCTCGGCAGCCCTGTGCGCGCCGAAGGCGGGCAGGTGCGCGTTATCGCCCAGCGGCCCGATTTTGCCAGCTACCTTGCTACTGCCTTCGACCAGGTTCGGACCAACGCGCTGGTAGATGAGGCGATTTATATGCGATTGCTGGTGGCGCTGCACACCGTGGCCCAGCGCACGCGCCGGCCCGATTATCATCGCGTTATCGGCCAGCAGGCTGATTTGGCCTTAGCGGCGGCTGAGGAGAATATTACGGCTAGCTACGAGTTGGAGCAGATTCGGCAGCGGTACCGGGAGCTGCGCGGCGACTTGTTGAGCTAGGTAGTAGCCGCCCTGGCGCGGGAACCTCACCCCCCGGCCCCCTCTCCAAAAAAGAGGGGGAGCCGGACGCCTTTTTGATGTTGGCTCACGTCCGCTAGCGGTCGGCTCCCCCTCTTTTTTGGAGAGGGGGCCGGGGGGTGAGGTTCCCGCGTGAGGATGGCTAATCCCCCAAAAGACAGAAAGCCCCGGCACGGCCGGGGCTCTCCACTTCAAACTCAAAAAACAACCGTGCTTACGCCGAAAATGACGAGCCGCAGCCGCAGGTGCTCTTAGCCTGGGGGTTATTAAACGTAAAGCCGCGGGCGTTGAGGCCATCCTGAAAGTCAACTTCCATGCCCAGCACGTACATGGCGTGCTTCTTATCCATGATGAGCTGCACGCCGTCGAGGTCGTAGATTTCGTCGTTGTCCTTGGCTTTATCAAAGCCCAGCAGGTAGCTCATGCCCGAGCAGCCGCCGCCCTGCACCCCGATGCGCAGGCCGTAGTCGGCGGGCACGTTCTTTTCCTGGATGATATTCTTAACTTCGACTAAAGCGCGGGGCGTGAGGCCGATAGGCGCAACTTGAGTGGCGATAGCCATAGCAGTTTTGATTTAAAATGAACTCAGCGGTAACACAAATATACGTCCGCGCCAAGCGCTTGCGCAGGAGTGAAACAGAGGAAGCAGGCCGCTGGTTCACGGTCGAAATGTTGGGTGAAATGTAGGGTAAGCTTTAGCTTGCCACTTCATACGGCTATTTCAAGTTTACTCGTTTTCCGGCAAGCTGAAGCTTACCGCACATTTTCAATGGACAGCACCACCTACCTCTTCGACCTGCTCAAAACTATCCTGCCGGCTATTATCGTGGCCGGGGCCATCTACCTGCTTTTCCGCCAGTACCTCGAAAAAGACCAGCAGCGCCGCCTCATCGAGCTGCGCCTCGACACCACCAAAACCACCCTGCCGCTGCGCCTGCAAGCCTACGAGCGCATGACGCTGTTTCTGGAGCGCATCGCGCCCAACAACATCTTGGTGCGCCTGGGCAGCGGCGGCCAAACGGCGGCCGACTACCACCGCCTGCTGATTCAGGAAATCCGGGCCGAGTATGAGCACAACCTCGCGCAGCAGCTCTACATCACCCCCGAGGCCTGGGACCAGATAAAGCAGGCCAAGGAAAACGTGCTCACGATGATAAACCGCGCCTTTCACGGCCTCGCCAACCCCCAGCAGCTGCGCGGCACCGAGCTGGCCAAGCGCATCCTGGAAGGCCTCATGACTGATGCCGCCGACCCTACCGCCCAGGCCCTGGCCGTGGTGAAGCAGGAAGCCGCCCGGCTGTTTTAAGAAATTGCTACCCCAGCGCTGCCGGGTTAACCAACTGATGTGTCAGTGGTTAATCCGGCAGTTTGCATTTATAACCGACCTTATGCCCAAACAACGCATTGCCATCGACATGGACGAGGTCATGGCCGACTCCATCGCCCGCTTTCAGGAGTGGTACGGCCGCGATTTTCAACTGGAATTAACACTGGAGGCCATGCGCGGCAAAAACCCGCGCGACGTAGTGGCGCCCGAGCACCAGCCCGCCCTGCGCGCCTACCCCAACACCGAAGGCTTCTTCCGCGACCTGCCTGTTATCAAAGACAGCCAGCAGGTAGTCAAGGCGTTAACTGAGAAATACGAGGTGTTCATCGCCACCGCCGCGATGGAGTTTCACAATTCCTTTCTCGACAAGTACCAGTGGCTCCAGCGGCATTTCCCGTTTCTGCCCTGGCGCAACTTTGTGTTTTGCGGCGACAAAAGCATCCTCAACGCCGACTACCTCATCGACGACAACGCCTACAATTTCGACGGCTTTCGGGGCGAGGGCCTGCTGTTCGACGCGCCGCACAACGCGCTCGAAACGCGCTACCGCCGCGTGCATAGCTGGCAGGAGGTAGCGGAGATTCTGCTGTAGGGTAAGCTTTAGCTTGCCAGCGCGCAGCGCGCAGCGCAACGCGCCTGATGCGCTGCGCGCTGGCAAGCTAAAGCTTACCCTACATTTTGCAGCGCCAGCTGCCCGGCGCGCTCGTAGCACTGCTCATACAGCGGCACGATGTTGCCCACGGCAAATTCCTCGGCCCGCGCCAGCGCGGCGGCCTTGAAGCGCGGCAGGTTCTCATCATCAAGCACGTAGAGGGCATTGCTGACCATGTCTTCCACGTCGCCGATGTTGCTCAGCATCCCGGTCACGCCGTGCACGTTGAGCTCGGGGATGCCGCCGGCGTTGGTGCTTACTACGGGCACTTCGCAGGCCATGGCTTCGAGGGCGGCGAGGCCGAAGCTCTCGTTTTCGGAGGGCATCAAAAACAGGTCGCCCACGCTGAGGACTTCCTCCACGGCTTCGAGCTTGCCCAGGAAGCGCACGTCGCGCTGGCAGTCGAGGTCGCGGGCCAGTTTTTCCATGCGCGAGCGGTCGGGGCCGTCGCCCACCAGCAGCAGTTTGGCGGGGATAGCCTGGCGCACGCCGCAGAAAATGCGCAGCACGTCTTCGACCCGCTTCACGGTGCGGAAGTTGCTGGTGTGGATGAGGATTTTCTCGCCCTCGGGCGCGATGGCCGTGCGGAAGTGGTCCTTGTTCTGCTTCTTGAAGCGGCTGAGGTCGATGAAGTTAGGAATCACCTCAATCTTGTGCTCGACCGGAAAGTACTCGTAGGTTTCGCGCCGCAAATCGTCGGACACCGACGTGACGCCGTCGCTCTGGTTGATGCTGAACGTGACCACCGGCTCGTAGCTGGCATCCTTGCCCACGAGCGTGATGTCGGTGCCGTGCAGCGTGGTCACCACCGGCACCGTGATGCCCCGCGAGCGCAGAATCTGCTTGGCCAAATATGCCGCCGAGGCGTGCGGAATGGCGTAGTGCACGTGCAGCACGTCGAGCTTTTCGTTTTGCACGATGTCCACCATCTTGCTGGCCAGCGCCGACTCGTAGGGCGGAAACTGAAAGAGCGGGTACGTGGGCACGTACACCTCGTGGTAAAACACGTTTTCGTTGAAGAAATCGAGCCGCACCGGCTGGCTGTAGGTGATGAAATGCACCCGATGGCCGCGCTGGGCCAGGGCTTTGCCCAGCTCGGTGGCTACCACGCCGGAGCCGCCAAAAGTGGGATAACAGACAATGCCGATGTTCATGGAAGGGGAAAAGTAGGCGAGGGGCTAACCGAATAGCTCGGCAGATGTTAGCAGCGCAAGGTTTCGCGAGGTAAAAAGAGGTTCTGCAAGGCCTCGCCGCCCAGCAGGTCGGGGCTGTAAACCTAGCGAAACCTCTTTTTACCTTGCGAACCCTTGCGTTAAGAAATAATGATGAAGAATACGCTCTACGCCCTCGCCGCCCTGGCGCTGCCGCTCGCCGCCCAGGCCCAGCGCAAGCCCGCGCCCGCCAAGCCTGCTACCACCACCGATGCCCGCGCCGCTATCCGCGAAAGCGACATTAAAAAAGACCTCTACGCGCTGGCCGCCGACCACTACCGCGGCCGCGAAGCCGGCACGCTCGACGAGCTGCGCGCCTCGGCGTGGCTGGCCGAGCAGGCCCGCGCCATCGGCGCGCAGCCGGCCGGCGACGATGGCACGTACTTCCAGTTTTTCGAGATTCAGCGCCTGCGCCTCACCAATAGCAGCCAGCTTAGCATTGGCAGCCGCAAGCTGGTGCCCAACCACGACGCCATTGTGTTCGCGCCCCTCACGGCCAGCGTGAACGCGCCCTTGGTGTGGGTGGGCACCGGCACCGCCGCCGAGCTGGCCAAAGCCGACGTAAAAGGCAAGGTCGTGGCGCTGCAATTTTCGGGCGACGTGCCGGCTGGCCTCAGCTTCCGGCGCTTTTTGGTGGCCACGCTGCGCGACCGCACGGCCGAGCTGGCCAAGGCCGGCGCGGTGGCCGTCGTCTTCGTGGGCGATGCCCGCGCCCAGGCCGTGTACGAGCACTGGGGCCACACCTACGAGCGCGGCCGCTACGACCTGCCCGGCGGCCCCAATCTAAAAATAACCGCCCCCGTGCCCACCATCTGGCTGCCCGCCAATGCGTTGAGCTGGGCGCAACAGCCCGGCCAGCAGCTGGTAGCCGACCTGCGCACCGAAACCTTTAAGTATCCTTCGGTGAACGTGCTGGCCAAAATACCCGGCACCGACGCGCAGCTCAAAAGCCAGTACGTGCTTTTCGGCACGCACCAAGACCACGATGGCGTGCGCGAGGCCGTGGCCGGCGACTCCATTTATAACGGGGCCGACGACAACGCCACCGGCTGCTCGGCGGTGCTGGCCATCATGCGCGCCTTCAAGCAAAAGCCCGGCAAGCGCTCGGCGCTGTTTGCCTTCCAGGGCGCGGAGGAGCGCGGGCTGCTGGGCTCGCGCTACTACTCGGCGCACCCCACGGTGGGCGAGGGCAATATTGTGGCCGTGCTCAATGCCGAAATGATGGGCCGCAACGCCCCCGACAGCGCCTCGCTGCTCGGCCGCCAGCGCCCGCACCGCAATTCGCTCGACCTAGTCACCATCGCCCTGGCCGCCAACCAGCGCGGGCCGCAGTTCAAGCTCGATACCCTCTGGGACCGCCCCGACCACCCCGAGGGCTGGTTTTTCCGCTCCGACAACCTGCCTTATGCGCGCCTGGGCATCCCGGCGCTCAGCTACACCACCGTGCTGCACCCCGACTACCACACCCCCCGCGACGAGCGCGAGCGCATCGACTACCCCAAGCTCACCAAAATGACGCGCTGGATGTACCTCACCGGCTGGGCAGTGGCCAACCGCCCCGCACCACCGGCGCGAGACAAGGATTTCAAGCTAGAGCGATAAGCGACGGACTTGTAGCAAGTCAAAAAACGACTGTCATGCTGAACGCAGTGAAGCATCTCTACCGCACCGTTGAGTCGTCAACAATGGTGCGGTAGAGATGCTTCACTGCGTTCAGCATGACAAACGCTTTTCGGGAGTAGCCAGCGCTACACCTTCTCCAGCAAGTCAAGCCGGTACTTGTTCTGGCGCTGGCCCAGCAGGTGGCGCAGCGGGCCGCCGGGCTGCGCTTTGGCCAGAAAAAATTCGTGCACCTCGTCGCCCGTCTGGGGGTAGTCGTGCACTACGGGCGTCCAGTGCACCAGCAGTAGCTGGCCGCCCGTAGTCAGGCCGGCAAGCATTTGGTCGGCGGCGCGGGCCAGGTCGGGTGGCGCGAGGTAGTAGCCCACTTCCGATACCAGAATCAAATCGAACTGCCCTGCGGGAAACTCGTTCGGTATCTGCATTTTTTTGATTTCTACCTGCGGCAGATTAGCGCAGCGCAGCCGGGCCTGGCTGAGGGCGGCCTCGCTCACGTCCACGCTCAGCAGGTGGCCGCAGCGCGAAGCCAACTGCGCCGTGAGCACCCCAATGGAACCCCCAATCTCAAACGCCCGCTCGTAGCGTTCGCGCGGCAGCGCGGCCAGTGTGGCGGCGTATTTGCCGCGCTCGTAGGGGCTGCTGGCAAACTGCCAAGGGTCGTCGTTGGCCCGGTACACGTCATCGAAGTAGTCGGGCGGCAGGGTGTTGGGCTGGTTTTGGTTCATGGCTGCGAAGCTTCAATAAAGGACTCGGCGGGGTGGGCAAAGTGAGCCAGCATCCCTTCGGACAACAAAAAACCGCTGGGGTCGTCGGTGATGATGCCGGGCGCGAGCTGCGAGCGGTGGGCCGCGATGGCGCGCTGCTTGAGCGCTAGCACGGGCCCAATGTCGAGCTGAAAGCCAGTGCCTTCGCCGGGCTGGGGCAGGTCGTCGGGGGCGGCGCGCTCCCAGGCCCACACTACGTATTCGAGGCGGCGCGGGGGCTGCGGCAGCTGCGCCAGCGCGGCGGCCACCAGCTGGCTGGTGGCGCGGTGGTCGGGGTGGGGGTCGCGCCGCCAGGGCACCAGCACGGTGGCCGGCTGCTTTTCGCTGATAAAAGCCGCCAGCTGCCCGGCCGCCTCGGCAAAGCCGGGCTGGCCTTCGGTGGGCACACGGCTGTCGGGCTGGTGCAGGTAGCGCACGTTGGCGTCGCTTTCATCGACGCCTAATACGCTGAGCGCGTGGCGAAACTCGGCATAGCGCAGCTCGCGCCGCGCCCCGGCCGAAAACTCCTGCGAGTGCGGGTGCGACATGCTGCCGTCGCTCACGAGCACGGCGGCCACGGGCTGGCCGGCCTGGCGCAGCAGCGCCAGCAGGCCGCCGCAGCCCAGGGCCTCATCGTCGGGGTGGGGCACTACTACCACGGTGGGGCCGAGGCTGGCGGCGTAGCTGGCTGGGCGCAGTGGGTAGGAAAGAAAAGGCGAGTCGGACATTCGGGGTAACGCCAAGCTCCGGCTTGGCGAGTGAGCGCAGCGAACAGCTGCGTTTAGTAAGGAATATTTTTACCTGGCAGGCGTTAGCGCACGCCACTGCTCGCTGCGCTCGCTCGCCAAGCGGGAGCTTGGCGTTACGCGCCCCACAGCTCGTAGCTCGGCTTATCCGAATCTAGCGCGAGGCGGCCAGCCTCGGCCAGAATGGCGTCGGGCGCGGGCTGGCGCAGGTAGTGCGTGAGGTCGCGGTGCAGGCGCTCGAAGGGCTCGGGCTGGAGCAGCCCGCGCGCGCCCACCGCGCGCTCGGCCAGCTGCAAGGTGCGCAGGCAGATTTCCTCGGTAGCCGTCCGCATCAGGTTGGCGTAGGTGGTGACGGCGGTGGCCTGGGCGGGCGTGGGCTGAGCGCCGGGCTGCACGGGTAGCACTACCTGGCTGGCCGCGCCTTGCAGCCACAGCTGGCCGCTTTGGTGCATAGTCAGCATTTCGCCCAGGCGCTGGCGCTGGTAGGGGTCATCGGTGCGGCCCAGGCTGCGCAAAAAGCGGCGCGTTTCATCAAGCACGGCCGCCGCGCCGCCCAGTTGCACCGCCGCGAAGCGCGCCGCGCCGCCCCCAAACCACGGCTGCTGGTAGTAGTCATTGGGCTGTCCCAGCAGGCAATCCGCGTCGATTTCGAGGCGCTCAAGATTGGCCAGAAAGCTGGCCGTAGCGCGCATGCCTAGCGGCCGCCAGAAGCTGCGGTCTAGCCGGGGCCGCTGCTCGTCGGCGGGTAGCACCAGCATCTGCCAACCGTGTTGGCCGGGCAGCGCGCCCGTAAGCAAGGGCCGCGTGATGTGGCCCGCCCCCGAGGCGAAGGTTTTGGCCCCGTGCAGGCGGTAGCGGCCATCGGCCAAATACTCCAGCCGCACGCCGTGGGTTGGGTTTTCGGTGTTCCAAACCCCAAACACGTGCCCGGCCCGTGCATCGGCCGCAAAGCGCGCCACCTGCGCGGGCTTGCCAAAGCGCTGAATCAAGAGCAGCGCATTGACGTGGCCCTCAAACAGCCGGCCCACCGCCAGGTTGCCGCGCCCCACGTGGTAGAGCGTTTGCAGCAGCGCCAGCGCGGCCGTGGGCTCGCCCAGGCCCACGCCGCCCAGCGCGGGCGGCAGGGCGGCCGTGAGCAGGCCCGATTCGCGCAGCCAAGCCATTTCCTGGGTCGGAAAGCCGCCGATTTCGTCGGTAGCGGCGGCCTGGGTTAGCAGGTGCGGGGCCAGGCGGGCGGCGGTGGCTACGGCTTTTTCAGGGCCGTCGGGGCAGGTGGCGCACGCCACGCCCAGCGGTAGGGCCAGCGGCGAGGTGGTGGGGAAGGAGGTTGGAAAAGTAGCGGACAGCATGAGCAGGAAAAGCCAGACCAGGTGCGGGTGAGTACCTGATGAGGTTAGCTTAACTTAAAAAACGCCCTGGGAGTTGCTGGAGGCGAGTTTTACCTGGACGGTGGCACCCGCGCTTTTGGGTGGCGCTGGCCGGGCGGGCTACCTTTGCGGGCCAGGCCGCCCGGTGCGCCGGGTTGGCCGCCTCCCGCGAGTTTCACTTTCCCGCGCTTCGTCGCCCCCGTATTACCCATGCCCGACCAACCCATTCGCGCCGCCCTGCTGTCCGTGTACCACAAAGACCGGCTGGCTCCGCTCGTCTCCACCCTGCGCCGCCTTGGCGTGACGCTCTACTCGACCGGCGGCACCCAACAATTTCTGGAAGAGCAAGGCGCTGCGGTAACGGCCGTGGAAGACCTCACCGGCTTTCCCGAGGTGTTTGGCGGCCGCGTGAAGACGCTGCACCCCAAGGTGTTCGGGGGCATCCTGCACCGCCGCCACGAGCCAGGCGACCTGGCCCAGGCCGAGCAGCACAGCATTCCGCCCATCGACCTGGTAGTAGTGGACTTGTATCCCTTTGAGGAAACCGTGGCCAGCGGCGCGCCCGAGCAGGAGGTGATTGAGAAAATCGACATCGGCGGCATCTCGCTGCTGCGCGCCGCCGCCAAAAACTACCGCGACGTGCTGGTAGTGAGCTCGCGCGACCAGTACGAGGCCGTGACCGAACTGCTGGAGCGCACCAACGGCGCGCCCACGCTCGCCGACCGCAAGCAGTACGCCGCGGCCGCCTTCAAGGCTACTAGCCACTACGACACCGAAATCGCCAAGTACGTGAGCCAGGGCACGGCGCTGGAAGCCGAAAAACAAGCTCCAGGCACTGAGCACAAGGCACTAAGCACTACCCTCCGCTACGGTGAAAACCCCCACCAGGCGGGTGCTTTCCACGGCGACCTGAACGCGCTGTTCGACCAGCTGCACGGCAAGCAGCTGAGCTACAACAACCTTGTGGACGTGGACGCCGCCGTGCAGCTCATGCGCGAGTTTGCCCAGGGCCTACCCGCCGTGGCCATCCTCAAGCACACCAACGCCTGCGGCGTGGCCCAGGCCGACAGCCTGCACACGGCCTACATGAATGCCCTGGCCTGCGACCCGGTTTCGGCCTTCGGCGGCGTCATCATCACCAACAAAGGCATCGACGAAGCCACCGCGCAGGAGCTGAACAAGTTGTTCTTCGAGGTGCTCATCGCGCCCGGCTTCACCGAGGAGGCGATGGCGATTCTGCAAAGCAAAAAGAACCGCATCCTGCTGCGCCAGAAGCCGGTAGACTTCCCCAAAAAGCAGATTAAGACGCTGCTCAACGGCATCATCGAGCAGGATGCCGACCTGCAAACCGAGTCGGCCCAGGACTTCCGCACCGTGACCAAATCGGCCCCCACGGCCGAGGAAACGGCCGCGCTGGAGTTTGCCCTCAAAATCTGCAAGCACACCAAGAGCAACACCATCGTGCTGGCGCGCCCCGGCCAGCTGCTGGCCTCGGGCGTGGGCCAGACCTCGCGGGTCGATGCCCTGCGCCAAGCCATCGAGAAGGCCGGCAGCTTCGGCTTCGACCTCCAGGGCGCGGTGATGGCCTCGGATGCGTTTTTCCCCTTCCCCGACTGCGTCGAGATTGCGGGCGCGGCCGGCATTCGGGCGGTGGTGCAGCCCGGCGGCTCCATCAAAGACCAGGACAGCATCAATGCCTGCGACGAGCGCAACATGGCCATGGTGCTGACCGGCGTGCGGCACTTCAAGCACTAGTAGCCAGTTTGTTGGTGTAAACTAAAAAGGCGTTTGTCATGCTGCGCGCAGCATGACAAACGCCTTTTTTACATTACCTGCTGCCTACAAAATCACTTGCAGCTGCGTGGTTATCTCGGGGCGGTACTGCACGTTGTTGACGTCGGTGAAATCGGGCCGGGCGCGGTAGTTAAGCGTGATTTTGGCCTGGTGGCCGTCGAGCAGCACGTTCACGCCGCCGTCGAGAATATGCACGTCGCGGATGGCCCCGTCGCTGGTGCGCACGGCATCGTAGCGGCCGTGGATGTAGGTAGCGTAGGGCTGGAGGCGCACCTTGGGGCCGAGCAGGCGCTTGGGCAGCACAAAGCCGGTCTGGATGGTTTGGGCGGTGCCGGTGCCGAGCTGGGGCACGGCGTTGCCGCGCAGCGCGTTAGAGCCTGTGCCAGGGTTCATGGTGCCGCCGTAGCGCACAAAGTTGGAGCCCATGTTGTAGCGGTAGGCGGCGGCGTACACGGTGAAAGCCGTTTGCTGGGCCGTGTCCACGGGCGTGTCATAAAACAAGTCGGCCGAGAGCACGCTCAGGTTTTGCTTCTCATAGGGGATAGTCCACGCGTTAGTAGGTAGCGTAGTAGGGTTGGCCGCTGGGCGCGTGTACATACCGTCTTTATAGAAGAGAAAGCCCGCGCCCAGGTTGAATATCCGCCGCGCGCCCAGGTAGTTGCCCACCTGGAAGGGCACCAGGTTGGCTTCCTTGTCCAGAAATTCCCAGTCGAAATAACCCTGGTACACCAGGCCACGGGAGCGGGGGTTGAACTGCGCCACGCCCGTAGTCAGGGTAGCCGGCGTGCTGCTGATGTTGCTGCGAAAAGCGTCGTTGACCGACAGCTTGTAGTCAAAGCCTTTAATGCGGCCGCGGGCGTACATGCCCAGGCCGCGCCCGGTCTGGTCGATGGCGTCGATGCTGGGGCTTTGGGTGCCGGGCACATCGAGGCCGATGAGCGAAAAGGCCGCGAAGCTGGTTTGGCGCGAAATACCGTTGTAGTAGTGCAGCCCGCCCCCGAAGTTGAGGTATTTATTGACCTTGTACTCCACCAGCGCATCGTGGATGAAGAACACCGGCTTTTTGCCTGGCCCGGTAGTTTCGCCCGGCCCGCCGCCCGATATGGTACTCTGCGAGTTGATACCCAGCTGGGTAATGATGAGGAAGCGCGGGTTGAGCTGCGCCACCAGCAGCACCCGCGAGCGCCGGATGCCAAAATCGACCTGGTCGTAGGCTAGCTCTTCGCTGGCGTTGGTGGTATTGGAGTTGTTCTCGGTGTAGCGCGCCCAAAACTGGTGAGCTGTCATGATGCGCACGTATTTCGAGCCGTCGGGCGAGAGACTGATGCGCATGCCGCCCGCGTAGGGGGCCGACTTGGTGGGGGCCGGCGTGGGCTTGGGCAGCTGCACTGGGGCCGGCGGCGGGGCCTTGCCGGTGGAGGGCGGCACTACCACCTGGGCGTGGGCGGCGGCACCGGCGAGTAGTAAGCTAGCGGCTAGGAGGCGACCGTAAAAGCTCTTCATTAGTGATAGGGTAGTGGGTGGGGAAGAGAAAGATTGGGGCAAGGCGCGGCCTGCTTTTCGGCTGGGGCCGAAAAAATGGGTAGTGCCCGTTTTGATTTTGAAAATATGCTCGCCGCTCGTGTGCGCCTCCCCCCCCGGCCCCCTCTCCGAAAAGGAGAGGGGGAGCCTTTATGGAGTTAAGAGTTTTGAGTTAAGAGTTAGCCGTTCTAGCAACTCAAAACTCTCAACTCGTCCGGCTTCCTCTCTCCTTTTCGGAGAGGGGGCCGGGGGTGAGGCGCACACGTCAGGGTAACCTAGTGCCCAGCCACCTGCACGAGCGGCAGCTCGGCCACCTGCACGAGCGGCAGCTCGGCCACCGGCTCGGGGCGCAGCTGCTCGGGTATCGAGCGGCCTTGCAGGGCCAGCTGGTAGCGGGTTTCGTCAAACTCGCCCTCGCTCTTGGCGATTACCAGCGTAGCCACGCCGTTGCCGATAACGTTGGTGATGGCGCGGGCCTCGCTCATAAAGCGGTCGACGCCCAGCAGCAACGCCACGCTTTCGACTGGGATAACCTTGGTGGCCGCCAGCGTGGAGGCCAGCACGATAAAGCCCGAGCCCGTGACGCCCGCCGCGCCCTTGCTCGTCACCACCAGAATGGCAATCAGCGTAAGCTGCTGCGTAAAGCTCAGCGGGATATTAAAGGCCTGGGCCAGAAAGATAACTGAGATGGATAGGTAGATGCTCGTGCCATCGAGGTTGAAGGAGTAGCCGGTAGGAATAACCAGGCCCGCCACCGAGCGCGAGCAGCCCAGGCGCTCCATCTTATCAATCATGCGGGGCAAAGCCGACTCCGACGACGAGGTGCCGAGCACCAGCAGAATTTCCTCCTTGATAAAGCGCAGGTACGGCCCCAGGCGCAGGCCGTAGTAGCGCAGTATCAGGTTGAGCACGACGAAGATGAACAAAAACATGGTGGCGTACACCACCAGCATGAGCTTGGCCAGCGGCAGGAGCGTAGCGATGCCATACTTGCCGATGGTGAAAGCCATGCCGCCAAACGCGCCCAGCGGGGCCAGCTTCATCACCATGGCCAGCACCCCAAACATGGCGTGCGAAAGCCGGTCGAAGGTTTTCATCAGCGGTTCGCCGAGCTGGCCCATGCGGTTGAGTGCCAGGCCAAAGAGCACCGAAAACAGCAGCACTTGCAGGATGTCGCCCTTGGCAAAGGCGCCTACCACGTTGTCGGGTACGATGTGGGTGAAGAATTCGACCCAGTTCATTTCGCCGGCCTTTTCGGTGAATTTGGCGGCTTCTTCCGCTTTCTTGCTGTCTTTGAGCACGGCCTGGGCGGTGGCTTGCACGCCCGCGCCGGGCTGCGTGAGGTTGGCTACGCCAATACCGATGGCCAGGGCGAGGGTAGTTACTATCTCGAAGTACAGCAAGGCTTTGCCGCCCACGCGGCCCACTTTTTTCATGCTGCCCATGCCGGCGATGCCGATAACCACGGTCAGGAAAATGATGGGCGCAATCAGCATCTTGATGAGGCTGATAAACGTGTCGGCCACCGGCTTGAGGGCCGCGCCGAAGGTGGGAAAAAGGGCGCCGACGAGCACGCCCAGGGCAATGGCCGTGAGCACCTGCACGGTGAGGTTAGAATACCAGCGTTTCATAAGAAAGAGGGGTGGGATAGGGTAAGATGCGAAAAGAAGAGGCCGTGGTGAGCTACGCAGCCGGCTGCGGGTCGGTGTCGAGGCAGGAGGCGCGGCGGGTTTCGGGCAGCAGCAGTAGTAGCGGCAGCGAGGCCCCGATGCACCCGGCCACGTACCAGAAAAAGTAGCTTTCGTGCCCGATTTGCTTGCACCAAAGGGCCAGGTACTCGGCCGAGCCGCCAAACAACGCCACCGTGACGGCGTGCGGCAGCCCGATGCCCAGCGCCCGGATGCCCACCGGAAACAGCTCGGCCTTGACCAGCGCGTTGGTGGCGCTGTAGCCGCTTACCACCACGAAGGCCAGCAGCAGCAGCCCCAGCGCCGCCCAGGGGCCGGGTGCGTGGCCCAGCGCCGCCAGCAGCGGCACCGTGCCCAGCGCCCCCGCCACCCCAAAAAACAGCAGCAGCGGCCGCCGCCCGATGCGGTCGGCCAGCGCTCCGCACAGCGGCTGCATCAGGCCAAAGCCCAGCAGCGAGCCAAAGCACACCCACGTGGCCACGGGCTGCGGCAGCCCCGCCGTATTTACCAAAAACTTCGGCATGTAGGTGGTGAAGGTGTAGAAAGCCAGGGTGCCGCCCATCGTAAGGCCTAGCACGCCCAGCACCGCCCGCGGATGCTGCCGTAGCGCCCGCAGGCTGCCGCGCCGCGCCTCGGGCAGGCGGTGGCTGGCCGCGAAGGGTGCGGTTTCGGGCAGGCGGGCGCGCAGGTACAGGGCCAGCCCCGCCAGCACCGCCCCACCCACAAAGGGCAAGCGCCAGCCCCAGTCGAGCAATTGCGCCGGCACTAGCACCCGCTGCAACACCAGCTGCGCGCCCAGCGCCAGCAGCTGCGCCGCGATAAGGGTAGTGTATAAAAAGCTGGAATAGAAGCCCCGGCGCTCGCGGCCGGCCACTTCGGCCAGGTAGGCGGCGGCCACGCCGTACTCGCCGCCCACGCTCAGGCCTTGCAGCAGCCGGGCCGTGAGCAGCATGGCCGGGGCCACCAGCCCCACCGTTTGGTAAGTAGGCGTGAGGGCGAGCAGCAGCGAGCCCAGCCCCATCAGCAGCCCCGACAGCGTCAGCGACGGCCGGCGGCCCAGCTTGTCGGCCAGCCGCCCAAACAGCCAGCTACCTAGCGGCCGCATCAAGAAGCCCAGCGCGAAAATGCCCGCCGAATACAGCAGCTGCGCCGTAGCATCTTCAGTAGGAAAAAAAGCCCCCGCGAAGTACAGCGAAAACGCCGGAAAGGCATACCAGTCGTACCACTGCGCCAGGCTGCTGAGCGAGGCGCTCCAGATGGCGCGCCGCTGCCCGGTGGCCAGCGTGGCCGGGGCGAGGGTGGCAGGCAGGGGCAAGGCAGCGGTGGGCATTGGGTGGGGCAGGGTAGGAGTGGCCGGGTGGTAAGTGCTTACTCACTATTAGCCTCGCTACAAAGCAGCAACCCAATTTTGAGGAAATTTCAAAGAAATTTTATGGTTTCTATGAAATTTTCGCCTAGCGCTGAAAACCGCCTGTTTCAGTGGGGGCTAGGGGCACGGTTTCCGCAAATGTCACCACCAGCCGGTGCCAGCCCTCGGCGTAGGTGTAGCTGACCTGGTGCCCATACAGCTCGCTGATGCGCTTAACGATGGCCAGCCCGATGCCGATGGAGTCGAGCGCGGCGTTGCCCTTCTTGAAACGGCCGAATAGCTCGGCCGGGGCGGCCGTGGGCGGGCGGCCGGTGTTTTCGAGGCTGAGCGCCTGCGCGGTGAGACGCAGGCGCAGCTCGCCGCCCGGCAGGTTGTGCCGGATGGCGTTGCTGAATAAATTATTGAGCAGCAACTGGGCCAGCGATTCGTCGAAGGCGACTACCACGCTGGGCGCCACCTCGCGGGTGGTGCGCAGGTCTTTCAGCTCGGCTAGGTCGGCAAAGGCGGCTTCGGTGGCCAGCACCAAGCGGCTGAGGTCGGCGCGGGCGTCGGGCGGGGTTTGGTAGTGCTCCAGCTTGGCCAGCAGGGTGAGGGCCTGGTTTATTTTGGTGAGGCGCTCCAGCTCGTCGTGCATGGCCGTGAGCATCCGCAGCTGGCTTTCGGTGAGCGGCGAGTCCATGAGCAGCTCCAGCTTGGCCTTCATGCTGGCCAGCGGCGTTTGCAGCTCGTGCGAGGCATTTTCCGAAAACTCGCGCAAGCCTTGGTAGTCGCGCTGCGCCTGCGCCGTCATACTGCCCAAAAACTCGTTGAGCTCCCGAAACTCCTGGGTGCGCGTGGTCGGCAGCGCGATGGGCGCGGCCTGCCCCAGCTGAAACTGCTGGATGCCCCGCAGCGTGGCCAGCAGCGGCCGCAGAATCCGTCCCGAAATCAGCTCGCTCAGCAACACCACCAACGCCAGCAAAAACACGAACGTCCAGGCAAAAACCAGCACCAGCCCGCTGAGGTGGGTACGCCCCGGCTCCACCACGGCCAGGCGGCTGGCCAGGCGGTAGTGGCGGCCTCCGGCCGTGGCGTAGGTAGTGAGGCGCACGGTCATTACCTCGGCTTGCAGGGCGGCATCCCACTCGGGCTTCTGCTGCACCAAGCGCGGCTGGGTTGGGGCGGCCGGCACGGGCGTCACGGCCACGGCGGCCGGCGGCACGTAGCCGCGCCCGGCGGCCAGCCCGGCCGCAGTGGCCGCGTGCAGGTGCTCGAGCCGCGCCAGCGCCGCCTGCCGGAAGCTACGCGTAAGCGCCTCGTACACAATGCCGAAGCCGATACTCAGCACCAGAAACGTGATGAGCGCGTAAGCCAGCGTGTAGCGGTAGTTGAGCTTCATTAGTCGGGGGCGCTGAGCTTGTAGCCCAGCCCGTACACGGTGCTGATGTAGTCGCGCCCGCCGGCATCCACGATTTTCTTGCGCAGGTTCTTAACGTGTTGGTACACGAAGTCCACGCTGTCGAGGTTGTCGGTGTAGTCGCCCCAGAGGTGGGCCGCGATGGCCTGCCGCGTCAGCATCCGGCCCTTGTTATTAATGAAATACAGCAGCAGGTTGGTTTCCTTGCGGGTGAGGTTCAGGAGCTTGCCGGCCACCCGGCACTCCATCGACTCCAGGTCGGCGGTAAGGTCGCCGAAGGTGAGGACGTTGTTTTTGTGCGGGCTGCGGCGGCGCATGATGGCCTTGAGGCGGGCCAGCAGCTCGGGCAGCGGAAAGGGCTTAGTGATGTAGTCGTCGGCCCCTTCGCCGAGGCCCGCCAGCTTGAGGTCGAGGCTGTTTTGGGCCGAAATGATGATGACGCTGCTCTCGCTGCCTTCCTGGCGCAGCAGCCGCAGCAGGTTGAGCCCGCTGCCGTCGGGCAGCATCATGTCCAGCACCACGCAGTCGTAGGTGAAGAGCGCCAGCTTTTCGCGGGCCTGGTCGAAGGTCGACGCCACCTCGCACACGTAGTGCTCCTGCACGAGGTAGCTGGCGATGCTACGGGCCAGCTCGGCGTGGTCTTCAACTAGCAGTAGCTTCATGCAAAAAGCGGCGTGGGTGGGAGAGAGGAAGGCAAAAGCGCGGGGTAGGCAGCCGGGTAACCGGAAATTTCCCGGAAAAATACTGCGCCGGCCCCCGCAAGATAAGTAAGCCCGGCGGTAAGGGCGCGGGCCACGCCGGAGTGATAATTCAGCAAAACCCGCGCGCAGGGGCATGATAACCCCCGCTAGTTCTATCGTACCTTTGCGTATTGCTACCGGCCTTCTGCTGCGTGCGGCGCATTCTAAATGGGATTCTTCAATTTTCTGACCAGCGACATTGCCATCGACCTGGGCACTGCCAATACGCTAATCATTCATAACGATAAGATTGTGGTCGATGAGCCGAGCATCATCGCCAAAGACCGCACTACCAATAAAGTCATCGCGGTGGGCACCAAGGCCCAGCAGATGCACGAAAAGACGCACGATAATATCAAGACTATCCGGCCCTTGAAGGATGGCGTAATTGCCGACTTCCACGCGGCTGAGGAGATGATTAAGGGCCTGATTAAGCTCATCGACACCCGCAATCGGTTGTTTCAGCCCTCGCACCGCATGGTTATCTGCATCCCGAGCGGCATCACGGAAGTGGAAAAGCGCGCCGTGCGCGACTCGGCCGAGCACGCCGGGGCCAAGGAAGTGTGGATGATTCAGGAGCCTATGGCCGCCGCCATCGGCATCGGCATCGACGTGGAGCAGCCCGTGGGCTCGATGATAATCGACATCGGGGGCGGCACCACCGAGATTGCGGTTATCGCCTTGTCGGGCATCGTATGCGACCAGTCCATTAAAACGGCCGGCGACGTTTTCAACCAGGATATTCTCGACTACATGCGCCGGCAGCACAACCTGCTCATCGGCGAGCGCTCGGCCGAGCGCATCAAAATCGAGGTGGGCGCGGCCCTCTCCGAGCTCGAGCAGTCGCCGCCCGACTACGAGGTGCGCGGCCGCGACCTGATGACGGGCATCCCGAAGGTTATCAAGGTAACGTCGTCGGAAATCGCCATCGCGCTCGATAAATCAGTGGCCAAAATCGAAGAAGCTGTGCTGAAAGCGCTGGAAATCAGCCCACCCGAGCTGTCGGCTGACATCTACGAAAACGGCATTCACCTCACCGGCGGCGGCGCGCTGCTGCGCGGCCTCGACAAGCGCCTGGCCGCCAAAACCAAGCTGCCCATTCACATTGCCGAAGACCCGCTGCGCGCCGTGGTGCGCGGCACCGGCAAGGCCATCAAGGACATTCAGGGCTTCCGGGGCGTTCTTTTGACTTAATTCTTAGCTGTCATGCTGACGAAGGAAGCATCTTGTCAGGTTAGCATTAGCCGGTCAAACTAATGCTAACCTGACAAGATGCTTCCTTCGTCAGCATGACAACCAGTTATGCGGAACCTCCTTGCATTCTTGCTGCGCTACCAGGGCATCCTGCTCTTCGTGCTGCTGGAGGTAGTGAGCTTTTATTTCTTCTTGACCAACAGCTCGTACCAGCGGGCGGCGTTCTTCAACTCGGCCAACGCCTACATGGGCGTGTTGCTCGAGCGCCGCACCCAGGTGGCCGACTATTTCCGGCTGGGCGAGCTCAACAAAGAGCTGCTGGCCGACAACGCCCGCCTGCGCTACCGGCTGTACCCCACCGACTTTAGCCGCCGCGAGGCCGACTCGCTGCCCGTGGGCCGCGACACGCTCGGGCGCATCGTGTACCGGCACCTGCGCCCGGCCGTACTGCCAGCGCCAGGTAGCGTGGCCACCGGGCCAGCTCAAAACTCAAAACTCAAAACTCAAAACTCCAGACCTGACACCCTGTTGCTGGGCCTTACCCGGCAGGCCAGCCAGCCACTCGTAGCAGCGCGGGTTATCAATAACTCGCTGCGCGAGGTGGACAACTACCTGACTCTGAACGTAGGCAGCGCCGACGGCGTGCAGCCCGACCGGGGTGTTATCGCCGCCGGTGGGGTAGTGGGCAAGGTGCAGGCCGTGAGCCAGCACTACGCCCGCGTGACCTCAGTGCTGCACTCGAAGCTGCAAATAGCCGCCCAGATAAAGCGCGACGGCACCATTTGCAGCGTGAAGTGGCCCGAAGGCATGGACTTTGCGCACGCCCTCGTAGACCAGGTGCAGCGCCAGACCCGCGTGCTACGCGGCGATACCATCGTGACGTCGGGCTACAACGCCGTGTTTCCGCCCGGCGTGTTTATCGGCACCGTGGAGTCGGTGACGACCGAGCCCAACAAGGATTTCCTGACCGTGAAGCTGCGCCTGGGCGTCGATTTCAGCCGCCTCACCTACGTGTATGTGGTGCCCACGCCACCCAGCACCGAGCGCGACTCGCTGGAGCAGCACACCAGCGAGCTACCCGCCAGCATCAAGGCCGCCCAGGCCAAGGCTGCGAAGGAAGAAGCCGCTAAAAAAGAGAAAAAGCCATGAGCCTCGCCTGGACTATCGGCCGCCAAGTGCTGCTTTTCGTGCTCTACGTGAGCGTGTACGTGCTGCTGCTCGACAACGGTAGCGTGGTGCTTTTCGGCCTGGGCTGGAATTTCTTCTACCTCGGTTTTCTGCTGTTCTTGCCCATCAGCACGCCCGTGGCCTTGCAGCTGGCGCTGGGCTTCGTGCTGGGCTTTAGCATTGATATAGCGCACGATACGGGCGGGCTGCACGCCGCCGCCGCCGTGCTGCTGGCCTACCTGCGCCCGTGGGTGCTGCGCCTGCTAACCCCGCGCGATGGCTACGACGCCCAGGATACCGTGAACATCCACCAGATGGGCTGGCAGTGGTTTCTGGTGTATCTGGGCGTGCTCGTGACGCTGCACCACCTAGCGTTTTTCTTCCTGGAGCTGGGCTCTTTGCAGCACCCGCTGGTTACGCTGAGTCGGGTAGGCGTGAGCGTGCTCTACACTGCCGTGGTGATGCTGATAGTGCAGCTAGTGCTCTTTCCAGTGCGGCGCGGGCGGGGGTAAGCTTTAGAGCTTAGACATGAGACGTTAGACATGAGAACTGCTCTATGAAGCTTTCTCATGTCTAACGTCTCATATCTAAGCTCTAAATTCTACTTGCCTGGCAGGAAGTACGTGGCCGCCAGCTGGAAGCCCCGGTGATACGCTTTGCTGCCGGTATCTTCTCCGTCGGGGCCTTTCGGTACAAAATTGACCAACCCCAGGCTGTAGCCCAGCTGCGCCTGCACCGGCCCCACGCGGTAGCCGATGCCGCCGTTGAGGCCCGCGTCGAAGCGGTGGGCGGTGAGCGTGAGGGTAGGGGCCCCGAAACCCACGCCGCCGCCGCTGCCCGTGCCGCCGGTGGCCGCGCTGTTATCATTCTGGCGGTCGCCGTACTCTACCGTCAGCGAGCCGGGGTAGGTGCCGGCAAACGGGCTGTACTGCGGGTCGGTGCTGGCCAGGCTAACCTGGTACGAGCCGCCGCCGCCCACGCCCAGCGCCACGTAGGGCCCGGCAAAAAGCTGGAAGCCGTGGTCGCCCTCGCTGGTATACACCATGTTGAGGGGTAGCTCGAGGTAGTGCAGGCGGGGTTTGACTTCCACGCTGGCCGTGGTGGTGTAGCCGCCGCTGTTGTCGGTTTGGGCGGCGGTGAGCTTGGCACCCTTCTGGGTGAAGAGCAGCGAGGGCTGAAAAGCGAAGTTGCCGAAGGCAATGTTGGCCGTGCCGCCTACCTGTACGCCCACCCGCGAGCTGGTATTCTCAACGCCGATGGACTCGCCGCTGTAGGAGAAGGTAGTGAGGTTGGCCCCCAGGCGCGGGCCGAAGGAGATGCTGGTTTGGGCCTGGCCGGCGAGCGCGGCCAGGCACAGCGCCCCGGTCGTGGCCAGGGTCGTGGAGATGTTTTTCACAGAAAAATGAAAAAGCTGAATAAAGGAATACGTGCGCAAAGCTAGGGAGCAATTTGCTGCCTCAACGGTTGCAGCTGTGCAATTGGCGCGGTTCTGGCATCTTTGGGGCGTACTCACTGCCCGCTTATGCGTTACTTGCTGCTGTTCTGCGCCCTTCTCATGACTGCTCTCCTGGCCGACTCGGCCGCCCCTGGTCCCCAGCCGCCGCTGGCGGCCCAATGGAAGAAAATCGACGCCCTGCTCAAGAAAGACCAAACCGCCAGCGCCGCGCCGCTGGTCGAAAAAGTTTATCAGCAGGCGAAGAAAGAAAACAACGCCCCGGCCTACGTGCGGGCGCTACTCTATAAAATCCGGCTGCTCGACAACAAGGAAAACGACGCCGACGAAAAGGCCATTGCCCTGCTCGAAGCCGACCTGAAAACGGCGCAGTTTCCGGCCCGGCCCATTTTGCACTCGCTGCTGGCCGGGCTCTACGCCGACTACTACAACCAGCACCGCTACCAGCTCTACGAGCGCACCCAGGGCGCAGCACCCACCGCTGACCAGGCCACGCCCGGCGCGGCCGATGGCGGCACTACCCTCGCCACCTGGGATGCCGGCCGGCTGGGCGCGGCCATCGTGCGGCACTACTACCAGTCGGTAGAAGACGAGCCCCAGCGCCAGCTACGCACTACCCTGGCCGCCCTCGGCGACCTGGCCGTGGGCGGCGATGCCGAAGGCCGTGCCCTGCGCCCCACGCTCTACGACCTGCTGGCGCACCGGGCTATCGAAGGGCTGCAAAACCAGGAGTTGTACATCACGCGGCCCGAGCAGCAGTTTCAGGCCACCGACCCCAAGCTGTTTGGCAGCGCGCAGGAATTCGCGGCGCTGAAGCTCGCCGTGCCCGCCGCCGACTCGCTCAACGGCCAGCTGCACGCGCTGCAACTGTTGCAGCGCCTCACGGCCGCCCGCCTAGCAGCCAACAACCCCGCCGCCCTGGCCGACGTGGACTTGCAGCGCCTCCGTTTTCTGCGCGGCCTCAGTATCGTGCGCGCCTTCGCGCAGGAAGAAGACTACACCGAGCAGTACACGGCGGCATTAACCCAAATGGCCGAGACCTACAAGGCGCTGCCCATCAGCACGGAGTTTATGGCGCGCCGGGCGCAGGCGCTGCGCGCAACCGACCCCGTGGCCGCCGTGGCCCTGGCGCGGGCGGCCGAAGCCCGGTTTCCGAAGTCGCGCGGGGCGGCGCAGGCACGGGTGCTGCGCGAGGAGATTGAGCGGCCCGAAATCACGTTTTCGGCCGCCGACATCGTGGTACCCGGCCAGCCCTGGCGGCTCGACGTCACGGCCCGCAACGTGACCGAGCTGCACGCCTTCGCCTACCGCATTACGCTGCGCGAATGGGAAACAGCTAATGACTATAACGAGCGTAACCCCACGGTGGCCCGGCGCTACGCCCGCGCCCTGAAAGCGGCCCCGGCCGCCGCGTGGGCGGTGCCCGTGCCAGCGCATCCGCTCGATTACAAAGAGCAAAAATTAGCCGTAGCTGGCGCGGCGTTGCCTGTAGGCCACTACTTGGTTGTGCTGACCAATCAATCTAAACCCAACCTCGCCAGCCCGGCCCCGGCCGGTAGCGTCACGGCTTTCGGCGTGTTGGGGGCCAGCGAATTGACCGCCCTGCGGCAGGGTCGCGAGCACCGGACTGGCTCTGTGCTACTTGTGCTGCACCGGCAAAGTGGATTGCCTTTGAGTGGCGTTTCGGCTCAAGGCTTTTACGCTTATGAAAGGGGCGAAAAGACGGTCAAGTACTTGGGCGAAATCGTTAAGTCAGCCGCCTCCGGCGAAATAAAACTGGCTTCCCCCGACTACTCTAAGCAATTTCCATCTTTAAACCGCGCCAAAATCTGGCGCGGGCGCGATACGCTGTTGGTAGCAGTGGACAGCGAGGGCTACCCCAACCATCTGGATAAAGACACTAGCCCCGCCCGCCGCACCTTCCTGTTCACCGACCGCGCCATCTACCGGCCCGGCCAGACGGTGTATTTCAAGGGTCTTATAACCCAAAGCCAAGGCTCTAAAAACAGCCTGCTCACCGGCCAGTCCGTGAGCGTGCGCCTGCTCGACGTGAACGGCCAAACCGCCCAGACGCTCACCTTTACCACCTCCGACTACGGCTCGTTCAATGGCTCGCTGGTGCTGCCCACGGGCCTGCTCAACGGCCAGATGACCTTGCAAACCGACGACGGCAGCCTCGGCTTTCAGGTGGAAGACTACAAGCGGCCCACCTTCCTGGTGACGCTCGACTCGGTGCCCGGCCGGCCGCAGCTGGGGCAGCCGCTCGCCCTCACGGGGCGCGCCCGCGCCTACGCCGGGCAGGCTACCGACGGGGCCACCGTGAAGTACCGCGTCACGCGCCGCGAGCTGTGGCCGCTGTTCAGCGGGTATGGCCGCTATGGGCGCAGCATTTACCCGCCCGGCGGGGGGCGTGGCAGCCAGGAAATAACCCACGGCACTACTACTACCGATGCCGAAGGGCGTTTCACACTCAGCTTTACGCCGCCCGCCGCGCCCCGGCAGCCGGGCCGGCGCGGCTGGGAGCCGGGCTACTTGTTTGAAATAACCGCCGACGTGACTGACGCGGCCGGCGAAACCCGCACCGGCACCCGCAACGTGGTTATCGGCCGCAATCCGCTCAACTTACAGCTCGCCGGCCCCGAGCGCCTCGACCGCCAGCACCTGCCCGCCCTCACGCTGCTCGGCACCAATGCCACCGGCGAGCCGCTGCCCGCCACCGGCACCCTGCGCCTGCTTGCCCGCCGCTACCGCCCCAACCCGCCCGGCGTGCCCGGCCCCGCCCCCGAAACCGAGGACAACGAAGCCCCCGCCGAGCTAGTCAAAACGCTGCCCTTCGACACCCGCACCAGCCCGGCGCTCGACGTGGCCGCCCTGCTGGCCGGCGTGCCCACCGGCCGCTACCGCCTCGAAGCCCAGGCCGCCGCGCCCGATACCGCCGCCCACGCCCGCCTCGATTTCGTGCTCTACGACGCCCAGGCCGCCACTATCCCCTACGCCACGCCCGACTGGGTAGCGGTGCCCGCCGACACGGTGGCCCCCGGCCAGCCGGCCCGCCTGCTGCTGGGCAGCAGCGAGCCCGATACCCGCATCCTGCTCGAAGTAGAGCGCGGCGGCCAGCTGCTGCGCCAGGAGTGGCTGACCCTGGCCGCCGGCGAGCAGCGCCGTTTGGAGGTAGCCAGTGGCCCGGCCACGGCCCCCGGCCCGCTCTACATTCACACCACGCAGGTGCGCGCTGGCCGCCTCTACGTCCACACCGCCACCGTGCAGGTGGCCGAGCGGCCTCAGCCGCTGCGCCTCAGCATCGCCACCTTCCGCGACCGGCTCCAGCCCGGCCAGCGCGAAACCTGGCGCGTGACCATTCACCAAGCCAACGGCCGCCCCGCCGAGGCCGAGCTGCTCGCCACGCTCTACGACCAAAGCCTGGATATTTTCCGCCAGCACAGCTTTCAAGGGCTGAATTTTGGCGGCGACTACTACCCGGCGCGGTTCGGGTGGCAGGGGAGTTTTGAGTGGATTAATTCGGAGTCGCTGGGTGATACTGATGTTGATGCCGAGCCAACGGGAGTGGAATATCCTGAGCTCAATGACTGGCAAAGTCATTTGGATGGAGAGGCTGACCGAGATGGGTTGGATGACAGGTTTGGCGGTAATTCAAGAAGCCGATTAACCAATGTTATACCGGGGGTTAAGTTGAAGTTCACTGCACCAGTTATTAAACGGGATATGGAAGTGGCCGCCGCGCCTATGGCCTCGGCAGCAATGGCAGATAGTTCACCGGGCGCAGCTAAACTGGTTACTCTACGTGGACGTTCTTATGAAGAGGTGGCTCTTGCACAACCCGCTGCCCCCGACCTCAGCACCATCGCCGCCCGCAGCGACTTCCGCGAAACGGCCTTCTGGCAGCCCGCCCTGTACACCGATAAAAACGGCGACGTAGTACTCGAATTTCAGATGCCCGAGGCCGTGACGCGCTGGCAGCTGCTGGCCCTGGCCCACGACAAGCAGTTGCGCAGCGGCCAGCTCGCCCGCCAGCTTGTGACCCAAAAGGAAATCCAGCTCACGCCCAACGCGCCGCGCTTCCTGCGGCCGGGCGATGCGTTCACCTTCCCCGCCCGGTTCTCCAACCTCACCGACCACGCCACCAGCGGCACGGCCCAGCTCTTTCTGCTCGACGCCGCCACCGGGCAGGACATCACCAGCCAGCTGCTGCAAGGCCCCGCCCAGCAAGCCGTAGCGGCCGCCGCCCACCAAAGCGTGGCCCTGGGCTGGGCGCTGCGCATTCCCGCCGACTTCACGCCCGTGGCCGTGACCTACCGCGTGGTAGCCCAGGCCGGTGGGGGAGAGGAGAAAGCAAGCAAGCGTAAGAAGCCAAGCACTAAGCACCAGGCACCAAGCACTACGTTCAGCGACGGCGAGGAAAACACCTTGCCCGTGCTGCCGAATAAAATCCTCATCACCGAAAGCCTGCCGCTGCCCCTCGCCGGCCCCGGCACCCGCGCGTTTGAGTTGAAAAAGCTGACCAGCACCAGCAGCCCCACCCGCCGCAACCAGAGCCTGACGCTGGAGCTGACCGCCAACCCCGCCTGGTACGCCGTGCAAAGCCTGCCCTACCTCATGGAGTACCCCTACGAGTGCTCCGAGCAGGTATTCAGCCGCCTCTACGCCAACCTGCTGGCCGCCCAGATTCTCAAGGCCAACCCGCGCTTCAAAACCGTGCTGGCCGAGTGGCAGCGCCAGGCCGCCAGCGGCACCGCCCAGCAGCGCGAGCAGCTGGCCAGCAAGCTCGCCCAAAACCAGGAGCTCAAAAACCTGCTCTTGCAGGAAACGCCCTGGGTGCGCGATGCCCAAAGCGAAACCGAGCGCCTCACCCGCCTCAGCACCCTCTTCGACGAGCCCCGCCTGACCGCCGAAACCGCCCGCGCCCTCGCCAAGCTGCAAGCCATGCAGCTGCCCGACGGCTCGTTTCCGTGGTTTGAGAAAATGCCCGCCGACCGCTACCTCACCCAGCTCATCGTGGCCGGCTTCGGCAAGCTCAAAAAGCTCAATGCCTTCGACGCTAGCCAGGACGCCACCGCCCGCGTCATCTTGCAGCGCGCCGTGGCATCCCTCGACGCCGCCCAGGCCCGCGACTACACCCTATTGCGCCAGCAAAAGGGCGTGAAGCTGACCGAAAATCACCTCGGCGACCTCGAAACCCAGGCGCTCTACGCCCGCAGCTTCTGGCCGGCGCTGCCCGTGGCCCCGGCCGCCAAAGCCGCCCGCGCCTACTACCTCGGCCAGGCCGCCCAGCACTGGCTGGGCCGCACCCGCTACCTGCAAGCGCAACTGGCTCTTGCCCTGCACCGCGACAACCAGCCCGCGACCGCCCAAACCATCCTGCGCGCCCTCACCGAAAACGCCCTCCACAGCCCCGATTTGGGCATGTACTGGAAAGACGTGCAAGGCGGCTACTACTGGCGCGAGGCCCCCACCGAAACCCAGGCCACCCTCATCGAGGCATTCGATGAAGTCAAAAACGACCAAAAATCGGTGGACGAAATGAAGCTCTGGCTGCTCACCCAAAAGCAAACCCACAGCTGGGAAAGCACCCGCGCCACCGCCGACGCCTGCTACGCCCTGCTGCTGCGCGGCACCGACTGGTCGGCCGCTACCCAGCCCCTGCAAGCCACGGTGGGGGGCGAGCAAATCCAGCCCGCCCCCGCCCAGGCCGGCATCGGCTACCTCAAAACCACCTGGCCCGCCGCTGACATCAAGCCTGCCCAGGGCAAGGTCACGCTCACCAAAACCGACGCCGGCCCGGCCTGGGGCGCGCTCTACTGGCAGTATTTTGAGGACATCGACAAGGTGACGCCCGCCGCCTCGCCGCTCAGCGTCGAGCGCCAGCTCTACCGCGAAACCCGCACCGCCACCGGCCCGGCATTGGAAAAAATAACGACCGCCACCCCGCTCCGCGTGGGCGACGCCCTGGTAGTGCGCCTGGTGCTGCGCACCGACCGCGCCCTCGAATACGTGCACCTCAAAGACCAGCGCGCCGCCGGCCTGGAGCCCATCAATCAGCTCAGCGGCTACCGCTACCAAAATGGACTCGGCTACTACGAAAGCCCCCGCGATGCGGCCACCAACTTCTTCCTCAGCGAGGTGCCGCGCGGCACCCACGTCTTCGAATACCGGCTGCGCGCCAGCCAGGCGGGCGACTTTTCGGGGGGCCTCAGCCAGGTGCAGTGCCTGTACGCGCCCGAGTTCGGGGCCACCTCGGCAGGGCAGCGCTTACAAATTTCGGGGCAAGCAAAGTAGGATAAAACCCGGCTTCAAGCACTGCTTGCGGTGCTTGAAGCTAGGGGCCCTGATACAGGGGTAGTTGGCTCGCGGCGGCCGGCCCGCCGGCCCGAAAAAGCCCCTTACTTGAAGCCCAAAAGCCTTGCGCGGTGAGGGTCAGCGGCCTATTTTTGTTTCTCTAACCAACGAGTAAGTTATTGATGCGGAAGTTAATTGCTATTTGTGCCCTACTCCTGAGCGCCTCGGCGGCCCAGGCCCAGACCGATAAAAACGCAGCCGTAACCAAACTACCCGGCGAAGAAAAGCTGAGCGTCCGCGAGCGGGCCGAGCGCGATTTCCTGATGCCGACCCGCCACAAGAAGATGGCCGAGGTAGCCAAAGCCACCGCGCAAATTGACCCCGAAGACGCCACCGCTTCGCCCGAGCTCGACGCCACCGCCCACTACACCGAAGCCGTCGAAGCTCGCCCCGACGAAGCAGCCGTAGCCACCCGCGCCGAGCACCGCACCGCCCTGCGCCACTATAGCCGCAGCCGCAGCGCCCGCCACCACAGCGCCGCCCGCCACACCACCAAGGCCAGCGCCCACCGCAGCACCAAAAAGGTTGCCGCGCACAAAACCAAGACGAAAACCAAAAAGGCTACCGCTACCAAAAGCCACCGCGCCACCAAGAAAACGGTAGTTAAAAGCAGCCATAAGAAGCGCCGCCGTTAGGCCGCTTTTTGGATGATAAACAAGAGAGCCCCGCCATTGCTGGCGGGGCTCTTTGCGTTTGGGTGGTGTCCAGCTGGTGTGGAGACGCATACTTCGTCTCACGTCAGACGAGCTCGTCTGACGCGAGACGCAAGTATGCGTCTCTACATCGGCCCAATGCCAGCTACCATAATCGTTCTAGTCGCGGTGAGCGGCCAGCTTTTCGTGGTGGTTGTCTTCGGCTTCCTCTACCGAGTGCGTTTCGCCGAGGTCGTTGTCTTGCTTGGCTTTCTCGGCCAGCAGGCAGTAGAACTGGTGAATGAGGTGAATTTCCTCTTCCGAAAAATCCTGGGCGTTGATGAGGCGGTTGCTGGCACCCTTAGTAGCGGCCAGCAGCTCGTTCAGCTTGAGGTGCAACACCAGTGAGTCCTTATTCTGCGCCCGCTGAATGAGAAATACCATCAAAAACGTGATGATAGTGGTGCCGGTATTGATGACCAGCTGCCAGTTTTCGGAGTACTTGAACACCGGCCCGAGCATAGCCCACACCAGCACCAGCGCCACCGCGCCCACAAACACGGGCGTCGAGCCCGAGTACTGCGTTGTTTTCTCAGCGAAGCGCCCGAACAAAGAGCGTTTAACGGAATTGGAGCCAGTAGCCATAGGTCGAGAGAAAAAAAGCGCAAAAAAATAGCGGAGCTAATACCCTGCCAAATAAGCACAACGATAATGAAGCAGGCGTGTAGCCGCCATTTTCTTTAAGAAATAATGAACCTGTATTTGCACAGAAGCAAAATGGGGGCGTACATTTGCACCCGCTTAGCCGCCTCAGCTACGCCGGCCCGCTGGCCGAATCCAAGTTGCCGATTGCCTTTTGCGCACGTGGTGAAACTGGTAGACACGCCATCTTGAGGGGGTGGTGCCTTCGGGTGTGGGAGTTCGAATCTCCCCGCGCGCACGCAAAACGAAAAAGCCCGCTGCAAAGTGGGCTTTTTTGTGTGTACCGTAAGCTTTAGCTTGCGTGGCGTGAGGACGCGCTGACCAAGCGCTACGCAAGCTAAAGCTTACGGTACATTCTCAAATGGATTGGCGGGCACTACCAGCACCACGCGCTCGCGCTCGACTACCACCTGCCCCGGCAGCGCGCCCTTGGGCTTGCGCACAAACTTCTTGGGCGTGACCGTGACCGGGCACAGCGAGTCGTGCTGCCGGCGCGAATACCAGCCCGCCAGCTGCGCCGCGTGCTCAATTACCGGCTCAGGCACCGGCTGCCCCGCCCGGTGCCGGATTACGACGTGCGAGCCCGTCACGTCCTTGGCGTGCAGCCAGAGGTCGTCTTTGTGGGCGTATTTCTGGGTCAGCAGGTCGTTGTTGGCCGCGTTGCGCCCTACCAGGATGGTAAAGCCCCGGTCCTCGAATACCTTGAAAGGTAACTCGGTGCCGGCCTTGGCGGGCGCGGCGCTGGGGTCGAGGCCGTGCTGCTTGCGCCAGGCGCGCAGGCCGCGCAGCTCATGCAAGGTGGGCTGCGTGTCCAGCTCCTCCAGTAGCTCCAGGTTTTGCAGGGCTTCCGTTTCGCGCCGGGCGATGCGCTCGCTGAGCTGGCGCTCTTCGATTTGCTGGTTTTTGGCTTTGCGGTAGAGGTTCTCGGCGGTGCGCTGGGGCTTTTCGAGCGGCTTGAGCTTGATGACGACCGGCTCGTTGGTGTAGAAGTCGATGACTTCGAGCTGCGCCGCGCCGGGCTTTATTTCGTGCAGGTGCGCCATTATCAGGTCGGCACGGTGGCGGTAGCCGGCCTCGTGGGCCAGGGCGTGCAGGCGCTGCCGCGCCATCTGGGCGCTGGTGGCGGCCTCGTCGGCGCGGCGCTCTAGCAGCTGGCGTAGCTGGCGGCGCTCGGTTTCGAGGGCGCGGTGGCCCAGGGCCAGCGGCACGAAGCGCCGCAGCGCCCCGATGGGGTCGTTGCCGGGCAGCGTTTGCAGCACGTCGCCCAGCGGCAGCAGGCTTAGGCGGGTGCGGCCGTCGAACTGGATGAGGTAGTAGTGGGCCGGGCTTTCCAGCTCGGTTAGCAGCTCCTGCGCGAGGCGCTGCTTGGTTTCGAGCGGGGCGGGGTCGTAACCGCGCTGCTCGCGCAGGTAGCGGGCCGGCAGGTCGGCCAGCGCGGGTGGCAGCTTGCCGGTGGCGCTGAGCGGGGGCGGGGCCGCGCTGGTGTCGGCGGGCGTTAGCTCCGCATCGGCCGCGTAGCGCTGGTGAAACAGCTGGGCCGGCGCGCCCGCTGCCGGCCGGAAAATAGCATTCGGGCGCGGCCCGTAGAGCTTGAAGGCGAGCGTGGCACCGTGCTCGGCAAAGGTGAGTTGCAGCACCCGGTCGTGCGGCCAGGCCACGACCTCGGCCACGGTGAGGCCTAGCAGCTCGGGTAGCAAATCCACCGAATTCTGGCGGGCGCGCTGGAACGTTTCGGGTAAAGCCAGCGCCGGGAAGGCCGCGCCCAACTGCGCTTTCAGCCAGAATTCCCGGCCTTTATCATTCAGCAAGCCAATTACCAGTTCGTCCTTTTCCTGCGAAAAGCAGCTGGCCACGCGGTAGCCCCGCAACTGCGCGGTGAGGGCGGGGGCCAGCTGGCGCAGGAAGTAGTAATTGGTGTGCATTTATTGGTTGTAAATCAAGATAAGCTCGCCTCTTGTTGTAGCTGTAGAGCCTCTTTAAAGTAACGTTCAGCGTGGCAGACATCACCCCAGGAAAAACCTGTCCAGAGTATTGCCATGAGGCCAGGTAGCGCAAGCGGAACCCAAGGTGTTGGCTTTGCCTTCGAACTCGATAACAAGATGAGGAGCGCAGCAAAAGCCAATAAGCTATAGCCAAACAAAAGCTCGCCCCAGGGCGGATGGATAATCAGCTGTATCGTAGTACCACCGGAAGCTGAGGTAGCAGAAGAAGCCCACCACTTACCCTTTACGCTGGCCTCATTAGAACGCCCCCAGCGCATGTGTGCCCGGAAGGAGTTGGTAGCTGGCACTACTTGTCCTTGGCATGGCAGATATAAAGACCCCAGCCACCAAAATAAACCGGCTGGTCGCGGGGGTACCACTTGCTGGAGCCTGTCTACTAAAACTGTGGGCGTCAGCGAAGAGCGATACGCTCGCCGTGAGTAAACCATGAGATGCATACGCAGCATTATCGCTTCAGCGCGTCGGGCATTACACCTCAATCTTCAGCCCGTCATACGCCAGCCGAATCCAGGCGGGTAGCTCGGCCTCGACCTCGCGGTGGCGGCCCAGCTGGTGGCTGATGTGGGTGAGGTAGGCGCGGCGGGGTGCCAGCTTTTCCAGTATTTCCACGGCCTGGGCCAGGGTGAAGTGCGAGATGTGCGGCTCCTTGCGCAGCGCGTTAAGCACGATGGTATCGGCCCCGCGCAGTAAATCCAGCGTTTCGGGGGCGAGGTAGTTGGCATCGGTGAGGTACACGAAGCCGCCGAGGCGGAAGCCCAGCACCGGCAGCCGGTAGTGCAGCGCCCGCAGCGGCTGCACGGCCAGGCCCAGCACGTCGAAGGGCGCGGTATCGCTTTCGATGGCGTGCACGCTCACCTGCGGCACGCCGGGGTATTTCTGCTCGGCGAAGATGTAGGCAAACTCCTGGTGCAGTTGCCGAATCACGCGCGGCTCGGCAAAGACGGGAATCTCCTGCTGCTGCCGAAAGTTGAAGGCCCGAATGTCGTCGAGGCCCGCCGTGTGGTCTTTGTGCTCGTGCGTAAACAGCACCGCATCGAGCTGCGTGATGCGGGCGCGCAGCATCTGCTGCCGAAAGTCGGGGCCCGTGTCTATCACCAGGCTGCGGCCCTCCACGGCTACGTGCACCGACACCCGCAGGCGCTGGTCGCGCGGGTCGAGCGAGCGGCACACCGCGCAGTCGCAGCCTATCATCGGCACGCCCGAAGACGTGCCGGTACCGAGAAACGTGATGGTCACGGGGAGTTATGAGTTTTAAGTTTTGAGTTATGAGTTGGAGCGTATCAGTCAGCTGCTTGGATTACGCCAAAAGCACGAAACCAGTAGATAACTCAAAACTCATAACTCAAAATTCATAACTGGCTTTAGCCCACGTACTGGCGCACCATGCGCACGAGCTCGTCGAAGTTGAGCGGCTTGGGCAGGTAGGCCGTTACGCCGGCGGCCTGGAAGTCGGCCATCGAGTAGTCGTTGGCGTTGCCGCTAATCACGATGACGGGCAGCGAGTTGATGCTGGCGTTGGCGTGGGCGCGGATGTCACGGGTGCACTGCATGCCATCCTTGATGGGGATGTTGATGTCCATGAGCACGGCATCAACCGCATTTTTTTCGAGCTGCGGCAGCACGTCGCCCCCGTTTTTGGCCAACAAAACTTTGTATTTCTGCTGCTCCAGAATCTTGCGGGTAAGGTTCGAGATAACGTTGCTGTCCTCGGCGATGAGGATGGTTTTAGAAGCGGTTTCGGCCGGCATACAATTGGGTAAGTTCGGGGTGTAAGGGCAAGCTAACGAGCAGATTAAGACGGATTAGGGAAGGTTTTCGGCGGGCACCGCTTGGGGCTCAGCCGCCATTACCACCCCCGGATACACGGCTTTGAATTGAGCAAAGTAATGTTGCAGAAGTTTAAATTCGATGGGTAGCGCCCCCACGGTTGAGCTTTTGAGCAACTGCTCGATGCGCAGCGCCTGCCCCGAAATAGCCGACAGCCCCAGCGTGGCGGCCGTGCCCTTGAGCTGGTGCATCAGCGGGTGCAGGCCTTCCCAGTTGGCGGCGGCCACGCAGGCGGCCGCCTGATTGATGAGCTCGCCGCCCTCCTGCTCAAAATCGGTGTAGAGGTCGGCCGTAAACTCGAGGCCGCCCAGCTGGCGCAGCTGCGTCAGCACTTCCACATCGAGCGTGAGCGGCTGCGGGGTAGCTGCCACCACGTTGGCGGGCGGCGGGGTGGGCGGGGCCCCCGGCAGCCAGCGCGCCAGCATGTCGGAGAGCTGCTGGTGCTTCACGGGCTTGGCCAGGTAGTCGTCGAGGCCGGCCTGCACAAAGCGCACCGCGTCGTCGGCCATCGAGTAGGCCGTCATGGCGATGATGGGCGGGCAGGTGCCGCCGAGGCGCGCCTTTATCTCGCTGGTGGCCGCGATGCCGTCGAGCCCTGGCATCTGAATATCCATTAAGATAAGCTGATACTTGGCATCGGGGGCAGTGGCGCGGGCAATGGCCTCGTAGCCGTCGCTGGCTATTTCGACCTCGCAGCCCAGCTTATCGAGCAGGCGGGCGGCTACCTTCTGGTTGATGGCGTTGTCATCGACCAGCAAAATGCGCGGGGCCGGGCCGGTAGCCGGCCGCAGCAGGGCCGGCGGCAGCTTCAGCTTGTTGTCGTCGGCCTCGTCGGGGGCGGGCAGCAGCGGGGCCGCCGCTACGCGGCAGCGAATGGTAAACCAGAATACGCTACCCTCGCCCACGCCCGAGAACACGCCGATTTCGCCGCCCAGCAGCTCGGCCAGCTCTTTGCTGATGGCCAGCCCCAGGCCCGTGCCGCCGAAGGCCTTGCTGGGCGTAGTGTCGAGCTGCGTGAAGCTGGTAAACAGCCGCACCGCATCGTCGGGCGAGATGCCGATGCCCGAGTCCTGCACCGCGAAGCGCAAGGTGTGAAAATCATCTTCCGTCGCCACCGACGACACCACCACGCTCACCGTGCCCTGCGCCGTAAACTTAATAGCGTTGGCTACCAGGTTCGACAAAATCTGGAGCAGGCGCATCTCATCGGTGATGATGTGCGGCGGCGTGTGCGAGGTGATGTGGTACGTGAAACGCAGGTTTTTCTGGCTGGCGCGGTACGAAAACAGCGAGTGAAGCCGCTCGAGCAGCCCGCGCAGCACCAGCGGCGCTTCCTGCAGGCGCAGCTTACCAGCCTGGATTTTCGACAAGTCCAGAATGTCGTTCAAAATGGTTAGCAGCGCGTCCGAGCTTTTGCGCAGCGTGTCCACGTAGTCGGCCTGCTCGGCCCCGAGGCCGGTTTGGTGCAGCAGGTCTATCATGCCAATGATGCCGTTCATGGGCGTGCGCAGCTCGTGGCTCATGTTGGCCAGAAACTGCGTTTTGGCGGCCAGGGCGGCTTCGGCTTCTTCCTTGGCGTGGCGCAGGTCGTCCTGAATCTGGCGCATCTCGGTCACGTCGCGCGCGATGCCCTCGGTGCCGCTGGCCGTGTGGCGCGAGTTAATGAGCATCGTGACGGGGCGCCCGTCCTGGTGGCGCATCTGCACCTCGTAGTTGCGCAGCTCGCCGCCGCGCTGCAGGGCCGCCGCGATGGCGGCATTTTGCTCGGGCGAGGCGTAAAATTCCTTCACCGAGTGGCCGAGCACCTCGCTGGGCTCGTAGCCCAGAATGTCGCGCACCGACGGGCTCAGGATGGTAAAGTGGCCCGCGTTGTCGGTGCGGTAGTAGATGTCCTGAAACGACTCAAAAATCGAGCGGAATTTCTCTTCCTGGGCGGCCAGGGCCAGCTGCGAGTTCTTGCTTTCGGTGATGTCCTGCGCCCGGGCCGATACCTCCTCAAACGAGCCGTCGGGCAGGTATATCGGGTTGAGGCTCACGCTCATCCACAGCGGGCGGCCCATCGAGTCGGGCGTGTTTACCTCAAACTGCTGCGGCTGGCCTTGCAGCGCCAGCCGGTAGTGCTGCGCAATAACGTCGTGCGTGCCCGGCTCGGTGGTGCCGCGCTCTACCTCAAACAGGTTGAGGCCCGGCAGGGGCAGCGCACCGTTGCGGCGGTAGTAGTTGTCGGCATAGTTGCGGTTGAACGACACCAGGTTGCCCTGCCGCGTCACGCTCCACAGCAAGTGGTTGCCACTCTCAAAAATGGCGTTCAGCCGGGCATTCTGCCGGGCCAGGTGTTCTTCCTGGCTTTTGCGGTCGATGGCCAGCGCCACCTGGCTCGATATGAAGTGCAGAATGTCGAGGTCGCTCGGCGCGTAGGTGTCAGCGCGGTCGTAGTCCTGCACGGCCAGCACCCCGATGGTGCGGTCGCCCACGCTCAGCGGGGCCACCAGCATCACCTCGGGCAGCCGCCCGAAGGCCGTAATGGCACCTTCCCGCAACAATTCCAGCAGTTCGGCCCGGCTGAAGTAGCGCGGCCGCCCCTGCTGAATCACGTACTCCGACACGCCCGACGAAAACGGCCGGCTCGCCCCCGAGTTCAGCTGCGGGTACTGGTCGATGTGGTACACAAAGCGCAGCTGCGTGCGCTGGTCGTCGCACAGGGCAATATACAGGTTGTTGGTTTCCAGTATCTTGCTCAGCTCGCGGTGAATAGCGCCGTAGAGCGCCGGCAGGTCGCGGGCCGAGATGGCCAGGTTGGCGATGCTGTAATACACCTTCTGCAACCGCTCGGCCTTGATGCGGTCGGTGATGTCGTGCAGCACCACGCGGGCGCTCAGCGGCTGCCCGGCGATGCGCACGCAGCTCACCGAGCCGATGAGGTGCACCGGCCGGCCGCTGCGCGTCATCAGCACGGTTTCGAGCTTGTTGAGCGCCTGCCCTTCGTAGAGGCGGCGCAGCTGGTGCAGCAGCTTGGCCCGGTAGTAGGGGTGCACGATGTCGGCCAGCGAGCGGTTGGCCAGCTCGCTGGCCTGGTAGCCCAGCGTTTCCTCGCCGGCTTTGTTGATGAACAAGAACGAGTTGTCGGCCTTCAGGTGCAGCACCAGGTCGTGCGAGTCATTGAAGAAATCTTGCAAATAGGCCGGCTCGTCTACCTGCTCGCTGCCGGGCAGCTCCTTCACCAGGCTCACTAGGTGGCCGGCGGCCCACAGGCCGGTCACCTGCCCTTCGGCATTGCGCAGCAGCTGCTGCTGCCAGTGCAGGTGCACTAGGCGGCCATCGCGGGCCACCAGGTCGTGGTCGTAGGAAGGCGAGTGGGTGTGCTCGCGCAGCACGTGCAGCAGCTCTTGCTGGCGCTGCTCGCGCTGGCTCAGCGGCGAAAACACCTCGTGGTAGGCGCGGCCCATCACCTCGGCGCCGGTGTAGCCGGTGAGGCGCAGCAGCGTTTCATTCGTTTCCACTATCAGCCCCTGCTGGTCGAGCAGCAGGTAGGCCAGCTGCAGCTGGTCGAGCAGCGTGGCGGCAGGTGGGGTAGTAGGCGAAGAAGATACCGGAAAACCTTGCATAAAAGCCACTAGGCAGTGTAAGTGATAAGCCAAAGCCAGCCCACCGCTTACCAAACCCTAAATTTGGGGTAGAAATTTTAATTATAGCAACTTACTTCAGCGCTTCCAATTTTTGGGCAATTTAACCACGGCAGCGCCACGGCTGCTGTTCGCCGTCACCACCGACCTCAGCTACGACCAGCGCATGCAGCGCATTTGCGGCAGCCTGGCGCGCGCCGGCTACCAGGTAGAGCTAGTAGGTTGGCAGCGAAAATCTTCCTTGCCGCTTACGCAGGAGCTTTACGCGCAGCACCGGCTGCGCGGCTGGTTTCAGCGCGGCAAGCTATTCTACCTCGAATATAACCTGCGGCTGCTCTGGTACTTGCTGGGCCAGCGCGCCGACGCCTGGGCCTGCGCCGACCTCGACGCGGCCCTGCCTACCTGGGCACGGGCCTGGCTGGGCGGGCAGCCGTTCGTGTACGACGCGCACGAGCTCTTCACCGAAGTGCCCGAGGTAGTGACGCGGCCCCGCGTGCAGCGCCTCTGGCAGTGGGTCGAAAATTTCATCGTGCCCCGCGCCCGCCTGTGCTACACGGTGGGGCCGGCGCTGGCGCGTTTGTTCGAGCAGCGGCACCCTGGTAGTGCCTTTGCCGTGGTGCGCAACGTGCCGGTAAGTTTAGTGCTTGGTGCAGAGTGCTTGGTGCCTGGTGCTCGTTTTTCACTAGGCACCAAGCACTCTGCACCAGGCACTGAATTCACCCCTCCCACCCTGCTTTACCAGGGTGCGCTCAACGTGGGCCGGGGCCTGGCCGAGCTGCTGGAAGCCATGCCGCTGGTGCCGGCCCGGCTGGTCATTTGCGGCGAGGGCGACCTCTCGGCTGCGCTGCGGGCGCAGGCCGCGCGGCTGGGCTTGCTGGCCTCAGGGCAGGTCGAGTTTAAGGGCTACGTGCTGCCGGCCGATTTGCGGCAACTCACGGCGCAGGCCACAGTGGGCATTATGCTGCTGGAAAATACCGGCCTGAGCTATTACTATTCGCTGGCTAATAAGTTCTTCGACTACGTGCAGGCGGGCATTCCGCAGCTGTGCATAGCCTTCCCCGAGTACCGCGCCCTCAATGCGCAGCACGAGGTAGCCGCCCTGGTGCCCGACCTCGCGCCCGCCACGCTGGCCGCCGCCCTGGCCCGCCTGCTGCCCGGCGGCCAGCCCGGCGACTATTACCAGCGCCTGGCCGAAAACTGCCGCCAAGCCCGGGAGGAATGGAATTGGCAGGAAGAGGAAAAGGTGCTGGTAGGGCTATATACTCAGCTATTAGCTGCTAGCTAGTGGCTTTTTCTCGAATTGCATCCTAATGAAAGCCAACAGCTAGTAGCTAAGAGCTCAAAAAATATGCTTCCCCCCGAAATACTTACCCAGCTAGCGCCCACCGCCGCCGACCCGCGCCCCGTGCTGCTAGCGCTGGCCGGCCCCACCGCCGTGGGCAAAACCGCCCTCAGCGTGGCTCTGGCCCAGCAGCTTGGCACCGAGATTATCTCGGCCGACTCGCGCCAGTTTTTCCGCGAGCTCAGCATCGGCACCGCCAAGCCCACGCCTGAGGAGATGCAGGGCGTACCGCACCATTTTATTGATTCGCACAGCATTACGCAGGACTACAGCGCCGGCCGCTTCGCGGCCGAGGCACTAGCCGTGCTCGATGGGCTATTTCAGCGCCTGCCCGTGGTTATCCTCACCGGCGGCTCGGGCCTTTACCTGCAAGCCGTGACCGATGGGCTTGACGAACTGCCCGCCGTGGATGCCGGCGTGCGTCAGCAGCTTCAGCACGAGCTGCAAACCCAGGGCCTGCCCGCCCTGGTAGCCGAGCTGGCCGCCACCGACCCCGTGGCCCACGGCCGCCTCGACCTCCAAAATCACCAGCGCGTGCTGCGCGCCCTCGAAATCACGCGCGGCACCGGGCGGCCGTTTTCCAGCTACCACACCGGCCCCGAGGCGGCGGCAGCCGCTGCGGCTGCCCGCTTGTTCCGGGTAGTGAAAGTGGCCTTGAGCCGCCCCCGCGAAGAATTATACCAGCGCATCAACCAGCGCGTGGAGGCCATGCTGGCCGCCGGCCTGCTGGCCGAGGTCGGCGGGCTGCTACCCTTCCGCGACCACCAGGCGCTGCAAACCGTGGGCTACCAGGAAATCTTCGGCTTCCTCGACGGCGACTACGACTACGCCGAGGCCGTGCGCCTCTTGCAGCGCAACACCCGCCACTACGCCAAGCGCCAGCTCACGTGGCTGCGCAGGGACGCGGGTTATCAGTGGGTTGATGTAACTCCAAGCTCCAGCTTGGAGACTCGTTGAGCGGCCGTTCGACTACCCCTGACGAATCTCCAAGCTGGAGCTTGGAGTTACACCGAAAGGATTTCCACCATCCGCATAAAGCTCTGGTTGATAACCTTGCGCTTGTGGATGGTATCGTCGAACGGGGTGTACATGAGCTTGCGGTCCACGATGCCGGCCATCACGTTTTTCATGCCGTTCATGAGGCCTTCCACGGCCGCGATGCCGAGCTGCGAAGCCAGCAGGCGGTCGGCCGCCGTGGGCGAGCCGCCGCGCTGAATGTGCCCCACGATGGTGACGCGGGTATCGAGCTGGGGCAGGGCTTCCTTCACGCGGCGGGCCACGTGGTGCACGTTACCTTCTTCCTCACCCTCGGCCACAATCACGATAAACGAGGTTTTGTGGCGCGAGTAGCTGCTTTGCAGTGTCTCAATGACGGCCTCCACGCTCATGGCCGTTTCGGGCACCATCACGATTTCGGCCCCGCCACCGATGGCGCACGGAATGGCGATGTAGCCCGAGTCGCGGCCCATCACCTCCACAAAAAAGCAGCGGTCGTGCGAGTCGGCCGTGTCCCGGATTTTGTCGATGGCCTCCAGCGCCGTATTCACGGCCGTGTCGTAGCCGATGGTGTAGTCGGTGCCGTAGAGGTCGTTGTCGATGGTGCCCGGCGCGCCCACGGTCGGGATGCCAAACTCCTGCTCGAAGATGGTGGCGCCCGTAAACGTGCCGTTGCCGCCGATGGCCACCAGGCCCTCGATGCCGTGGTTAACCAGCTGGTCGAACGCCAGTTGACGGCCTTCCTTGGTCATGAATTTCTGCGAGCGGGCCGATTTCAGAATCGTGCCGCCGCGCTGCACCGTGTTGGCCACCGAGGCCGAGTCGAGGCGCACAAACTCGCCCTTAATCATGCCGCTGTAGCCGCGCATGATGCCGTACACTTCGATTCCGTGGTACACCGCCGCCCGCACCACAGCGCGCACGCAGGCATTCATGCCGGGCGCATCGCCGCCGCTGGTAAATACTCCGATTCGCTTCATAAAACGAGTTACTTAAGTAAGCGCCGCCCGGCCAAGAAGCCAGCGGCTGCCGCCGTTAAGTCCGCAAAGGTCGTAGCTGCGGGGCAGTAATAGGGTAGGGCCGAGGTTTTTTTAACTTACGTTTTTGTGAAATCTGCGTATAGGGGGCAAATTAAGCGGGGTAAAGTCCTAGCTTTTGCGGCTTTTCCTGCTTACTTTTCGCCTACTTCCCACCCGGCCCGCTGGCCGTATCTCTCCACCTCTTTTCTACCAATCCCATGTTTGGTTTTTTCGAAAATGAGCAGGCCAAAAAAATCAAAGGCCACTTGTGCAACCTCGCCGCCCTCGCCAAAGCCGACGGCCACATTGACGACCGCGAGCTGAATTTCATCATCACCGTGGGCAAGAAAAACGGCGTGTCGGCCAGCGAAGTCCGCAAGCTCGTGTCGGGCGATACCAGCTGCGTATCCGACCTGCCGCACAACGACTCCGACCGTTTCGACCAGATTTTTGACCTCGTGGACATGATGCTCGCCGACGGCATCGTGGACGAAACCGAGATGGATTTCTGCATCATGATGGCCGAGAAGCTGGGCTTCCGCAAAGCCATTGTGGGTGTGCTGGTGCGCAAAATCTCGCAGGGTGTAAAAGATGCCATCCCGCGCGAGCGCATCAAGGAAGAAAGCCTGTCGTTCCTGAATTATAATAATATCCCGCAGCACTAGACCACGGCTTAAAGCGGATTTTGTAGACGTCAAAAGGCCACCCCTCGGGTGGCCTTTTTGGTAAGCGCGCTAACTCGCTAATAAGGATACCGCCTACAAAATCCGCGTAATCCGAAAAATCCGCTTTAATCCGTGGTTCGGACAGCCCGCAGCAGCCCCGCCAACGCGGCGTCAATTTCGGCCTCCGTAATAGTGAGCGGCGGCGCGATGCGCAACGAGTTGTCGCAGAATAAAAACCAGTCGGTGAGGATGCCTTCCTCGGCCAGCGCCCGGTCGATAATTGGCTTGAGCACGTCGAACGATTCAAACTCCACGGCCATGAGCAGGCCGCAGTTGCGCACCTCTTTGATGGCCGGGTGGCGCAGGCCGGCCCGCAGCCGGGCGGCCTTGGCGGCTACGCCGGCCAGCAGGTTTTCTTCCTGAATAACCCGCAGCGTGGCCAGCGCCGCCGCGCAGCTCACCGGGTGCCCGCCGAAGGTAGTGCAGTGCCCCAGGATGGGATTGGTCTGGAAGCCCACCATGATTTCGGGCGACGATATGAACGCCCCGATGGGCATCCCGCCGCCCATACCCTTGGCGCATACCAAGATGTCGGGTATCACGCCAAACTGCTCGAATGCCCACTGCGTGCCTGTGCGCCCAAAGCCGCACTGAATCTCATCCAGAATGAGCAGCGCGCCGACCTCGGTGCAGCGCTGCCGCACGGCGGGCAGGTAGCCGGGCTGCGGCAGGCGCACACCGGCTTCGCCCTGCACGGTTTCGAGGATGACGGCGGCCGTGTTTTCGGTGATTAAGGCTAAATCGGCCAGCTCGTTGTAGCGCAGGTGCGTGACATCGGGCAGCAACGGCCGGTAGCTGTTCTTGAAGCCCTCGGAGCCGGTGATGGACAGCGCGCCGTGCGTGGAGCCGTGGTAGGAGTTGAAAGCCGAAATCAGCCCCGTGCGGCCCGTGTGGCGCTTAGCCAATTTAAGCGCACCCTCAACGGCTTCGGCCCCCGAATTGGTGAAGTACACCGTATCGAGCGGGGCGGGCAGGGTAACGGCCAGCGCGTGGGCCAGCCGGGCGGGCGGCGCCTGCACCAACTCGCCGTATACCATGAGGTGCAGGTATTTATCAATCTGCTCCTGAATGGCTTGCAGCACGCGCGGGTGGCGGTGCCCCACGTTGCTGACACCGATGCCGGAAATCAAATCAAGGATGGGCCGGCCTTCGGGCGTGTACATGTACACGCCCTCGGCCCGCTCGATTTCCAGCAAAAGTGGAAACCCGGAGGTCTGGGCCTGGTGGCGCAGAAAAAGCTGGCGGGGGGTAAGCATA
>NZ_DASTEP010000193.1:0-24175 GCF_035709525.1 Hymenobacter sp. | reverse complement strand
CCCCGGCGACGGCCTGCTACTTACGCTTGGGTAGTATAAACTCGTCTTAGCTACTGAGTTGTGATTTTGCGGATGCGTTCGGAAAGCTCCGTAACGTAAAGCACGCCCTGGCTGCCAGCTGCGATGTCAGACGGTAGGTTGAACTGTGCGGTGGCCACTGGCCCATCTGCTCCGCCAGCTTTGGTTGTGCCGGCCAGCGTGCTCACTACGCCGCCCGGCGTGACTTTGCGAATACAGTTATTGCCCGTATCTGCCACGTAGAGGTTGCCTTGAGCATCTAGGGCTAAGCCACTAACCCCGGAAAACTGCGCACTGCTGCCGGGGCCGTCGGTGTAGCCGAACTTGCCGGTGCCGGCCAGCGTGCTTACGACGCCGGCCGGCGTGACTTTGCGAATGCGTTCGCCCGCAAAATCTGCCACGTAGAGGTTGCCCTGCGCATCAAGGGCCAGTGCTTTGGGCCCCACAAACTGGGCACTGCTGCCGGGGCCGTCGGCATAGCCCAGGGCCCCGGTGCCGGCCAGCGTGCTTACTACGCCGCTCGGGGTTATTTTGCGAATGCAGGCGTTGCCGTAGTCAGCCACGTATACGTTGCCCTGGGCGTCTACTGCCAAGCCATAAGGTCTATCGAAGCGGGCAGCAGTGGCCGAGCCATTAACGAAGCCCGCCGTGGCAGTGCCCGCCAGGGTGCTTACTACCCCGGCGGGGGTGATTTTGCGCACGCAGTTATTCTCAAAATCGGCTACGTAGATATTGTTCTGGTTGTCAAGAGCTACATCGGCCGGGCCCTTGAAGCTGGCGCTTGCTCCGGGCCCATCGGTCAGGCCGGCATTACCATTGCCAGCTAGCGTAGAAACTGTGCCGGCCGGGGTGATTTTGCGAATGCGCCCGTTGCCGTAGTCAGCCACATACACGTTGCCCTGTGCATCGGCGGCAAGACCTTCTGGGGCCGAAAACTGCGCCGTGCTGGCTGCCCCGTCGGTGTAGCCATTGGTGCCGGCGCCGGCCAGCGTACTCACGGTGGTGAAAACCAACGGCCGCTCGGTGGTGTCATCCTTCTTGCACGCTGCCAAGCCAAGCGAGAGCAGTGTGCCAAGGGCGAAAAGAGAAGTAGATAAGGAGCGCATAGTGAAGAGGAAAGGCGAAAAACCGCTGCAAGTAAGGCCCGCGCTGTGCCTATTAACAACTCGCTGAGTAAATGCTGCTGACCAAGTAGGTGTAAGTGAGCTATACCGCCTGCTAGGTCACTGCGAGCGGGAAGCGAGGGTGCTACGCTGCGTATTTTGCGTGCCTATGCGCGCTATCCTGTCTTCCGTTTTTCTGCTTGCGTCCGTTTCCGTTGCCCACGCCCAGGCGTTTACCCCCGCCGAAATCCTGCGCTGGAACCAGCAGGCTCAGCAAGTCCGCATCGTGCGCGATACCTGGGGCATCGCCCACGTGAGCGGTACCACCGATGCCGACGCCGTATTCGGCGCGCTCTACGCGCAGTGCGAAGACGATTTTGCGCGGGTCGAGGACAACTACATCGAGGTGTTGGGCCGCCGCTCCGAGGTCGAGGGCGAAACCGCGCTCTACGCCGATTTGCGCCAGCGGCTCTTCCTGGACAGCACCCGCGCCGTGGCCGCCTACCAGCAGTGTCCGCCCGCCATGAAGCAGCTGCTCGATGCCTTTGCGGCGGGCACCAATTACTACCTAGCCACCCACCCGGCGGTGCAGCCCAAGCTGCTGCGCCGGTTTCAGCCGTGGCTGCCGTTGCTGTTCAGCGAGGGCAGCATTGGGGGCAATGTCAGCGTGGTGCCGGTCGATAGAATCAAGGCATTTTATGGCCAGCAAAAATCGGGGGCCTGGCATCGGCCCAATTTTGAGCAAGCCGAGCGCGAGCCGGTGGGCTCCAATGGCTTCGCCATTGCGCCCGCCAAGAGCGCGAGCGGGCACGCGCTGCTGCTGATAAATCCGCACACCTCGTTCTACTTCCGCTCCGAAATGCAGCTGACCAGCCAGGCCGGGCTGAACGCCTACGGGGCCGTGACGTGGGGGCAGTTCTTTATCTATCAGGGCTTTAACGAGCACTGCGGCTGGATGCACACCAGCTCGTCGGCCGACTCGATGGACGAGTACCTCGAAACCATCACCAAGCAGCCCGACGGCAGCTATACTTACTTGTACAATGGCCTGCAAAAGCCAGTGCAGGCGGCCGACATCACTCTGGCCTACAAAAAGGATGGCCAGCTGCTGCGCCGCACCTTCGCTACCTACCGCACCGAGCACGGCCCGGTGGTGGGCGAGGTCAGCGGGCAGTGGCTGACGGTGAAGATGATGGACAACCCCGTGGCCGCCTTGCAGCAGTCGTATCAGCGCACCAAGGCCACCGATTACGCCAGCTTTCAGCAAACGCTGGAGCTGGAAGGCAACGCCTCCAACAACACCGTGTACGCCGACAAAGACGGCACCATCGCCTACTGGCACGGCAACTTTATGCCCCGCCGCCCGGCCGGCTACGACTGGAGCCGCCCCGTGCCCGGCCGCTCCGACAGCACCGCTTGGCTGGGTTTGCACCCCGTGAGCGAGCTGGTGCAGGTGAAAAACCCGGCCAGCGGCTTTATCCAGAATTGCAACTCCACGCCCTTCACCGTGGCCGGCGCGGCGGGTAGCCCGGATAAGGCGAAGTACCCCGCCTACATGGCTCCCGACGCCGAAAATTACCGGGGTATCAACGCGGTGCGGGTGCTGAGCCGCAAGAAGTCGTTTACCCTCGACACGCTCATCGCGGCGGCCAACGACTCGTACTTGGCCGGCTTCGAGAAGCTGCTGCCCGCCCTGCTCGACGACTACCAGCTGCTGGCCGACTCGCCCCGCGACCCCTTTTCGCAGGACATGCAGCAGGCCATCGAAACCCTGCGCGACTGGGACTTGCGCTACTCCCAGGCCTCGGTGGCCCAGACGCTGGCCATCTACTGGGGCGAACGCATCCTGCGGCTGGGGCGCGGCCGGGTGCCCGCCGGCCAGCCGCTCGACTACCTCAGCCTCACGGCCTACACCATTGCCCACACCACGCCCGAGGAGAAAGTAGCCGCCCTCACCGAAACCCTGGCCGAGCTCACCCGCGACTTTGGCAAGTGGCAAACGCCCTGGGGCGAGGTCAACCGCTACCAGCGCCTGACGGGCAGCATCCGCGAAACCTACGACG
Source organism: Hymenobacter sp. (assembly GCF_035709525.1). Lineage (GTDB taxonomy): Bacteria > Bacteroidota > Bacteroidia > Cytophagales > Hymenobacteraceae > Hymenobacter. The sequence goes on along the minus strand of NZ_DASTEP010000193.1, from coordinate 20,991 downwards.
ACAAGCAGCCCAGCCGGCCGGTGGCGTTCGCGTCGTCGGCGTGGGGCAGCCTGGCGGCCTTTGGGGCGCACAGCTACCCCGGCACCAAGCGCCGCTACGGCAACGTGGGCAACAGCTTCGTGGCCGTGGTCGAGTTTGGCCCCCGCGTGGTGGCGCGCTCGGTGGCCACGGGCGGCAGCGCCAGCCGCCCCGATTCGCCGCACTTCACCGACCAGGCCCCGCTCTACACGCAAGGGCAGTTTAAGGACGTCTGGTTTTACCCCGAGGACGTGGCCCGCCACGTGGAGCGGGCGTATCAGCCGGGCGAGTAGGGGCGGGCTGCCGGCTTTTCGCCGGCTGTTCGCTCGTCGTGAGGTAGGTAGCTCGTCATTATCAAACTCGCCGCCCGACGAGCGGACAGCCGACGAAAAGCCGGCAGCCCGCCCCTGGTGCTACTCGCTCGCCACAATGACAGGTAACTACAGTAGGGTTGGGCGCACGCGGAGCCGGTTCTTCGCACCGCTTACCTACGTTCCCCACCCATGAAAATTCTCGCCGCGCTACTCGCCACCGGGCTGGCCACCTTTTCGGTGGCCTTTCGCAGTGCCCCACCCGTCGCCCACGCCGCCCCGCCCAAAGAATACGTCATTACCAGCTACGGCGCTGGCACCGACAGCACTCGCCTCAGCACCAATGCCATTCAGCAGGCCATCGACAAGGCCAGCGCGGCCGGGGGCGGCACGGTGGTGGTGCCCAGGGGCGTGTTTCTGAGTGGGGCGCTGTTCTTTAAGCCCAAGACGCAGCTGCGGCTGCTGGCCGGGGCCCGGCTCAAGGGCTCCGACAATATTGCCGACTACCCGCTGATTCCGTCGCGGATGGAGGGGCAGAAGCTGGACTACTACGCCGCGCTCGTCAATGCCACCAAGGTCAATGGGTTCGCCATCAGCGGCCCCGGTATCATCGATGGCAACGGGCTGAAGTTTTGGAAAGGCTTCTGGGCGCACCGCGACTCAATGTCGAAAGCCGGCAAGTATGCCACCAACCTGGAGGTGCACCGGCCCCGCCTGCTCTTCATCTGGGGCTGCGACAACGTGACGATAAAGGACGTGAAAATGCGTAATGCCGGCTTCTGGACTACGCACCTTTACCAGTGCAACAACGTGCTTATCGAGGGTTGCGACATCCGCTCGCCCTTCCGGCCGGTGAAGGCCCCGAGCACCGACGGCGTGGACATCGACGTGTGCCGCAAGGTCACGATTCGCAACTGCTATATCTCGGTCAACGACGACGGTATTGCCATCAAAGGCGGCAAAGGCCCAACTGCCCAAAAGCTGCCCGAAAACGGCCCCATCGAAGACGTGCTCATCGAAAACTGCACCTTTGGTGAAGTGCACGCGGCCCTCACGTGCGGCAGCGAGTGCCTCCACGCCAACCGCATCGTTATGCGCAACTGCAAGATGGACAACGACCGGCCAGTACTACTCTTCAAGATGCGCCCCGACACGTACCAGGTCTACGAAAACATCACTATCGACGGCATCACCGGCAAGTGCGGCACGCTGGTCACGCTTTCGCCCTGGACGCAGTTTTTCAACATGGCCGGCAGCGCCGAAAAGCCCTTTGGCACCATCCGCAACATCCGCATTGCCAATGTGAACGTGCAGTGCCGCGAGCTGGCCATGCTGGCCGGCAACCCCACCGACAAGGTTTCCAACATCGTCTTCAAAAACGTGACGGCGACCTCAACCAAGCCCACGTTTACCAACAAATACCCCGCCGTCGTTTTCGACCGCGTGACGCTGAACGGCGCGCCCGTGCAGGCCACCAAAGCGGACGCCCCGGCCGGGCCCGCGCAGCCGCTGCAACCCGACTAGCCGCGCTGGTGGCGCTTCTAAAAAAGAAGCCCCGACCGCACGAGCGGTCGGGGCTTCTTTTTTAGAAGGGGTAGCCGATGCCCACGTTAAGCGCCGTTTGGTTGCGGGTGTGGCGCAGGGCGTTTTTCACGGTCCAGGGGTCGGGGTTGGTGGGGTCGTAGACCTTGGTGGCGATGTCGAAGCGCAGAATCAGGAACGTGAAATCGAACCGGATACCCAGGCCCGAGCCCACCGCAAACTGCCGGGCAAAGGTGTTGAACCGAAACTCGGCCCCCGGCCGCGCCGGGTCGGGCTGCAAAGTCCAGACGTTGCCAAAATCGGTAAACAGCGCGCCTTTGATAAAGGAATACACCGGGAAGCGATACTCTACCGAGCCCTCTAACAGCAGCTCGCCGGGCTGCTCCGTGATGTAGTCGCGCTGGCCGTTGGCAAACTGCGTAGCGTAGGAGCCGGTGCCCAGGCGGCGCGGCTGCCAGGCGCGCACGCTGTTGGAGCCCCCCACGAAAAAATACTTGTCGTAGGGAATAGTATAAGCGCTCACGCCGGGGTTGTCGATGGTAGGCGTGGGAGTGAGGGCGTGGGCCACGCCGCCGTTGAGGCGCCAGGCCAGGTAGGTTTGGGGCGAAAGGCGGTAGTAGCGCCGGTAGTCCACGGCCAGCTTGGCAAAGTCGTAGGTTTCGAGCTGGTTCTGGGGCTCGCGGTCGCCCCGGAACCAGGTTTTGGTGCGGTACAGGTTGCGGGTGAGGCCGCCTACTTCCACAAACAAGCGCAGGTAGCGGGCATTGCGCGTCTGGTTGAGGTCGTTGGAGTTATAAACCGACGTAAAGCTGAAACTAGGCTCGTAGATAGAGCGAAACGACTGGTAGAGCGGGCTTCCCCGGCGGCGGTAGGCCTGGAGGCTGTCGCGGTAATCCTGCCGGATAAACGGCGTTTTGACCAGCGCCGCGTCGATGGGCGTGAAAACGAACTGGTGGTAAGGCGACGTTTGCCACAGGTAGTCGAAGGTAAACTCCGCGTTGCTACGCGTATAAAACGGCGTGGAGGTATAGGTCTGCGACAGCGAGATGCGGGTGCGCGGCTGATAGCTGCGCAAAAAATTGCCCACCCCGAATGGCACCACGAACTTGGGAATCAGCAAAGCCGCCGTGAGGCCGTACTGCACCGTGTACACGCTGTTGAGCGTGCTATTACTGCTGCCATCAGCCGCGCCGAGGCGGTTGTACTGCCCCTCAAAGCCTACCCGGCCGCTGAGCTCCAGGATTTCGGCCCCGTGGAAGGGGTTGCGCCACTTCAGGCGCAGGTTGCCGAAGGGGCCAGCCTTTTCGGCCACGTAGGTGCCGCCGATTTCGGTAGTCTCACCGAAGCGCGGGCTAGGCGAGGCCGTGATGAGCGCATCGAGGTAGTAGTCGGCCAGCGGGGCCACCAGCGCCGAGTCGGGGCGCGGCGGGCGGGCGGGCTCCACCTTGCTAAAAGTCACGTTATTAAACCGAAACATATCGAGCGCGCCCAGCAGGCGGGTGGTGCGCTGGGTGCGCTCGAGGCCGTAGCGCTGGCCGGGGCGCAGGCTTATCTGGCGGGCCAGGATGCGGGCGTTGTAAGCCAGCGGCCCCCGGCTGGCAAAGGCCACCGAGTCGACGTACACGGTATCGCGCGGGGGCAGGCGCGGGCGGTTGCGGCGGCGGGCGGCCAGCGAGTCGGCCACGGCGGCGGGCGTCACGCCGGCCGGCATGTTGGCGGTGGAGATGCGGCTGCTGGTGCCTTCGGCATCGGCGGCCTCGGGGGCGCGGGCGGCCTGGCGCTCGGCCCGGCGCAGCTGCCGGGCGGTGCGGGCGGTGTCGCCCGAGAGGCTGCGCAGCACCTGGCCCTGGCCGGCATCGGCGAGCATGGTCACGCGGCGCAGGCGGTAGCGGCGGTGCGGTCCCTTTTCGGGGTTGGCAATGAGCAAGCCCAGCCGCACCTGCTTTTTCTCGAAGCTGGTATCGGCCTCGAAGGTGATGAACTGGGCCCGAAAGTCGTAGTAGCCTGCATTCTTGAGCAGCACCTCCAGTCGCTGCCGCTCCTGGCCGATGACGTCCTCATTGTAGGGCTCGCCCACGCGCAACAGGGTAGCGCCCTGGGCCTGCGCCACCACCCGCGCCACGGCCGAGTCGGCAATGCGGCGCGTGAGCTTGCTCAACGTAAAATCCGGCCCCTCCTGCACCAAGTACGTGACCGTGACGCGTCGGTGCAAACGCTGGCCGGCCGAGTCGCGCAGCGGCACGGCGTGCACGGGCTTGTTGCGCAGCTGCAAGGTGCGCAACACGCCATCGATGAGGCTGCGCTTCGAGCGGGCCGAGTCGGTGTAAGCCACCTGCGCCCGAAAAAAGCCCTGCGAGCGAAGGTAGGTCGTGAGCTGGTCGACGGTGCGCCGGCTCAAATCGGGGTCGTAGATGACGGGCGGCTCGCCGAGGCGCATGATGGCGTTCCCTTTTTCGAGGGCCGTAGCCTTGCGCGCCAGGCGGCGTTCGCGCTGGGCGGCGAGCTTGCCCAACTTGGCCGAGTCGCTGGGCGCGGTAGCCGCGATTTTGGCCGCGTACTTGGTTTGAATGCGCTCGATTTTGCGCCGGATGCGGGCCGAGTCGTAGAACGAGTGCCCGAACTGGTACACCGCTAGGCGCGGAATGGGTAGGTTGCGGTTGGGCTTTTGCTGCACCAGCGTCAGCATACGCTCTTGCTGGGCGGGGCTCAGGCCATCGCTTTCCACCTCTACCTTCGTGAGCAGGCGCTGCTCGGGCCGTAGCAGGCGCAGCGGCGAGCAGCCTACTGCCAGCCACAATAGCGCGGCCAGCAGGCTGAGGCCGGGGGCCAGCGTAAGTTTGCGTACTTTCTCCAATGGTATCAAAAGCCCTCGCCAAATACGTTCGGTCGCTGCATCAGCGCAAATATCGGCAACGCCACGCCGCCTTCCTGGTTGAAGGAGCCAAAAGCGTGCTAGAATTGCTGGCCTCGGGCCTCAGCATCGAGCACGTGGTAGCCACGCCCGCCTTTGCCGAGCAGCTGGCAGCCAGCCGCTTGCTGCCGGCGGCCGTGCCGCTCAGCTTAGCTTCGGAAGATGAGTTGACCCAGCTCGGCACCCTCCAGACCAACGCCGCCGCGCTGGCCGTAGTGGCCCAGCCGCCCGTGCCGCCGCTGCCGCCCGCGCTGCCCGCCACCCGCCTGCTGCTGGCCCTCGACAACGTGGCCGACCCCGGCAACCTCGGCACCCTCTGGCGGCTGGCCGACTGGTACGGCCTGCCCGGACTGGTTTTAAGTGCAAACTGCGCCGACCCCTTCAACCCCAAAGCCGTGGCCGCCAGCATGGGCGCCTTCGGCCGAGTGCCCGTGTGGGCCGGCCGCGACCTGGCCGCCTGGCTGGCCGAGCTGCCTGCGGAGGTAAATGTATTTGGCGCTGACCTGGAAGGCGACAACGTGCACAAGCTGCGCCTGCAGCCGGCCGGCGTGCTGGTGATGGGCAGCGAGTCGCACGGCCTCAGCCCCGACGTGGCGGCGCAGCTCACGCGGCGGCTGCACATTCCGCACGGGCCGGGCGGCCGGGCCGAAAGCCTGAACGTGGCCGTGTCGGCCGCGATTTTGCTCGATAATTTCTTTCGGGAAGTGTAACGCCAAGCTCCCGCTTGGCGAACGAGCGCAGCGAGTAACTACGCCAGCAAACGTCTGCTAACGTGGTAGCTCGCTACGCTCGCTCGCCAAGCGGGAGCTTGGCGTTACAGTCTACTTCAGCAGCCGTAGGCCGAAGCTCACCGTTTGGGCCTGCGGCCCCTGCCCCTCGCGGAACAGCTCGTTGAGGTTGTACTTGGCGAAGAACTGCAACGTGCGGTAGCCAATCACGCCTTGCAGGCCATACTGCCAGTCGGTGAGGTTGTACGGGCCGTAGTCTTTGTCTTTGTAGGTGTTGCCTTCTTCGTAGTACTTGAGTTTGGTCCAGCTGCCCAGGCGGTAGCCCACAAAGCCCCCGGCCCCGATGGTGAAGCCCCGCCGCGAGTGGCCGGTACTGGCGTCCTTCTCCCGAAACTTAAACTGCACCATCAGCGGCACGGTGAAGGTAGAGGTCGCCAACTTGGTTTTCTGATACTGGCGGCCGTTGGTTTCGGGCACCACGCTGGTTTGGCCGTTCAGGTTCACCCACTTGTTGTTGCCCTCCAGCATGTAGTTGTTGAAGGCAAACTCGGGCCCGAAGACGACGTAGGCCGGGCTCTTCTTGCCGCCCAGGCGCACAAACGTGTTCAGGCCGATATTGACGTAGCGCGAGCCCAGCGTGCGCAGCTCGGGTGCGCCGCTGCCCCGGTTGGCCAGCGCGTTCAGCCCCAGGTCGAGTATCAGGTCAGTGCGGGTTGATTGGCGTTCCCGGTTTGCTTCATTCAGCGAGTCGCGGCGGGCGCGGCGAGTTTCGTTGTTGCCCGTCGAGTACATTTTGGTGCCGTTTGCGTCTATTTTGGCCTGCAAGCCAAACACCTTGCTCAGCGCCACATCGACGCGGTTGGTGCGCTCGCCGCTGCTGCGGTTTTTGCGGGTCGTGATGCGCACTTCCTCGGGCAGGCCCTGGCCGGGCGCGTCCTGGTTAGGGAAAAATTCGAGGGTTACGCGGTCGGTTTTGGCGGTTTTAGCCGCCTCATCGGCCCGCTGAATGTAGGTGTCGAGCCGGGCCACCAGCGAGTCGAGGTGGTACTTGGGCAACTCGCGCAGCTGCTTGGCATCGCGCACCACCAGCGTCATAATGGCTTTATTGGGCAGGCGCACCACGATGGTGTCGGTGGGCGCGGCGGGGGCCAGCGTGCGGGCCTGGGCGGTGGTAGCGGCGGTGGCAAAGGCCAGCAGACCAGCGGCGAAAAGAACAGGTTTCATGAGTGAAAAAAAGGCAAAGAGGTGAGGAGCGGCGCGAAAAAAGCTTCCGCGCCGGGGCAGGAAAATCAGGAAAGAGCTTGAGGTTATCGGGGCTGGCAAGCAGAAGCTTACCCTACAGCTGAATGGTTTTCGACACTACCCGGCCGCCGAGGCGGGCTTGCAGGGTCACGCTTTCGGGCAGGCTGGTGGCTTCGGCCAGGTTCACCGACTCGCCGTGCACCAGGCGGTCGGCCTGGCGCAGCAGCCCGCCGAGGCGCAGGCCGCGCCGCCGGGTGGGGGCCATGGGGGCGGCCTCTACGGCGGCTACCGCTACCACTGCGGGGGCGGGGTGGCCGCCGCCGCGCCGCACTTCTACTTCGATAACCTCGGGCGCGGCGGCCGGGGGCGTTGCCACGGCCAGGGCCGGCGCGTTGTTATCAGAGATGGTGGGCACGGGGCTGGTGGGTTGAGGAGTGGTAGGCGACTGGCCGGCCGGGGTTTTCCGCCCCCCGGGCCGGGCCAGGTTGCCCGTAGCCACGTCTGGCTGCGAGCGTTGGGGTTGAAGGCTGGTACTAGCGCGGGGCGCGGTGGCGGGGCGGCGCGGCCGGGTAGTGCTGGCTATCGGGGTGCTAGATGGTGAAGGGCGGGGAGCGGTTGCCTGGGGCGCGAAAATTTCTTTATTTTTTTCGGCAGCAGTCAAAGCGGGCTGGTTGGTGGCCAGGTTTTGGGCTTGGCTACCAGCAGACTCCGGCATCGGAGCGGTACCAGTAACAGCCTCCGTAGCCGAGGTGCCAGCGGTTGCGTGCCCGGCGCTTGTGGTACCAGCGGCTGGGTTATTGCCACCGTGGTGGCTGGCTACCGGGCCGCTAGCCGGCCCCCGCCAGAGGCCGCCCCACAGCGCGCCGCCCACCAGCACAAACAGCAAAACGGCGGCAGCGGAAAGCTGCCACCAGGCCACCACCGGCCGCCGCCGACGCGGCTGCGGGCGCAGGTGCTCGTCTTCGAGGCGCTCCCACAGCTCGCGCCGGGGCGGCGTGGCGTGGCCGCGCAGCCCGTCCTGGAAGGCCGCGTCTACCGGGTCGGCATCGGCGGCCGGGGGCAGCGCGAGGCGCGCCCACAGGTCGGGGGCGGGCGGCGTGGCGTGGCCGTCGAGCTTCTGGCGAAAGAGGTCGTCGATATTATCGGAAGGAAGCATAAGTAGGATACGTCTAAAAGTTATACATCGGCACGGCCGCCCGCTCGGCCGCCCGGCCGCCGCCATTGAGCCGCCGTTGCAGCATGGCCCGCGCCTTGCTGAGCTGCGACTTGCTCGTACCCTCCGAAATGCCGAGCGCCTCCGCGATTTCGGGGTGCGAATAGCCTTCCAACGCATACAGATTGAAGACCGTGCGGTAGCCGGTGGGCAGCTCTTGCAGCAGGGCCATGAGCTCCTCGGCTTGCAGCTGGGTATCGGCGGTGGCGGGGGTGCTGGCCAGGTTTTCGGGCTGCGCAAACTCCTCAAACGACAAGTGCAGCGGCTCGCGGCGGCGCAGCTCCATCAGGGCCTCGTTCACCATAATGCGCCGCACCCAGCCCTCGAAGCTGCCCTCCAGCCGAAATGTGGGCAGCGCCCGAAATACCTTGGCAAAGCCCAGCAGCAGGGCCTCTTCGGCATCTTCCTGGCGCTTAAGGTAGCGGCGGCACACGGTCAGCATCAGGCCCGCAAACTGGTTGTAGAGCTGGCGCTGGGCGCGCGGGTCGCCCCGCAGGCAGGCAGCGATAAGGTCGGCGTCGGAGGTCACGGCAGGAAAGGTAGTAGTAGGGCAGATTGGGCGTTGTTTGGGGCGCTAGATGCGGGCGGTGGGGGAGGGGTTGCCTGGGGCGGGCGAAAATTCAGCAAAAAAGCCCCGGCGGGCCGAGGCTTTATTCTAATTGCTGACCTTGGCTGTAATACAGCCCCAGCGGGGCGGCCCGTCGGTAGAAAATAACTTGGTATTGGCGCACCAAAGCCCCGTAGGGGCGACCCTTCCGACTGATTGGGTCGCCCCTACGGGGCTTTGATTTCTAGCATACTACCCAATTACTACCGACGTATCGCCCCGCTGGGGCTAGCCTAGGTCGCAGCGTAGCTGAAGGGCTGGATGTAACCCGCTTTAATACAGAATAGTCAGCGGCCCGGTATACGACTTGCCGTTGCCCAGCGTGATGACGTAGTAGTAAGTGCCGAAGGGCGCGGGCGAGCCCTTGATGGTGCCGTCCCACTCGTTGCCGCGTTGGTAGTGGTTGGTTTCAAAAATCTTGCTACCCCAGCGGTTGAAGACGATAACCTTGTTGTCGCTGAAATTGCCGATGCGGTCGATGCGCCAGGTGTCGTCGTTGCCATCGCCGTTGGGCGTGAAGGCGTTGGGGATGCGCAGCGCGTCGAGCACCGTCACCGTCACCTGGCTGGTGCTGGCGCAGCCGCCCGTGCCGGCCGACAGCGTGTAGGTAGTCGTAACCGTGGGCGCTGCCGTGGGCCGCAGCGGGTCGCTGCCAAAGGTGAGGCTGGTGCTGGGCGACCACGCCACGGGGCCGCCGCTGGCGCTGCCTTGCAGCACCACCTGCCCGCCCTCGAAGATGGTCACGTTTGGCCCGGCGCTCACCGTCACCACCGGGCTGATGGCGGCGGCTACGGCGTTAGAAGTAGCCGTGGCGGCCTGGCCGCAGGCGGTAGTGGTTTTCAAGGCCAGGCTCACTACCTGGCCGTTGCGCAGCGTGCTGCTGGTGAAGGTAGTGCCGGTGGCCGAGGCCACGGCCGTGCCATCGACCAGCCACTGGTACTGCGCGCCCGTGCCCGTATTGGCCGACTGGCTGATGCTGTACACCACCGCCGTGCCCGCGCATACCGGCCCGGCCGGCAGCGCCGCGATGCTGAGCGTAGGCGCGGGCGAGGTCGTGAGCACTACCGTCACGGTGGCCGTGGCCACGCCGCTGCTGCACAGCCCGGTGGTGGGCGTGACCTCTACCTGCACCTGGTCGCCATTGGCCAGGGTGCTGCTGGTGAAGGTGGGGCCGGTGGCCCCGGCCACGGCTACGCCATTGACGAGCCAGCGGTAGGTGGGCGCGGTGCCTACATTCACGGGCACGGGCGTGAAGGTGAGGCTGGAGCCCAGGCACTGCGCGGCCGGCGTAGCCAGCGTGACGCTGCTGGCCAGTACCGGCTGCATCGTGATGGTGACGACATTAGAATAAACCGCCGGACAGGTGCCCGACTGCACCTTGCGCCGGAAGTAGGTAGTGGCCGTGAGCGCGCCCGGCGCGTAGGTGGCCGCCGTGGCCCCGGCCACGGCCGTCCAGGTCGAATTGTTGGTTGAGCTTTCCCACTGGTAGTCGTAGGTGCCCGTGCCGCCGCCCGCGCCGGTGGGGCTGGTAAGCGGGGCGGGCGTGGTGCCCGCGCAAATGGTTTGGTCGGCCCCAATGGTGCCGGCCGTTACCAGCGGCTGGATAGTGAGCGTGAATGCCTGCGAGGTAGCCGCGCAGCCCGCCGCCTGCGCGCCCGTGCTGGCCACCTGCACCGTGTAAGTGCCCGAGGCCGTGGCTACGTAAATGCTGTCGTTGAGTACGTTGCCCGCGCCGTTCACTATCGTGGTGCCATTGTACCAGGTGTAGGAGTAGCCCAGCTGCGGCCCGGCCGTGAGCTGCACCTGCGCGCCCGCGCAAAACGGCCCCGCCTGCCCGCGAATAACGGCCACCTTCGGCCCCGTAACGGGGATGGTGTAGGTGGCGGTATTGGTCGAAACCTGCCCCGTATTATCCGTGGCCGTGTAGGTAAACGTGGCCGTGGCGCAGCTACCCAACGGGCTGTAGGTGAGCGAGCCGCCGCTATTCAGGCTACCCGCCGCCGACACCGGAATGGACTGGCCCACCGTCACGGGCACGCCATTATAGATGAGCACGCCGGTAGCCGGCAGGCTCGTGATGGTAAACGATGCCGCCTGCACGCCCGAGTTGGCCCCCACGCTCAGGGTAGCGCTCAGGGGCAAAATGGCCGTGGGACCGGCCACGCTGGGCAGCGCCGGGTTGGCTTTGGTATCGGCCAAGAGGTCGGTGCTGCACGAGCCAAAGTACACGTCGTCAATGCCGAAGTCGTTGCCCGAGGGCTCCTTATTGATATTGCGAATCTCAATCGTAACCGGCCACCCGGCGGCCGGCCCGGCCCCCGAGAAATACAGGTCTTCGAGCTTCACGTATTGGTTTACCGTGGAGGGTAGCGTCGTGACCACCGAAGTCGACTTGCCATCCACCACCAGCCCGAGCTGCGCCGGGCTGTCGGGGTGCAGGCTCACGCCGTACACCGAAATGGTGTAGAAGCGGTTCGGAAAAACGGTAACGGTCTGGGCATACACGGCTTGCAGCGCGGCGGCCCCGTTTATCATCATAAAATTGTCGCCCGGCCCGGTGCGCCCGTTGCCCGCGAAGTTGGGATGGTAGGTGAGGGCGTTGTTGCCGATGGCGTAGGTGCCCTCGGCGTACAGGCTGGGGTTGGAGGTCGGCGTGGGTACGTAGGTGTAGCCCGACGTAAAGCCCATATTGCCAGCCGTGAAGCTGGGGTTTTGCAGCAAATTGGGGCCGGTGCCCTGGGTGCAGGCCTGGTTGGGGTCGTAGACGTTGAGCGCCACCGTCGACACGTTGGAGCAATTGCCGGAGCTCTGCGGCTGGCAAACCCGGTACGTGAAGCTGTCGGGGCCGGTGTAGCCCGCGCTGGGGCTGTAGGTGTAGCTGCCGTCGGGGTTGAAAAGCAGCAGCGTGCCGTGTATGGGCGGCGTCACCAGCACCACGCCAAAGGCGCTATTGGCCAGGTTGGCAGGGTTGTCGTCGTTCACCAGCACGTTGCCCGACTTGCTGCGGCCGCGCGGCACCTGGTTGCTGTCGTCGTGCGTCACAAACCGGGTTTGCGCCTGCGCTGGGCGGGCAAGGCTCATCAACAGCAGCACGGCTAAAGCCAAACGGTGAATACTATTTTTATGCTTGATTAGTAAAGTATTATTCATACGCGAAGCAAAAAATGAGGCAGTATCAGCCCCGCCAAAGCTACACGTTTTCCTGGCAGACTGCTATATCAAGCCAGGGATATTTTTTGATTAAGCAATTAAGCGTCGTGCTTAATTTGACGCAGTAGTAAACGCAAAAACGCCACCCGACCAGGTTGGCAGGTGGCGTTTTACGCTTAATAAACAAGCGAAAAACTACTTATCGTACTGGCCCACGCTCAACATCACCAGCGTGCAGGCCTCTTCGGTCTGAATACCAGCCGCCTGGGCTTTTTGCTCCAACTCGGGGTTTTCGGTGCCGGGGTTGAAGATGATGCGCCGCGGCTTGAGGCTCAGAATGTAGTCGTACCAGCCGGGCTGGTTTTGCGGACCCACGTACAGCGTCACGGTGTCGATGCCGGCTTCCTGCGGGCGGTCGAGGCGGATGTCGAGGCCAGCCACCTGGCCCCGGCGGATGCCCACGGGCACTACTTCGTGGCCGTGGTTCTTGAGCGAATGCACGGCGCGGTAGGCGTAGCGGCTGGGGTTGTCGGTGGCCCCTAATACTAAAGTTTTCATTTCATTAAAGCTAAAAATCGTTTGTCATGCTGACGAAGGAAGCATCTTGTCAGATTGGAACGGCTAGTCAATAAGCTTGACACTCGTTTTTGCGTTTTGCTTCATTCAGAAACAAGGCTTCCCAACCTGACAAGATGCTTCCTTCGTCAGCATGACAGCCGGAATGGTAAACGCGTTCTAGTGTCCTACGGATACAGCCAGCGCCTCCGCTACCCTCTCACCATCCATCGCCGCGCTCACGATGCCGCCCGCGTAGCCCGCACCTTCGCCGCAGGGGAAGAGGCCGGCCACTACTGGGTGGCGCAGGGTGTCGTTGTCGCGCGGGATGCGGACGGGCGACGAGGTGCGGCTCTCGACGCCCACAATCTGGGCGGCGTTGGTGGCAAAGTCGGGGATTTTGCGGCCGAAGGCGCGGAAGCCCTGCCGCAGCCGCTCGCTGAGGGCGGGGCCGAGCACGGCGTCCATTTCCACGCTCACCAGGCCGGGCTGGTAGCTGGTTTCGAGGAGGCTGGGGGAGAGCTTCTTTTGCAGGAAGTCGCCCAGGCGCTGGGCGGGGGCCAGCTGGGTGTTGCCGGCCAGGCGGCAGGCGCGCTGCTCTATTTCCTGCTGCAAGCGCAAGCCGGCCAGCACGCCGTGGCGGGCCACGTCCATGTCGGCCAGCTCCACGGCCGCCACGATGCCCGAGTTGGCAAAGCGCGAGTCGCGGCGGCTGGGGCTCATGCCGTTCACCACCACCTCGCCGGGCGCGGTGGCCGCCGGCACGATGAAGCCGCCCGGGCACATGCAAAACGAAAACACCCCGCGCTGGGCGTCGCGCACCTTGGTTTGCTCGACCAGCGCGTAGCTGGCGGCCGGCAGCAGGCCGCGCTCGGGCCGCCCGTACTGCGCCCGGTCGATGAGCGCCTGCGGGTGCTCAACGCGCACGCCCAGCGCAAACGGCTTGGCCTCGATGGCCACCCCGCGCCGGTGCAGCAACTCGTAGATGTCGCGGGCCGAGTGACCGGTGGCCAGCACGGTGGCCTCGGCCTCCAGGGCCTCGCCGGTGTGCGTGACCACGCCGCGCAAGTGGTTGTTTTCTAAGATTAAATCCTCGACCCGCGTCTCAAACCGCACCTCGCCGCCGGCTTCGATGATGGCGTCGCGCAGGCTCTGCACCACGGCGGGCAGCTTGTTGGTGCCGATGTGGGGGTGGGCATCGACCAGGATATCGGGGGTGGCGCCGTGCTGCACCAGCCGCCGCAAGATGCGGCCCACGTCGCCGCGCTTGGTGGCGCGGGTGTAGAGCTTGCCATCGGAGTAGGTGCCCGCGCCGCCCTCGCCAAAGCAGTAGTTGGAGTCGGGGTGCACGAGGTGCTCCTTGTTGAGGGCGGCCAGGTCGCGGCGGCGGGTGCGCACGTCCTTGCCGCGCTCCAGCACGATGGGCCGGATGCCCAACTCGATGCAGCGCAGCGCTGCAAACAGCCCCGCCGGCCCGGCCCCCACGATGAGCACCCGCCGCCGGGCCTGCCGCACGTCGGGGTACTCAAACCACGGCCCCAGCAGCTCGCGGGCGGGGGCGGGCGTGGCCCGGTCGTACACGTCGGCCCGCAGGCGGATGAGCGGCCGGCGGCCCCGCGCATCGAGCGAGCGCTTGCGGATGTGCACAAAGTCGGCTTCGCCGGGGCGCAGGCCGGCGGCGGCCAGAATGGCCTCGTAGCGGGCCAGCTCGTCGTAGGCTACCTCGGGGGCGAGGGCCAGGTCTAGTTCTTGTTTCATACAGCAGGCGAACGGGAGTTAGCCGTTAAGCAAGCGCAAATTTACGATGGGGGGCGGGATGGGTGGGGGTTGGGTGTCAGGCTATAGCGTATAACTTGCGAGCGTTATGCCAGAGGTGGTATAATACCCAATATCGCTAGGGTAATAAGTAGCGGTAACGCAACTTTTGAGCATTCTATAATGATGAGAAATACCCTGATTGTCTTTTTAGTAGCATTGTTCTTAGGTTTTAGAGACAAGAGCCTAGCTCAAACAAATCCTAATATCGGTGTTAAATCTGTGCCTCATATCGCAGATAAGAAATTGATGCAAAGAGATAGTTTAGCTATTCTTTTACAAAAAATGAATACTACTTCGCTGGATTGTAAGGCTGAAGCTTATTGGAAAATAATAAAGCGAGGAAAGTCTGCGATTCCGTCGCTAATAAACAATCTAACTGATACAACCCCAACAAACGTATATGACAGTTGCAAGAAAGGTAAACTTAACGTAGGGGAAGTATGTTATTTTGCATTGGAAGAAATAGCTGAGTTTCCAGCCTTTACTGTTACGCATATTCAGTTTGACGTAATAAAAGAAAATGGTTGCTGGAGTTTTTTTGATTACCTATTTGATAACAAAAATAAAAAAGAGTATCAGAGAATGGTACGTGAATTTTATGCAAAAAATAAATTTGTTTATACTAAGTTTGATAAAAAGAATTTGAATACTTGTCGTGCGCAGTACGGAATTTATGGGGCATACAGAATGAAGATGTAAGGTAATTGACGAAAAGAGTAAAAATTCACTATAACTTGACTACTTCTCCGCCACGCGCCCGCCTGCCCCGTTTCCTCCGCCACCTGGCGGCCCTAGCCGCTACGGGCAGCCTAGGGTTGCTGGCGGGCGGCGGGCTAGCGTTAGCCAAAATAATGAGGTAGAGTTAATTGCTCTAATAATGATTTGCTATGGAACATTCCGTAAGTTATGTTGGGACATACAAAGACGCTTTTGGGGTTGTCGATATTATTATTCATAATACTTTTGAAAAATTATCGACAAAGATTGGAGCGGTAGAGTTTGAAGGTTCGGAATTTGATGCATTAGCAATTATTGATAAGCAGTTGCATTCTGTTCAGCAACTTGAAAGATTTACACTGTCTCAGACAGAAATATTAGGCACGGATAATTTTGTTGAAGAAATTTGCAATTGCACATTCAATGTTATTATCCCGCAATTTATAATTAATTCGGTAATCCAAGAAGAGATTGTTGTGAATATGAATATTGAGTACGTGCTTGGTGATAAAAGGCCAATTCATCTTGGTGGTGGACTAGAATTTGAAAAAATATATTTATCATTTCAAATTTTTGACGAATCATTCAAAAGTGAAGGTGGTTATTTTGAATCCATTTTTGAGGATATTCAGAGTCAATTCAATGGAAGGTATGCCTTGAAAAATTGTTTCGGGTGCTTGTATTCAGATTATAGTATTTATGGACAAGGTGCATTAGGCTCGATGCTATGCTTTGTGAGACAAAAAGAGGCCTATCTTAAGGTGAAAGATAAATCTGAATACATGGAAAAGTTGACGGATGATTATGATATTGTACAAGAAATATTTCTTTGCAATAAATTTCAAGCTAGACGAAAAGGCACAGGTTATAGAGGTTAGCATGTCAGCCTGATTCGCTGCGCTACCTTCGGCCCCATGCCCACCTCCCCGCCACGCGCCCGCCTTCCCCGCTTCCTGCGCCACTTGGCGGCCCTAGCCGCTACGGGCAGCCTGGGGTTGCTGGCGGGCGGCGGGCTAGCGGCCGGGGCCAGCCCGGTGCCCGTCCACCCGGCGCGGGTCCGGCCGGCCCGCGCCCCGTTCGATGCCCCGGCGGCCTGGGCGGAGTTTACCGAGCTGCTGCGCCTGCACTACGCCTACCTCACGCGGCCCGGCATCGACGGCGAGGCCATTCTGGCGTATTTCGAGCCGCAGGCCAAGGCGGCGGCGAGCAAGGAAGTTTTCCGCGAGGTGCTGCAACTGGTGGCGCACAATTTTGCCGACCCGCACTTCCTCGTGGGCCCGCTCGATGCCCAGGACTACAACATAGTGCCCACCAGCGCCGACCTGTGCGCCCGCTACCGCGCCCCGACGTGGCGCCTCACCCCCCGGCCCCCTCTCCGAAAAGGAGAGGGGGAGCCGACTGTATGCGGACGTTTGCAATCGTTAGGAAGTCGTCAGGCTCCCCCTCTCCTTTTCGGAGAGGGGGCCGGGGGGGGAGGCGCTACGCCTGCGCGGCAACACCACCGTGGCGCGGGGCATCATGGGGCACTTTGTGCGGCGCGAGCAGCCCTACCAGGTGCACGTGGTGCCCAGCGAGGAGCGCCAATACGGCGTGCCCCGCAAGTTTGTGGAGTACGTGCTGCCCCTGGCGCCGTACTACCCCGGCCGGGTGGTGGTGCTCGGCGGCCACTGGACCGGCAGCATGGGCGAGGGCCTGCTGGTGGGCTTCCACGCGCTGGGCTTTCGCACCGCCGGCTCGGGCCTGGCCGACCTGCTGGGTGGCCTATTCAACGAGCGCCTGGCCCTCAGCAACGCCAAAATCGACTTGGGTGAAGAGCAGCTTCTGCAAGTAAACGGCCAGCCCCGCGAAGACTTCGTGCCCGACCTCTTCCGCGAAGCCTGCGAAGGCCGCCCCGGCGACGACCCGCTGCTGGAGCAGGCCATCCGGGCGGCGCGGTGAGTAGGGTGAGTTTATACTAACTGGTACCGTACCAATGATAGTCTGACCGCTGAAACTTGCAGCACTGTATGTTACTTCGTAAAAAAAACAGCTGTAAATGAAAAATTTCAATGTGAAGTTATTCTTACTCTTAACAGCGGTAATCGGAGTGCTGCTTGTTGTTTCTTTTGTTGTAGCGTTGGCAGAAGACGAAGGTATTCCTGAAAGTAATATCCTTATTGATGTACTTTCAAAAATATTTTATATTCTTCGCTTTCCTACGCACACCTTATTTTTGAAGTTTTTTTCCTCTAGTGAGAAAACGTTTTTTACTGGTCTTGCGCTAAATGGTCTGTTTTTCGCCTTGGTAATAGAAAGGGTGATTTATCTATTCAAACGGCCTGGCTAGGTGCGGCGGCTACCATTTTGCTTAGCCTCACGCTGGAGCGGCGGTAGCTATCGTACATATAAAAGATTTGGCGGCTACTATTATTGTGGGTGGTATCGTGCTAAAATTCTCAAAGCTACTGAGATTGTTTAGCTGCCGCTTTGCTACCAAGCTGCTTCGCTGATACCTTTCATACTCCGATTT
This sequence comes from Hymenobacter sp., assembly GCF_035709525.1. Classification (GTDB taxonomy): domain Bacteria; phylum Bacteroidota; class Bacteroidia; order Cytophagales; family Hymenobacteraceae; genus Hymenobacter. The sequence continues at coordinate 3,670 of NZ_DASTEP010000193.1, read as the reverse complement.
ATATGCCAGTATGAAAAAAGAATTCAAGCTCCGGCCCTGGGCCATTACCGACCTGGCTAACCTGGTCAAGCACGCCAACAACTGGAACGTGGCGAAGAATATGACGGACAAGTTTCCGTTTCCCTATTCCGAGGCGGCCGGCCGGGGCTTTATCGCCTTTGCCACGCAGGGCGACCCCGTGCACATCTTCGCCATCGAGGTGGGCGGGCAGGCCGTGGGCGGCATCGGCATTCACCCGCAAGACGACATTCACCGGCGCAACGCGGAGCTGGGCTACTGGCTGGCCGAGCCCTTCTGGGGGCAGGGCATCATCAGCGCCGCCATTGGGCAGGCCGTGGCGTTTGCGTTTCAGACCTACGACATCGACCGCGTGTTTGCCCGTCCCTTCGGCACCAACCTAGGGTCGCAGCGCGTGCTCGAAAAGAACGGCTTCGTGCTGGAAGGCCGCTTTGAAAAGGTGCTGGTGAAGGACGGGGAATTGATTGATGAGTTGGTGTACGCCATCCGGCGCGACGCGCACAAGCCGCAGTAAGCCCGGCTCGTAACGCGGCTGGTTGGGGCATGGCTGCGCTACCGTTCCCAAGCCTCGTGCCAACGTTCCAGAGCCCTGCATCAAGGCTCCCAACTCTTGTGCAGCGTCCCAGGCCTCGCGTCAGCGTTCCCAAGTCCCGCGTCAAGGCTCCCAAGTCCTGTGCAGCGTTCCCAAGTCCTGCGTCAGCGTTCCAAACCCTCGTGTCAGCCCTCCCAATTCCTGTGTCAGCGTTCCCAACCCTTGTGTCAGCGGCTCCAACACTTGTGCGGAAACTGCTGGGCCCTGTGCGGCACTAGGCCCGCCGCCAAACTAATTGCCGGGCTTTTAGCTTTGCTGCCTACACCTCACTTCTTTTCAGAAATGCGTTTTTTCTCATCCTCCCTCCTCGTAGCCGCCGTAGCCGGCACCGCCCTGGCGTTCAGCGCCCACACTGCCCAGGCGCAGGCCCAAACCACGATGGCGGAACCCGCCCAGGTTAAAAAACCCGAAGACAAATCCAAGCGCCCGAGCCCGCCGGCCGTGGTGAAAACCACCGTGCGCGGCACCGACGTTACCATCGACTACAGCCGCCCCTCGCTGAAAGGCCGCGCCGTGTACGGCGAAAAGTCGCCGCTCGCGCCCGTGGGCGAGGTGTGGCGCACGGGGGCCAATGAGGCCACCACCTTCACGGTGAGCAAGGACGTGAAAATTGAGGGCCAAACGCTGCCCGCCGGCACCTACGGCCTCTTCACCATCCCCGGCGCCACCGAGTGGACCATCATCTTCAACAAAACCGCCAAGCAGTGGGGCTCCTACGAGTATAAAGCAGCCGACGACGTGCTGCGCGTAAAAGTGAAGCCTAAAACCGTGGCCACGCCCGTTGAGCAGTTCACCATCACGGCCGATAAGAGCGGCAAGGTGGCGCTGCTGTGGGGCAAGACGGAAGTAGCCTTTATGGTGAAGTAAATAGACTTGTTCCTGAATTAGAAAAAACGAAAAACGGGTCATGCTGAACGCAGTGAAGCATCTCTAACGCTTCATTGAACGGTGCGGAGGAAGCGGTAGAGATGCTTCCCCGCGTTCAGCATGACAAACGCTTACAAGGCTTTTAATCCAGGAACAAGTCTAATAAATAATGCGTAACCCAACCAAAGGCCTCCCGGCTGAGCCTGCTACTGCAAGCTTAGCCGGGAGGCCTTTGGTTGAGCAAATCAAGTTACGTCTACTCCATAATACATTCATGAGAATACTTACCGAATTGTGCGGCTGGATATTGTCCCTATTTGAGGGCGAATAATTTGTTTGCCGATTTGAAATTTAGCCGGAACGGTCATTGTAAGTGAATCGCCGGGATAAAACACTCCGAACCAGAAAACAGGATTTTGTTTATTTCCTCCAAAATAGCCAATAGTGTCCCCCGGCGCTACTTGCCGGCCGACCTGCCCAACGACACTGTTTTTGCTTATGTTTTCGTAAGAGAAATAGCTGCCATCGTCATGCTGCACGAATATTAGATTGCCATTTGTAATTCTAAAATTCTTTTCCTGCTGCTTTATAGCTACTATAGTGCCAGCTCTGGCAGCACAGATAGGGGTTTTATCCGGCAGCTTTAACGCGTATAAAAAATAATTCGCCTCATTCGCCATGCTGACTCTGGTTGGTGCAGGCGTAGGAGCAGGCAGGCGATAGGGTAGTTGGTAAACATAGCTGGTATCAGGTAGATGCCCTGTGTAAATACCGTCTAGCAAGCGGGAGGTATAGTGCCACGTCGGAGTGCCCGTGCCGGTAGGCTTAAAGGTGGCGAGCACAAATGTCTTCTCACCAGGGAGTACTGTCAGTCGCACTGGCAGGGCGACGTTGCTGCTCATATTGGTCAGCTTGGCTTTGATAGTTGCGGTGAAAGGCATGGAACCATGATTTTCAGCCACGATGTAGACTGTGCCGTCAGGCTTTTCCAGCGAGTAGATTTTACGAAAAGGATGCTGACTTTGGCCTTTAGCAAAGCCCGCGCACAAAAGGAGGAAAAGCGGCAGAGGTAACTGGCGAATGCATAGTAGCATAAACGTAATTAGTTGAACGAGCCATAAGTGTAAAGATATATTTTCGCTGGCTGCAAGCAACGTTGGTGGATACTAACTCATACCCCCACCAGCAATACGCGCCACGCCTCGGCCACGCGGTTTTCATCGAGCCACTGCCGGGCCAGCAGCGTCAGCTGCCGCGCCTGCTCGGTGGCATCGGCGCGGTGCTTGTTGAGGAGGTACGCCACCATCGGCTCGGCTTTGATTTCTTCGATTTGGGCGGGCGTGGGCAGGGCGGCGCGCTCCACGTTGGCGAGCTTGGCGAGGTGGTTGCCGGTGAGCACGTCGCTGTGCCGGATGTGCGCCGGCAGCTCGTCGAAGCCGATGCCCAATCGCTGGTTGGGGCGGCCTACTTTGAAGAGGTTTTCGGGGGTGAGGCGGCTGTACCAGTCGCCGCCCAGCCGCGACACGGCCTCGAACTTGAGCGGGTCGATGCCGGGGCGGCCGTCCAGCAAAATATCCTCGCGCACGTGCGCTTGCACCACGCGGCACACTATCAGGTTGCCGTGGCCAGGCGCGTCGCCGAGGGCGATTATCTGCTCGACCACGCACTCGAAGGCCACTGGGCACTCGGCCACGCGAGGCGGGCGCACCTGGGTAGCGGCGGCTTCGGTGAGGCCGGCTTTGGCAAACTCATTCACGCCCGTGGGGTACTCGGCACTGGCCAGCGAAAGCTGCTCTACCAGAGCGTAGTCGCATATGTTGATAACTACCTCGGGCACCTCGCGCACGTTGAGCAGCGTGTCTTTTTCGGAGTTGTCGCGCCCCCGGCTGGTAGCCGAAAACACCAGGATGGGCGGGTTCATGCTCATCACGTTGAAGAAGCTGTACGGGCTCAGATTCACCTTGCCCTCGGCCGAAACCGTGCTGGCAAACGCGATGGGCCGCGGCGCGATGGCCCCAATCATATACTGGTAAAAATCGGGCGGCGACAAGTCGGCCGGGGCAATGGGGCGGTGGGCGGTGGGCATGGAAAGTGGCTGTATGAGGCGGCAAAGGTCGGCAGGCGAGGGCTTCGTGGAGCGCAATGATAAGCTCGCCTCCCGTGGAACCTCACCCCCCGGCCCCCTCTCCAAAA
>NZ_DASTEP010000192.1:0-28127 GCF_035709525.1 Hymenobacter sp. | reverse complement strand
CCCTCTTTTTTGGAGAGGGGGCTGGGGGGTGAGGTTACCCCGACCGGGCAGCGCGTCTGCCTAATTAAGCAAAAAAAGAAAGCCCCGGCGCCGGGGCTTTCTCAAAAAAACTGATATCCAACGCTACCTACGCTTCGGCGTAGCCTTGGCACCAGCAGGCTTTTTAGCAGGCACCGCCGCGCCGCTCAGCGGGAAGCCGCGCTGCTTCATCAGGGCATCTACCTTGGGGTCGCGGCCGCGGAAGGCGCGGTAGCCAGCGGCTGGGTCTACGGTGTTGCCGACGGTGTACACGTGCTGGCGCAGGCGGGCGGCCACGGCCTTGTCATACGGCCCGCCGGCCTCGGTAAAGGCGCTGAAGCCATCGGCCGCCAGCACCACCGACCACAAGTAGGAGTAGTAGCCCGCCGAGTAGCCATCGCTCGAAAACACGTGGCTGAACTGCGGCGTGCGGTGGCGCATCACCAGCTCGCGGGGCATGCCGAGCTCGGCCAGCGTCTCGCGCTCAAACTTGTCAGGGTCAATTTTCTGGTCGCCGGCCAGGTGCAGCTTCATGTCGATGAGGGCGCTGGCCAGAAACTCGGTGGTGGCAAAGCCCTCGTTGAAGGTGCTGGCCTTGTCGATGCGGCTCACCAATGCGGCCGGAATGGGCTCCCCGGTCTGGTAGTGCAGGGCAAAGCGATTGAGCACCTCGGGCGTGGGCAGCCAGTTTTCGAGCAGCTGCGACGGAAACTCCACGTAGTCGCGCACCACGCTCGTACCCGAGAGTGTGGGGTAGGTCACGTTGCTCGACAGCCCGTGCAGCGCGTGCCCAAACTCGTGAAACAGCGTGGTGGCATCGGTCCAGGAGATGAGCACCGGCTCGCCATCCTTGCCCTTCACGAAGTTGGAGTTGTTCGAGACAATGGTGGTCACGGGCTTGCCGTCGAGGCGTTCCTGCTTGCGGTAGGCATTCATCCAGGCGCCCGAGTTTTTGCCGGGCCGGGCGTAGGGGTCAAAGTACCAGAGGCCCACCTGCTTGCCGGTGGTGCGGTCGTTCACCTGCCACACCTTCACGTCGGGGTGGTACACGGGCACGTCGAGCGCGGGCACGAAGGCGAAGTTGAACAGCTCGCCGGCCACCCAAAACATGCCCTCGCGCATCTTGTCGAGCTGCAAGTACTGCTTCACCTCGTTCTGGTCGAGGTCGTAGCGGGCCTTGCGCACCTTTTCGGCGTAGTAGCGGTAGTCCCAGGGCTCGATTTTGAAGCCAGCGGGCGCGCCTTCTTTCACAGCCAGCGCCTGCATATCGGCCACTTCCTCGTGCACGCGGGCCACGGCGGGCTTCCACATATCGAGCATCAGCTGCATGGCGGCCTCGGGCGTTTTGGCCATCGTGTTGTCGAGGCGCAGGTGGGCGTGGGTCTGGTAGCCTAGCAGTTTGGCCCGCTCGGCCCGCAGCTGCAAAATCTGGGTGATGAGCGCGTTGTTGTCATGTGCGCCGCCGTTGTCGCCGCGGTTCGTAAACATGCGCCAGGCCTTTTCGCGCAGCGCCCGCTGGTCCGAGTACGTCAAAAATGGGTCAATGCTAGAGCGCGTATTGGTGATAACGCCCGCGGCGTCCACCTTCCGCGTGGTGGCCGTGGTTTTGGCCGCCTCACGCAGCGAGGCTGGCAGGCCCCCTAGGTCCTTGTCGGTCTTCAGTACCAGCACCGAGTCGGCCTCGTCGGCCAGCACGTTCTGCGAGAACTTGGTGAAAAGGCCGGCTAGCTGCTGGTTGATGGCCGAAAGCCGGGTTTTGGCCGGCGCGTCGAGCTTGGCCCCAGCGCGCACGAAGGCCTTGTAGCGCACCTCCACCAGCCGCTGCTGCTCGGGCGTCAGCTTCTTGGTAGCGGGGTCTTTGTACACCGCTTCGATGCGCCGGAACAGCGCCGCGTTCTGCGAAATCTGGTCGCTGAAAGCCGCCATTTTGGGGGCCATCTCGGTTTCTACCGCGCCGAAGGCTTTGTCGTTCAAGGTCGTTTTCCAAACACCATACTCGGCCTGTACGCGGTCGAGGGTGGCGCCGCTGCGCTCCAGCGCTACGATAGTATTGTCAAAAGTGGCCGGCTTGGGGTTGTTGGCGATGGCTGCGACTTCAGCCAGATTCTCAGCCATCGCGGCTTCCAACGCGGGCTTGAAATCGGCGACTTTCACCTTGTCGAAAGCCGGCACGCCGCCGTGCGGGCCACTCCAGGGCGCAAGCAGCGCCGGGCCAGAGCGCAGGGTGACGGAGGCGGCGGGCGCGCCAGAAGATTGAGCCATCGCGAAATAAGACGGAATAAACGTGAAACTCAACAAAGCCAGGCCGCCCAACAGTGGCCGGCGGCGATGGAAAAACGCCATACGAATACAGAGTAAAAAGTGACGTATCGGCCGCGGCCCATTGGGCGGCAGGCAGAAGTATCACCAGTAAAAAATAGTACTATCCGTAAAGAACGCCACAAAAACCAGAAAGCCCCTCCGGGGCCGGAAGGGCTTTCTGTAGTACCGAAATACGTGGATTCCTGCATTTCACTCACCAGGCCGGGCCGCCGCGCCGCACGGCCTGGCGCAGCCAGGCCAGGGCTTCGCCCAGCGGCATCCGGCATTCTTTGTGAAAGCCCACGCTGGCGCGGGTGCCCAGCACCCACTCCCAAAACTCACCAAACGACTTGGCGGCTTGTAGCTTAGTGTGCATTTCGCCGGCCTGCACGCCCAGCATCAGGGCCCACTCGCGGAAGCCGGCGGGCGTGGGCTGGCAGCGCTGCTGCCAGCAGGCGCGCAGCTCGTGGCGGGCTTGCCAGAGGCCGGCCAGCTGGCGCGGGCACTCCACTTCGGGCTCGCGCTGCGCCTGGGCCTGGGCGGCCCACTCGCGCAGCTGCCACGACAGCCCCACCTCCACGCGGCCCTGCTGCCGGGCCGAGGTGCTGACGCGTGCGTGCGGACTGTGGCGCACGGGCAAATCGTGGCGGCACAGGGCGCGCCACAAGGCTTCGTCTTCGAGATAGCGCACCACGGGCAGGCCGCCCACCTGCTGGTAGGCCGCCACCGTGAGGGCCAGGCTGGCCCCGAAGTGCTGGTGGTGGCGCGGCCAGGGATCGCTGGGGCAGGGGTCGAGCTGGCACTCCAGCTGGTTGCGCAGCAGGTGGTAGGTAGCATCGCGCAGCTGGGTGCGGCGCACGGCCAGCGCGGCGGGCGCGGCGGGCGCGGGGTAGTCGGTTTCGTCGGCACCAAGGTCTTCGGGCTCGGGGGCGGCGGGGCGGGTGAGGATGCGCCCGCCCACGGCGGCGGCCCCGGCGGCTACCTCGGCGCGGCAGGCGGCCAGCCAGTCGGGCGCGGCCAGCGTGTCGGCATCGGTGCTGAGGATGAGGCCCTGGGGGCCGGCCGTGGCGGCCAGGCGCTGGGCGGCGGCATCCATGAGCAGGCGGCGGGCCTGGCCCACGTGGGCCAGCTCGCCAGGCAGTTGCAGCTCGGCCACATGCAGGGCCAGGCCGCGGTGGCGGGCGGCAGCGTGGCGCACTACGGCGGCCGTGGCGTCGAGGCAGTTGTTGGCCAGCACGATTACTTCGAGGCAGCCGGCGGGCAGGGGCGCGCCGCTCAGCTCTACTTGGGCGGCCAGGGCGGCCAGGGTAGCGGGCAGGTTGTGGGCTTCGTCTTTGGCCGGAATAATGACGCAAGCTTGCAGACCGGGCGCGGGCGGCGGCAGCTGCTGCCACAGGCTGCGCGCCAGTTGGGCGGGCGTGGTGAGCAGCCGCGCGGGGCGAGGCAGCCGCAGGGGCCGGGGCAGCAGGGCGGGCGCGGCGGCAGCCTCGCGGGCACCGTGAAAAAAGGCGGGGGCGGCAAATTGGCTCATCGGTAGCCCGTGTACGCGGGATAAGCGCCGCTGGATAACGCTCGCGCTTAGGCTACAACGGTTAATCTGCACTGTAGATAATCCACCTATTTCTTTGCATACTAACATTCAGCCTGCTACCCGCGCTGCGTCCAGGTTTAGCAAGGGCCTAAAAATTTTGGCCGTTTGCTTGTTTTTTTTTGCGCTTCAGTTCTCCTTCATCAAAATGGCCACAAAAAAAACCGGGCCGCCCAAAAGGCAGCCCGGCTTAGTCAGTTATCGGCCTGGAGGCCGCGCTTAAAAGGCCTCGCCGATGGCGAAGTAAAAGCCAGGGTCGGTGCCGAAGGCGTAGTCGAAGCGCAGGTTCACGCGGTCGCGCCGGATGAAGTTGAAGCGCGCCCCTACCCCGCCGGCCGTGTGAATACCGCCAAAGGTGTAGTCCTGAATATTATTCCCTACCTGCCCCACGCCGAGGAAAGCGGCCCCGTCGAAGCGCCAGAACAAATGCTGGCGCAGCTCGGCCTGGGCCGTCATCATCTGGCGGTCGCGGAAACGCTGCTCGTAGATGCCGCGCATCAGGTTGGCGTTGTTGTAAAGCGTGCCGCCGAGGTTGGCCCCGAGGCCGGCCATCCCGTGCCACGGCACATTGCCCGAGTGAAACTGCCCCAGAAATTGCAGCGCCAGGATGGTTTTGCTGCTGAAAACCGGCTGGAAGTGCCGCGCATCAATCTGGTAGCGCACGAAGTTGTAGTCGGAGCCGATAAACTTGCCGTTGAACATTACCTGCAAGTCGAGCAGGCTGCCTTTGGAGGCCCCCAGGGCCACGTCGCGGCTGTCGTAGGTGTACACCGGCCCCACGCCCGAGGTGCTGAAATTGCGGCGCTGGTCTACGCGCGGGTCTATGGTGAAGTAGTTCTGCTGATTGGGGTTGTTGAAGTCCGTGATGGGAATCGCGTCGCCATTATCATTTACCCGGCCAGCTTCGGTCTGAAGATTGAACACGCGCGACAGACGGTATTGCAAACCCAAAAACTGGTTTTTGGCAATGCTTTTCTGGAAGCGCTGGTTGATGATGAACAGCTCGAAATTCAGAAACGAGCGGTTGCTGCTTTGCACCTGCGGGGCATCGTTGCCGACGCCAAAAAAGTACAGGCGGTTTTTGTAGTAGCTCACCTCGCCGTTGAGGTAAAACTTCTCACCCGGCGAGTACACGGTGTGCACAAATTGCAGCAGCGACTGCTTTTTCTGGGTGGTCCAGTACTGCACGCGCACGTTCGACGCGCGCGTGATGGTGTCGTTACCGAGGCGGCCGCTCAGCAGCCCGCCCAAGCCGTAGCCCGCGCCGGTTTCCTGCTGATAAAACAGCACCGGCACCGGCAAAATCGTGATTCGCTTGGGGGGCTTGGAAGTTTCGGCCTGGGCACCGGGCAGGCCTTGGCTCCAGCCAGCCAGCGAGCTACCCATCAACCCGGCCAGCAAGAGCGGAAAGAAACGCATAGTCTTTTGTTCAGAAAAAAAGGTTATTAGCGCCTCAACGGATTTCCCGCCCCCACGGTTGAGGTGAGATGGCGAAATGGTGAAGTGGCGGGGTTCTGGGTGAGTGGTTTTTTTGGATGAGTGGATGAGTAGGTGAGTGGGTGAGTGGATAGTGCTGTCCTTGCGAGCGAAGTAATCGCACCCGAACGGCGCGGCACAACAGGTGCAATTGCTTCGCTCGCAAGGACAGCACTATCCACTCATCCGCTCATCCCGCCTACGCCAGCAGCATACTCAGCACGCCGGCCAGCATGATGCCTTTGCACCAGGCGCTGAGCTGGCGAAAGTGGCGGCGGCGGTCGGCTACCCACAGCAGGCGCGCCAGCCAGGCCAGCGGCAACACTACCAGGGCCAGTAGCCAGGCCGCCAGCGGCCAGCGGCCCAGGGCGGGCAGCGCGGCGGCGGCCAGCAGCACCAGCGCGCCCAGCCCAGCCAAGAATAGGCCCGCTACCCACTTGCTGCGCGCCACGCCCCAGACAAGCGGCAGGGTGCGGCAGTCGTGCTGGGCATCGCCGCGCATGTCCTCAATGTCCTTGATTATCTCGCGCACTACCGTCAGCAAAAAAGCCGCCAACGCGTAGAGCCACACCGCTTTGCGGGCCGTGAGCAGCTGTAGCTCGGGCAGCAGCACCAGCGCCGCCGTGAGTAGCCCGATGCTGATATTGCCCACCAGCGCCACCCGCTTGAAGCGCGCCGAGTAGCCCCACAGCAGCAGGGCCGCCCCCAGCGTGACGAGGCCGATGGCCAGCGCCTGGCGCTTGCCCGCCCCGCTCAGCACGGCCAGCAGCACCCCTACCCCGCTCAGCAGCACGTGGGCCAGCATGGCCTGGCGCCGGCCCAGCAGGCGGCCCACCACCAGCCGGTCGGGCCGGTTGATGGCGTCGATTTTCACATCGTAGTAGTCGTTGATGATGTAGCCGCCGGCCGCCACCAGCAGCGCCGCCAGCACCAGCAGCCCAAAGCGCGGGGCCAGCAGCACCTCGGCCAGCGGCTGGCCGCGCAGCAGCAGGCTGCGCACCAGCACCAAACTCAGGAGCATGATGACGAGATTGGGCCAGCGCACCAGGCCCGGCACGGCCCGCCACAGCGAGCCCGCCGCGGCGCGGCCGGCGGCCGGCGGGCCAGCATCGGGGGGAGGGGTCGTCATAGCAATTAAGCGAAAGGCCCGAAGATACTAGCCGCTGCCGGGGGCTCGCACAAAAAAAGCCCGGTCGTGGCCGACCGGGCTTCAGCAGCAGCTTGGCGGGGCCGCGCTACTCGGCTTTCGTCAGGGGCGACTCTACTACGTGCTCCGACACAAACCACACTTGTAGCTCGTTGGTACGCATCACGTTGCTTACTACCAGGTCGTTGGTACCATCGTCGCCGAGGTCGTCGGCTTTCTTGGCGTACTCATGGCAGTTTTTGAGGATAATCTGGTGGGCTTCCAGCAGGCGCGATACCTGAATAGGGGCTTCCTCACGGTCGCGCGGGGGGCGCGGAATGCTGGTGATTTCGGCCACGTCGAAGGCCATGGCCACGGCCACGCCACCCAGAATCTGGATGCGCTCGGCAATGGTGTCTACTAGCTCGGCCTGCTCCTCATAGTGCTTGTCGAACAGCAGGTGCAGCTGGTAGAAGGTGGGGCCTACTACCTGCCAGTGGTGCTTCTTGTAAAGGTCGCGCAGGCTGATGGTGTCGGCCAGCAGCTGGTTTAGCATCTGCACGCTTTCGAGGCGCACGTTGTCGTCGAGGCCGATGGGCAGGCGCTGGCTCACGGTGCCAAAGCGCTGCGTGGGCGAAGGTGCCCGCAGCTGCTGGTCGAGCAGCGGCTGCACGTTCACGGCCGGGTTGGACTGGGGCTGGCCGGCACCTTTGGTGGGGGTCAGTCCTTTCGAGTCTTCTTTCTTGGGTTTGGGCGAGGCTTGCGTAGCCATAAGAACAGGTTTTTTTGAGAAACTAGAAACGAGCTAGGTGCCGCCCGCAAACGCGCCAGGAGGCGCGGCGGGCCGGCTGAGTGCTGTACGAAAGGCCCGCCGCGGAGTTGAGAATTTCGGCGTATTTTCCTGGATTTTTCGTATAGCAGCGCGCTACCCCTGCCGGGCACTTGCCGGCGCGGGTAGCCTACATTAATCCTTCATTTTCGCCTTACTACGCAATGGCCTTTCCTTTTTTTGGTGATTCTAAATCGACGGTGGCCCAGCTGCTGGCTACGCTGCCCCAGCAGGGCCGGCTCGAATGGATAGGCCTGCGCACGGCCCGCCGCACCGAGCCGCTGGCCGTGCCCGAGGCCGAGGTGCTCACCGACCAGCGCCTGGCCGGCGACCACGCCAGCGTGAAGCCCGGCGGCAAGCGCCAGGTCACGCTTATTCAGCACGAGCACCTGGCGGCGGTAGCTGGCTACCTGGGTTTGCCCGGGCCGGTAGCGCCCGGCCGCCTGCGCCGCAACCTGGTAGTGAGCGGCCTCAACCTGCTGGCGCTGAAGGGCCGCCAGGTGCAGATTGGCGACGAAGTGCTGCTCGACATCACGGGCGAGTGCCACCCCTGCTCGCGCATGGAGGAAGAATTGGGCCCCGGCGGCTACAACGCCATGCGCGGGCACGGCGGCCTCACGGCGCACATTGCGCGGGGCGGCACCATCCGGGTGGGCGATGCGGTGCGGATAGTAGCGCCGGAACTGGCCGGGCCAGCCGCCTGATGGCGAATTCATTAGCGATGTGGGCCGGGGCCTTGGGCAAGCCCCTAAGCCAAAAACCGCTATATTTCAGTCGTCTTTTTTCTTTCCCCCTCACCTTCCCCGCTTTATGCTTTCATCTTTACTTGCTGGCGCCAGTGCCCGGCCGGCCCGCCGGTGCGGCCTGCTAACGCTGCTCCTGGCCGGCGCGGCCGCCGCGGCCAGCGCCCAAACGACCATCTACGGCTTGGGCATAGCTACTTACGATGTCGTAAACCCGTTTACGGGGGTGCAGCTGTACCCGGCGGGCACGCCGCTGCTCATCCCGATTTCGCCCACCACCGGCGCGCCCACCGACCCCACCACGGGCACGGCCTATGGTATTAGCTACGTGCCGTCTAACATCACCGGCATCACGGCCGGGCAAGTGCTGGTGGGCATCGACTACCGGCCCAACAATGGCCAACTGTATGGGCTGGGCTACAACGCGGCCACCGGCGCCACCCAGCTCTACACCCTGGCACCGGGCGCCAGCGGCACGGCCACGGTGGCCACGCCCGTAAACACTACCCCCCTCACCCTGAACCTGGGCAACGCGAACACGGGCCCCAGCAGCAAGCGCATCGGCTTCGACTTCAACCCGGCGGCCGACCGCATCCGGGTGGTGAGCACCAACGGCCGCAACTACCGCCTGAACCCCAACACCGGCGGCCTGGCCGCCCAGGATACCAACCTGGCTTACAGCGCCGCCGTGGGCACGCCCGTGGCCACGCCCGTGGCGATAACGACCGGCACGCCGGTGCCTACCATCCCGGCCGCGCCGGGCGTGGGCTCGGTGGCCTACATCAATGCTACGCTGGGGGCGGGCAGCACCACGCTCTACGACTACGATGAGCTGAGCGGGGGCATTATTTCGATACAAAGCCCACCCGATGCCGGCACGCTCACCGCGCCCACCCGCAGCACGTTCTACATCACGGGGTCGGGCCAGCCGGGGCCGTATGCGCTGGCCGAGAATGACATAGCCATTGACATGGACGTGTATTACGACCGCAGCACGCGGCAAAACGTGGCCTATTTGGTGGAAGTGACCGACGACCGGCCCAGCGGCTACAACGCCAGCAACCTCTACAGCCTCGACCTGGCCACGGGCCAGGCCAGCCGCATCGGCAACATTATTCCGAGCCAGGCTAACCCGCTAAACCCCAGCGCGCCGCTGGTACCCATCGACGTGTACGACATCGCGGCGGCCATCACGGCCCCGCTCATCTGGTCGGGCTTCGTGAGCGACGAGTGGACCAATGCCGCCAACTGGGTGCCCCAGCGGGTGCCCACCAGCGCCGACGACGTGTTTATTCCGGGCACCTACACGCCGGGGGCCACGCTGCTGGCGGCCACGTTTCCGGGCACCACGCCCACGCCCAACCAGCCTACCGTGCGCGTAGCCGGCCAGGCGGCCAACTCGGTGGCGTTGAACACGGGCGCTACCCTTACGCTCGTGTCGGGCGGGGTGCTGAACGTGAGTGGCGACTTCAGCAACACCGGCGGCACGGTGGCGGGCGGCGGCACCGGGCTGGTGGCGCTGGTGGGCAGCCGGGTGCAGTCGGTGGGCGGCAGCGCGCTCTCCACCTTCCCCAACCTCTCGGTGGGCACGGCCACGGCCACTACTACGGGGCCGGTAGCGATTCAATCGACGGGCGGGCTCACGCTCAATGGCAACCTGGCCATCGGCAGCGGCCAGCCGTTTACCCTGAGCTCGAACGCCAGCGGCACGGCCTACGTGGTGAACAACGGCAGCGCGGAGGCCACCGGCACGGCCACGGTGCAGCGCTACATCACGCCCACCCTCAATGCTGGCCCCGGCTACCGCCACTACAGCCCGCCGGTGAGCGGCAGCACGGTGGCCGACTTCACGACCAGCGGCTTTGCGCCGACCGTGAACCCGGCGTATAACACTGACGCGACCCCGCCGCTCGTGACGCCGTTTCCGACGGTGTATTTCTACAACCAGAGCCGCCTGGGTCTTAGCAATTCGTCGCCCGAGTTTGACAAGGGCTTTGCGTCGCCTGCAGCACTTTCCGACCCGCTAATCCCCACCTCGGGCTACACCGTGAATATTCCCGGCACCGAGCTGGTTGATTTCGTAGGCACGCTTAACAATGGCAGCATCAGCCGCGTGAACCTCATGCGCGGCGCGCAGGCCACGGCCGGCTACCAGCTGCTGGGCAACCCCTACCCCGGCGCTATCAACTACGACGTGGTGCGAACCAATTCTTCGGGCCTCGAAAGCGCGCTGTACGTGTTTAAGAGCAGCGGCCAGTATACCGGCACCTATACCAGCTACGTCAATGGCGCGTCGGCCAACACCGGCACCAACGTGCTGCCGGTGGCCCAGGGCTTCTTCGTGCGGGTAGCCTCGGGCCAGACGGGCACCGTCAACTTCACCAACGCCGCCCGCCTCAACGCGCCCGACAACACGCTGTTTCAGCGCACGGCCGCCGACCCGCGCCCCCACCTGGCCCTCACGCTGCGCAATGCCACCGTGGCCAACCAAACGTATATCTATTTCGAGCAGGGCGCTACGGCGGGCTTCGATGCTGATTTTGATGCCCACTACCTGCCCGCCACCCACGGCCTCGACCTAGCCGCCGACCTTGGCAGCGCGGCGCTGTCCATCAGCGGCTTGCCGTCGCTCACTGGCCCCACTACCACCGTGCCGCTGCACCTGCACGCCGCCGTGGCCGGCCCCTACACCCTGGCCGTGGATGAGCTGGCCAACCTGCCCGCCGGCTACCACGCCTACCTGCGCGATGCCCTCACCGGCACCTACACCGACCTGGCCACCACGCCTACTATCAGCCTGACGCTGGCCCCGGCCGACGCGGCCACCGGCCGCTACGCCATCGTGTTTGGCACGGCCGCGCCGCTGGCCGCCGCGCCGGCCGCCACCGCGCAGTTGGTGAGCCTCTACCCCAACCCGGCCCACGGCACGGTGCAGCTGCTGCTGCCGCAGGCGCTGCGCACCGGCGCGGCCACGGCGGTAACGGTGGTCGACAACCTGGGCCGCGTGGTAGTGCGCCGCACCCTGGGCAGCACGGCCCCTACCCTCGACCTGCCGCTCGATAACCTGCGCGCCGGCGTGTATTCGGTGCAGGCCGAAACCAACGCCGGCGTGGTAGCCAAGCGCCTGGTAGTGGAATAACCACCTGGTTTACTGCCAATAAAAAAGGCCCGCTACCAGTGGTAGCGGGCCTTTTGCATGTGTGACCTATGGCAAAAAAAAGCGGGGCAAGACCCCGCTCATTTCCGAATGAAAACACGACTCCAAAGAGCCTGCCCTACCTACGGGGCTGGTAGCACGGTCGGATTTCAAGGCAGTAAGAAATAATCACGCGCCGTCCATCCGCACGATTTTGGGCGTGAACGAACCCAGCACGTCCACCAGCTCGCGCTGGCTGGCCATCACGGCGTGGATGTCTTTGTAGGCCATCGGCGCTTCGTCGAGCCCGCCGCCGATGAGCTCCACACCGTAGTCGGCGAGGTGGCGGCGCACTTCGGCTTCGCCGAGCTCGGCCTTGGCGCGGGTGCGCGAGAGCAGCCGCCCGGCCCCGTGCGAGGCGGAGGCCAGCGACGCGGCCGCTCCCTTGCCGCGCACAATAAAACCGGGGGCCGTCATCGAGCCGGGGATGATGCCGAGCACGCCCGCGCCGGCCGGCGTGGCGCCCTTGCGGTGCGTGATGACTTCGCGGCCATCGGCCAGCGTTTCCCGCCAGGCGAAGTTGTGGTGGTTTTCGATTTTCGCCAGGGGCTTCTCCCCTAGCGCTTTGGCCAGGCGGCGATGAATTTGCTCGTGGCAGGCGGCGGCGTAATCGCCGGCCAGGGTCATGGCGGCCCAGTACTCCTGGCCGGCCTCGGTGTCGAGGCCTAGCCAAGCGAGATACTGGGCTTCGGCGGGCAGCTTGCACACGTCGCGGGCCAGGCCGGTGTAGTGGTTGGCCACGCTGGCGCCCAGGCCGCGAGAGCCCGAGTGCGACAGCACGCCCACGTACTGGCCCAGCGGCAGCCCTAGCTCATTGGCCGGGTCGGTGATTTCAACCAGGCCAAACTCCACGAAGTGGTTGCCCGAGCCCGAGGTGCCGAGCTGCTCCACGGCCGTGGCGTGCTTGTTTTTCAGGAACGGTACGGCCTGGAATTCGTCGCGCTCCAGCACGTCGTGGCCCAGGCGCTGGCCGCGCTCCCAGCCGCGCCCGCCGCCAAAGCGGGTGTGGGCGAGCAGCAAATTGCGCAGCTCCTGGGTGCGCTGGCCCAGGTACTTGGCCGGCAGGTCGAACACCGACAGCGCCATGCGGCAGCCGATATCCACGCCCACGGCGTAGGGAATCACCGCGTTATCCGTCGCCAGCACGCCGCCGATGGGCAGGCCGTAGCCGTGGTGGGCGTCGGGCATGAGGGCACCGGCCACCGTCACGGGCAGCTTCATGGCCACCTCCATCTGGTGGATGGCCCCTTGCTCGATGTGCTCGGCCCCGAAGGTAGCGTATTCCTTGCGCGCCACTAAATCGACGTGCCGCGACGGGGCCGGCAGCAGCGCGGCGGCCGTGTGGCTCCAGGCCAGGTCGGTGAGGTAGTCGGTAGGGTTGGTCAGAATGGTTTTGAGCAGTGCTAGCTGCTCGGTTTGGGGCAGGCGCTTGTGTTCTTTGCGCTGCAATTGCGCCAGCGCCAGCCCGATAGCGTGGCCCTCGGGAAAGCCGAGCTGCCGCAAGTCATTGCCACGTAGTTGGGAGGCCATGTTTTTTTAGTGCTTAGAGATTGGTGCTTAGTGCTTAGAGGCTGGTGCTTAGTGCCTAGTGGTTGGTGCTTAGTGCCTAGTGCATGGTGCCTAGTGGCTGTTACCAAGCACTAAGCACCATGCACTAGGCACTATTAAAAAGCCGGAGCAACAAGCGGCCCGCGCAACGGGCCCTAGCGGGCCCGACGGGACAGGTCGGAGTAGCGCGGGCCTACGGCATCCGGCTGGCTTTAGCTTATTGATAAGATACTTTACGCCAAGGCGTAGTACTGGTCCCACACACGGTCGATGGCGGTGATGCCTTCCTGCGTGAGCCAGCTCAGCACCCAGCCGCATTCCTCGGCGGTGGGGGCTCGGTTGTGCTTGCCGCGCACCTGCACCAGCCGCCGCTCGGGCGAGAGCTGCAGCGTGAGCTTGCGGGCCCCGCCCAGCGTGAGCGAGTAGATGCCCGCTTGCCCGCGCTGGCAGCGCTGCCGGAACGACGCCACGCAATGTTGCATCTGCTGGCCTTCTTCCAGCAGCTCGGGGTAGCTCAGCAGCTGCCGGATGCGCACCCAGTCGCCCGCGCCGCCCACGAAGCCCGGCACCGGCAAGCCCGGCCAGGTAGCATCGAGCAGTTGGCTGAAGTGCGGATTGGCGCGCCCGCGGCCGAGGCTACGCTGCCAGCGGGCCGTGTGGGCCAGCAGCGAAGCCAGCGAGCGGCCCCGCACCGAAAAGCCGGGCTGCGGCGGCTCGGTAGCCGTGCCCTGGTAGCGGCGCAGGCGCACGTAGTCGCACACCAACCCAAACTGCCAGGCATCTACTTCGGTCTCAACACGAAACAGGTCGAGCACGGCCAGGTACAAATCATCATCGTCCCCGACGGGCAGGCGGCCCAGCGGCGAGGCCAGCACCACGCCCAGGTACTCGGAGGCCCCGCGCTCGGCCAGTTGGGCGTAGCGGTAGGCCTCATGGAAGGTGCAGCCAGCCGGAGCCTGCTGCATCAGGTGCGCCTGCCGCTTGCTGAGGCGCCCCGGCAGCCCCGCGAAGCTGCGCAGCGGCTGGCCGCTACCCAGGTGCACCAGCAGGGCACTCGGGCAGAGGCCGTTGCGCCCGTCGGGGGCCTGGCCCCAGCGGTGGCGCACCCAGGCCGGTACATCGCCAAAGCCGTCGAAGAGGTGGCGCACCAGGCTATCGAGCTGCCGGAAGGCATTCTTCGAGGGCGGCTGCCAGTCGGCCAGCTCGCGCCGGCGGCGGGGGTAGTGCAACCCCAGCTGCACGAGCGCCGGCGCCAGCTCGGGGCGCGCAAACAGCGCGGTTCGGCGCTGGGCCAGCTGGCGCAGCAAGTGTGCGATGCGCCCGTGCTCGTCGGCCGGGCGGCCGCTGAGGTGGCGGTGCAGCTCGGCCAGCACCGAATGCGGCTGGGTTAGGCGGCTAATTTCAACCTGGCCTTCGGCCGAAAACAGAAAATTTAGCTGGCGCGGCAGCGGCCATTTTTCCCAGGTGGGGCGCTGAGCCAGAGCCACGTCGGCGGCCTGGGCCACGCGCACGCGCCAGGGTAGCGGTTTGTGTCGGTTTGCCATGGGGGCAGGGCCGGCAGGGCCCAGAGGCGGCCGGCTTAAGGGGGTGAGAGGAGCGAGAAAAGCATCATCGGGGCGGTGGGAGCACCATCGTTTCGCATGATTCAGGGAGGGTTTTGGCCAGCTGGCAGCCAGCGTGATACAATGATTTTAAACCCAAAAAGGGGCAACAAGCGGGCAGCGACTTTAGGCGGTAATTCTGCTTTCAGCCGCTCAGCCGCCGGGCGGCAGGCGCGGGCAGGATTCGAACCTGCGGCAGCCCAGCGGGCCACGGAATGTAGAAGTAGCGCTGCCCTACGGCACCCAGTTTTAGCCGGGCAGGGTAAGCTTCAGATTGCCAGTACATTCCTAAAAAACCGGGCAACAAGCGCGGAACCTTTCAGTAAGGTGCGCTAAACACTGCGCCACCGCTGGCCAAGCCAGCGGGCGGGATTTGAACCCGCGACCGCCTCAATCGCGACGAAGTATGGCCCCGCTACGGCACCGGTTTTTAGTAGGCAAGCAAGTTTAAAATTCAACCCAGGCAACAAGCGGTCGGCGGCATTCCCAAGACCGGAGTCTCGGGACGGGAATCGAACCCAACCTGCCCGAAAGCAGGCTTCAACCAGACGAAGTAGCGCCTTCCTACGGCACTGGGTTTTGTAGTTTTTAGCTTGGGGCAACAAGCGCCTGGCCTTCCATATCCTGCTCTACCCCTGAGCTACGGCCGCTGCCGAAGCAGCGGCCAGCAGGATTCGAACCTGCGACCTGGGCATTAAGAGTGCGAAGTATGGCCGGGCTACGGCACCCAAACAAAAGCAAAAAACGAGGCGACAGGCGGCGAGCCACCCAAAGGAATCGCGCGTCTACCAATTCCGCCACCCAGGGCAAGCCCCGGAGTAGGATTCGAACCTACAGGAACAGATGTACGAAGTAAGGCTCGCCTACGGCACTCGTTTTCAAGTTGCTAGTCAGCTGAAAAGGTGGAAATTGTTTTCACGTCAGAAAGAAGTTTTTGGGTTGGCACCTCCACAAGCTGCCGGGGTAATAAGTCGCCTGCGACTGCTGCTCTACCGTTGAGCTACTCAGCCAGTTTCTACACGTAGCGGCCGAGATAAGAATCGAACTTATACCCCGAAGTAACGCCCGGCTACGACACCCGGCAGCGAGAAAGAAAGACAGGGCAACGGGCGGCCGGCGCAGTGTTTGCGTTTATCTGCCGGAGCCGATAGCGGGATTCGAACCCGCGAGCCGCGGCCATAGCCGCCGCCGAAAACTTTACCACGAAGTAGCGCCAACCTACGGCACCTGCGGAGGGAGAGGGCCTGGCCCCAGGTGTGGAACGGGCCGCCGGGGCATCGAGGCCCCGGCGGGTAGCCGTTCCGGCCAACGGCTGCCATTAAGGGGTCAGTCGTGTGCCTAAGCTGAACAGTATACGGACTGCGTGCATAAGGGTTATCAATTATGTTGCCAATTCTTTAAAATCCAGCTCGTTTTCAAAAGCGCGCAGCACGGCGTGCGGCGGCTTGGGGTCGAAAATGGCGAACGCAATGCACCGAAAGCGCCCCCGAATGGCGGGCTCGGCCAGCGCTTCGGCAAAGAGCCGGGCCACCTGCCCCGGGTCGTTGGCGAAGACGCCGCAGCCCCAGGCCCCGAGCACCAGCGCCTCCACGCCGTGGCGGGCGGCGGCAGCCAGTACCAGCCGCAGCCGCTGGCGCATGGTGGGCACCAGTTGGGGCAGCAAGTGGGGCGCGTTGCGGGCGAGCGCGCCGGCATTCACAGCCGGGGCCGTGATGATGTCGAGTAGCAGCGGCTGGGGCAGCCACTGGCCATCGTCGCGGCGCAGCACGGGCACGCCGGGCGAGTAGATGAGGTAGTCGCTGTAGAGCGCCGTGCTGGTAGGCAGGCTGTTATAGCTATACATCTCGGCAAACTGCGTAAGGCACGGGTACAGCCCCGACGACCGGGCCAGGCTTTCTTCCTGGGCCTGGCTGCCGCCCAAAAAGCCCCCGCCGGGGTGGCGGGCCGAGGCAAAATTGAGCACCCCTACCCGCTCAAACTCCGCCGCCAACTGCGCGGCGGCTTCGAGCGTGGTGGCGTGTTGCACCCGCACCTCGGCCAGCGGGCCGGCGGGCCACGTTAGCTCGCGCAGCAGGTCGGGTGCATCGGCGGGGCGGTAGAGGTAGCTGCCGGTCTGGGCGCCGCGCTGGGCTTCGGCGAAGTTTACGGGGCCGGTGGGACCGGGGTAGTGGCCGGCTTCCAGGGCGGCCAGGGTTTCGCGGGCCAGCTGCTGGCGGTAGTCGCGGTTCATATTTTTAGGTTTGATTCTGTTATGCTGAGCGCAGCGGAGTCGAAGCATCTCTACCTCAGCACTAATTTCTGACGCTTAGCAACGAAGCGGCAGGGATGCTTCGACTCCGCTACGCTGCGCTCAGCATGACGAACGTTCTTCTGTACGCTGCTTTCAGAGAGCAATTCCGGCCGGGGGTTTCGCTTGATTGCCCGGCCGGGCCGCGTGTTTTACAGCTCGATTTTCTGAATTTCGGTGAGAGCGTCGCCGCCGTTTTCGAGAGCCGCCAGCACGTCGAATACCTTGTCGGACCAGCCCGCGATGAGGGCCACGCCGTGCTCGGCGCGCACGGCGAGCGGGGTGGGGCCGTGGCCGGCAAGGTCGAAGAGGTACAGGCGGGCCTGCGGAGCCACGTTGGCGCGGTAGGCAGCCCATTCCTGGGCCAGGGTGCGGTCGTGGCCAGTGCTATCCCAGAGCTGGCAGTCGGTGAAAATCATAACCTTATCCACTACCTCGCGGCGCTGGCGCAGGTCCTGAATCACGAGGTGGCCGTTGGTAGAGTAGCCTACTTCACCTTCGCGGCGGTAGAACTCCTGCACGTTGCGCAGCACCTGGCCCTGGGGCAGGGCGATGCGCTTCCAGGTATCGCCGAACATACCCGTAACTACGTGCTGGCAACGGCTTTGCAGCAGCATCCCCAGCACCAGGCCCACGTCGTAGAGCAGCACTTTGCTGCGGGGCGAAATGGGTTTTTGCATCGAGCCCGACACGTCGCAGGCCACTACCACGCGGGTGGTGCCGTCGAAGCCGCGCACATTGGCCACGCTGGCCGCGATGGCCGCTTCGAGCGCCGCCAGCACCGGGGCCGCCGCGCCATGGTTCAGGGCCAGCACCTCGCGGTACGCGGCCAGAAAGCGGAAGGGCAGTTGCTTGGCGCGGGCCACTTGGCCGGGGTCGGCCAGGGTGGCGCAGGCGTGGGCTAGCACGGCGGCGGCCACGTTGGCTTCCAGCAAGTTGCGCAGGTTGCGCAGCAGGGCCATGTAGCCCAGGCGGCCGCTCGTCACGAGGGTTTCCCAGGTGCAAGCCACGGCGGCGGCGCGCTCGGCAGGCGAGGCGTAGGCTACCTGCCCGGCGGCCGACAGCTCGGTTTCCCAGGTGTAGGGCGTGGGCAGGGTGCCGGCTACCAGTTGGTCGAAAACGGCCTGCTGGGCTTCGTCGCGGGGCTTGGGGTGCACCAAGAACAGGGCATCGCGCAGGCGCACGGCCCCGTCGCGGTTGTATTTAGCCAGCTGATAGGCGTCTAACTTATTGAAAGCCAGGGCCAGGCCGTGCTGCATCTGCTTGGAAAGGCGGCCCAGGGTTTTGGGGCCGCTGCGGCCGTTGGCTTGGGCGTAGAAGGCCAAGAGCTCCGGGATTTCGTCGGCCCGCTGCACCACCCGCGCCACCAGGCGGCTCACCAGGTTGTCGCCCCGATGAATGCGCGCCAGCTCCACGGCCAGCACCAGCGGCACCGAGCGCAGGTAGAGCTGCTCGCGGGCATACACCGCCAGGCGGGCCACGAACTGCGGCTCATTCTGGGCTACCAGCTCGCGCAAGCGGGCCAGGCGGGTGTCAGCCGTTTCGTAGAACTGGTCGCTGAGGGCGGCCGTGGCGACGGCGGTGTACAGCTCCAGCGCCGGGGTAAGCACGTAGGCCGGCGCGCCTTCGTGGTTGCGAACGGGGGCAGGCGGCGCTTTGCGAAAGTTAAAATTGAAGCGCATAGGTGGGGAAGAGTAGAAATGAGAAATAGGCAAAAATTTAATTCCGCAGACAATTACTTTAGCATTGCAAAGGCAATACTTTCTCTTTCGAATAAAAACGCGTTTTTATTCGTTTAGTAATTACACAAAAAAGCCTGGCTTGCAGGGCCAGGCTTTTCAGTGCGCGCTACGTCCGGTAATTACCGGCGTTTACTTCGCAAATAAAAAGCATGGTTCGCCCGCTTGCCCCAACCGCTAACGGGCTGGCTCAGGAGCTGCGGCAACGGGTAGCTGGGGCGGATAAAAAGCATCGGGCAGAGAGGGAATAAGCGGCTGAAGAACCGGCTAAACACAAAAAAACCCGAGCTTAATGGCTCGGGCAGTGGCAGTACTAACCTAAGTTAGCGGCAGGCACATGTACCGAGCAGCGGCAGCCGTTCTGGCTGCGTCTTATCCGAAATCCGGCGGCTGAGTGTGAGGTGATACATGGCTGTGGTGGTTTAGTGTGACAAAGGTAGGCGAACAGTTTTTATATCTGCAAGTAATTTATAAATATTTTTAATTTATTTTTTTACAGCAAATAATTACAACAAGTCATTCAATAAACATTCCCTCTAATCGCTGACAGCAATTATGCGGTGCTATACTACTCTTAATAGCGAAAGGTTATTTCATTTCTCTTAACGATTACTTTTGCCGCAATGGCCGATTTTTCTCTACCTCTACGCCTTTCCTTACCCGAACGCCAGCCCGCCGCTGAGCCTGCCGGCACTCCGGCGCAGCAGGCTTTTCGCCAAACCATCCGGGCCGTGGAGGCGCTGCGCGAGCAACTACATACCTTACGCGCCGCGCAGGTAGCCACGCGCCAAGCCTATTGGCGGCAGGTGGGCCCGTTGGCGGCCGCTACCGTGGCCGCCCGCCGCGCCCTTTACGCGCCATTGGAAGAAGCCCTGCTTGGCGGCTACCTCAGCCGCGCCGAGGAGCAGCAGGTGACGGAATTGCTGCTACACAATGCCCAAAGCCTGCAAGAACGGTTTGGAGAAGACGAATCGGCCGTGCTGACGCGCTACGCGCCGGCCCCTACCCCACCCAAGCCCACTGCTGTCGGCCAGCCAGCGGCCCCCAGGCTACCGCACCACGAGCAAGCCGCCGCCTGCGCCCGCGAGCGCCGCCAGCGGCGGGCGCAGGCCGCCCGCGAAGCAAAAGCCCAACAGGCTGATACGGCGGGACAGGCGCTGCTCCAGAATACCAAAGCCGCCTACCGCCAGTTGGCCCGGTTGCACCACCCCGACCGCGCCGCGCTGGCTGATGCCGCTACCCAACAAGCTCAAACTGAGCTGATGCAGCGCATCACGGTGGCTTACGCGGCTGGCGACCTAGCAGCCCTACTTGCCCTGCTGGCCGAAGCCCCTGCCGGCGAGGCACCTACCCCCGAGGCCGACGATTTATTGCGGCGCTATACGCAGGCGCTGGCCCAGCAACAGGCGCAGCTAAGTCAGCAGCTCACCACCGCTCAGCGGCCCGTAGCCGATGCGCCCTGGAGCGGCACCGAAAAGCAGCAGCGCACCCGCTTGCGCGAAATCAAGCGCAGCCTGCGGGCTGAAACGGACTATTTGGGCTACCTTCTGCGGCAGTTGCACGAGCCGGTTTTGCTTAAAGACTTGCTGCGCGAGCTAAGCAGCCGTGGGCAAAACAGCCTCTAAAATAGACTTCCGCAAACTACTATTTGAATTTTTTATACCTTTTTGTGCGAAAAAAATCAAGTAAGCAGTTCTTCTTCAGCAGGTTGCTGAAAATAAGATAGCCCCGGTGAAGCCCTCCCAATGTTTATTGGGAAAGCTTCACCGGGGCTATTTATGCGAACTACCGATGCGTATAAGCTACTGAGTTCGTGCTACTATTTTGCCTACAAGCCCAGCGAGTCTACGGCGTCCTGCACGGCTTTGGCGCGGAAGGCGGGCGCGGTACCAGGGGCGTGCAGCAGCCGCAGCAGGCTTAGGTACTTGCGGCGGCCTTCGGCCAGCATGTCGGCGGGCACTTCGAGGGGGAAGACGCCGAAGGGCTCGACTTTTTGCACGCCCACCAGCAGAAAGCGCTCGGCGTGCAGGGCATCGGTATAAAAGGCCGCCTGCCGGTCGTAGTCGTAGGCCGAGCACTGCCAGCGGAAGTGCTCGGCGTCGCGGGCCATCGTGGTTTTAAAATCGACTACCGTGTAGGGCTGGCCGGGCTGGTCGAGGACAAGGTCGGCGCGCAGCTTGCACATGGTATTGGTGGTGGGCTCGGTGAAAAGGGCACTGCGTTCGGTGAGGCCGTGTTCGAGCAGGCGGTTGAGCTCGGCATTGAGCTTCACGCCCTCAACCAGCCACCAGATTAGCGTATCGTTGAGGCCCGGCTGGCCGGGCAGGTAGTCATCGGGCTCAAGCAAAGCGGTGTGAAACGCCGTGCCGAAGCTCAGCGCCCCCGAGCCCGAATCGGTGCGCGGGGGGCGGCCGTCGAGGGCATTGCGCAGGCGCGACAGGTCGGAATTGGCGATGGCGGGCAGGGCGCGGTAGTCGTCGTAAGACACGCGCAGCAAATCGGGGCGGTGGGCGGGAGCAGGTAGTAAATCGGACACGAGCAGATAACAAAAAACGGCGGCCGAAGGTACCATCACCGGCCTTTTTGGCCCGATTTATTTCAGCACTGCTTTCTTAACGAAAAAACGCCCCGGCAGACGTGCTGCCGGGGCGTTTTTACTTGCTTTTTAACCTATCACCCTGACCTAGCGGCCGTTGCTAATGAGGTAAAGCCGCAGCTGTAAGCGGTTGAGGGTGCGCCGGGGGCCGCCCAGTACCACGCGCTCGGGCGACGAGGGGGTGGTAGTAGCTAGCAGCATCCCGTTGTTGGGCACCGCGCCGCTCAGCACGTTCTGGCAGTACGCCAGCACCGACCACGTGTAGCCGGCCTGCGTGATGCCGTCGCGGCTGGTAACGGTGGGGTTGTAGGTAGCGTTCGTGAAGGCCGTGCCCTGGTGGTTGTTGCGGTCGGTAGTCGACACGGCCAGCGTGGTGGGCGGGGATAGCGCCAGCCGGTTGCTGAGCGTGGTAGCGGGGACTTCCGCCGTCATAGTCGCGTTGGTAATCACAAAGTTCTGCCCAAAGTTGCGCAGGTCGAGCAGGTACGGAATCTCAATCTTGGTTTGCAAGCCCAGCAAGCCGTGGAGGTACGTTTGCTGCCCGGTCAGCGCCGCGTTAACCTGTTGCAGTGAGGTCAGCGTCGACAGGGGACTACCCAGCTGCGGCGCTTCTACCTGGTAAAAGTGCCGGGCGCTGTTGATACCAAACGTGTGACTGATAGCCGTCGACACGTCGACCGGGTCGTGGTAGTAAAGCACCACGCCCGCCGTGGCCCCGTTGCCGCTTACGTTGAGGCGCACCAGAGCTGCCGCGTCGTTGGCACCCGGCTCCAGTGCTATACCGGGGTAGTACCGGTTCAGCTGCTCCTGCGTGGTCAGGCGGCCGGCTTTGCCGTCGGTCATCAGTCGGTCGCGGTAGGCATTGTCGAGGCGCAAGCGCAGCGTACCCAGCGTTTTGCGGGCGCGGCGCGGCGTGGGCGAACTATTGAGAGCGCTGCCCAGGCGGCTCGCCATTGGCGTGAGCTTGGGCGAGGCGAAGCCGAAGCTGGTAACTGGCAAAAAGGAGGTCAGCTCGCGCACGTTTACCAAGGTTTGCGTCTGAGTCGAATCGCCGTAGCGGTACGTGTCGGTGGGCAGCACCAGCACGGCCGAGTCGGCCACGAGCGTAGTAGCCGGCTGAAAGGCACCCCCCAAGTCGAGCGTAGTATAGCTGGTCGTTTTGATAGGTCCCAGAATCGGGTCCTGGTAGCGCCCCACCAGCAGGTAGTTCGACGTAGACGTCACCACCGAGTCGCGCAACACCGTGGAGGCCCGAATGGTAAGCGTATCAACCAGATACGCGCCGGTAGCCGTATCCACGCTCGGCAAACCCACCCCAATATTGGCGGCGGGGTTGGAAGAGCAGCCCGCCGCGCCCAGCAGCAGGCTCAGGCCCAGTAGCAGCCGGCCCCAGCCAGCGGCCAAGGGCCGGCTGAGTACTGAGTTATTCTTGGGCATCGTTTGGAGCGAAGCGGTAGAAGTCGTCGAGGCGGGTCGAGCCGTTCACGCCCAAGCCCAGGTAGCCGTAGCTGCCGATGCCGAAGCCCACGGCGTTGTTGCGCGCGGTGCCGGTAGCGCCCGTGCCAGTAGACCCGCTGATGGGGTTTTTCAGCGTCCAGGAGTCGTCGGCGGGGCTGTATTCGTAGCAGGTAGTGAGGGTGCTGCCGCCCACGGCCACGTAGCCTTTGTCATTCACCGTAAAGGCCACGGCCTGCGAGCGGGCCACGCCGCTGTAGTCGTAGGTTTCGGTCGAGTTGCTCACGCTACGCAAAAAGCGCTTGGCCGTCCACTTGGTGGCCGAGGCGTCGTAGGCGTACACATCGGTTACGTTGGCGCTGTTGTTGGAGCCGCCCACTACGTAAAACTGATTGGCTGCCACGAACGCCGAAGCGCCGGTGCGCTTGTCGCCGGGAAACGGCACAGGCAGCTGCGACCACGCGCCGTTGTTGAACTGGTAAAACACGTTGGTGTTGTTGCTGCCATCGAAGCCGCTGCCCACAATGCCCACGTTGTTGATGCTGCCGCCCACCGCGCCGTAGAGCGTTACGGGCAGCGAAGCCACCTGCGTCCAGCGGCCCACGGTGGTAGTCGTGGTAGTGCCCACGGTCGTGGTGGTGTTCTGGGTGGGGTCAAACTGCCACACGTCGCTCAGATAGGTGCCATTGCCGTTGTTGCCGCCGCCTACGTAGCCTTTGCCATTGGCCGTGAACGCCACGGCCCCGTAGCGCACACCCGCTGCCGTGGGCATCGAGGTTACCTGCGACCAGCCGCCCTTGGAGGGGTCGAAGGAGTAAAAATCGTTGAAAACGCCAGCGGTAGAGGCGGGATTGCGGCCGGTACCGGCGTAAGCGATGTTATTGATAACGAAGGCAACGGCTTCGGAGCGCGCGGAGCCCGAGTAGGTGCTGCTACGCGTCCAGTTGCCGTACACCGTGGTGGTTTCACTTTTTTTGCAGCTGCCCAGCCCGAGGCCGGTGATTACCAACGCCAGGGCCATGAAACGGCCTGCTCGCAACGAAATATTTTTCATGAAAAAAGTAGAAGGGTAACGCGCCTAAGAGTAGGCCGACCGCCCAAGTGGTTGCGTCGGCGCTGGTTAAAAAATATTGTTTGTCTTTCCCTAAAGCCCTGCAAGGTACGGCGGCTGGCGCTTTTGCCCCAATTTTCATCGCCCAACTCCGGTATTCTGTCGAGCGGATAGGTGGATGAGTGGAGGAGTGGGTAGTACTGTCATGCTGAGCGGAGCCGAAGCATCTCTGGCGCTTTGCCGAACGGTTGTGGTAAATGCGAGCGAGATGCTTCGCTGCACTCAGCATGACGTTTTCATCCACTCATCCAAAAATCCACTCAATCAAACCGAATGGCCACCATGGGCTTGATGCGGGCGATGAGGTAGGTGGGGATGAGCACGGCCAGGGCCGAGGCTACGAGCGTGGCCACGTTGAGCAGCACCATCATGGTGGGGTCCCAGGCAATGGGCACGCGGTCCATGTAGTAGTTTTCGGGGTCGAGCGGAATGAGCTTGAAATAGTATTGCAGCGCGCAGAAACCCAGCGCCACGCCGTTGCCAATGAGCAGGCCGCGCAGGGTGATAGACACGCCCCGAAAGAAAAACATTTCCCGTATCTGGTTGTCGCTGGCCCCGAGCGCCTTCAAAATGCCAATCATCTTGGTGCGCTCGAGTATCATGATGAAGATGGTGGCGACCATGTTGAAGGTAGCCACGAAAATAATCAGAATCAAGAAGATAATCACGTTGCGATTGAGCAGCTGGAGCCAATCGAAGAGCTGCGCGTACTGGTCGGTGACTTTGTCAATCCGCACCTCGTAGGGCAGTTCCTGGTTGAAGGCGTCGAAGGTGCGGTCGAGCTTTTTGAAGTCGCGCAGGCGCACTTCGAGGCCGCCCACCAGCGAGTCGGGCCAGGCATTGAGCTCCTGCACCTGGCGCAAATCGCCGAGCACGTACACCTCGTCAAACTCGTCGAGGCCAGTCTGGTAGATGCCCGACACCCGGAATTTGCGCACCCGCGGCGGCTGCTGAATGAAGTAAAACAGCGCCTCGCTCCCGACTTTGAGGCGCAGCTTGTCGGCCACCTTGCGGCTCACCACGATGTCGTTGCTGGCCGCCGTGTCGGAGTAGGCAATGAACTTGCCGGCCACCATGTTCTGGCGCATCGAGTTGGGGCCGTGGCTTTCGCTCACGCCTTTCAGCACCACGCCCAGTACCTCGTCGGTGGTTTTGATGATGGCCGTTTTGCGGGCAAAGGCCTGCACGGACGCTACCTGCGGGTAGGCCGCGAGGCGCTGGCGCAGGTCGGGCTCCGAGAGCGGGGCGACTTCGAGCGAGTTGGTATTGTCGTAGCGCGACAGCTGCACGTGCGACCCAAACGAGAAGATTTTGCCTTGAATCTGCTCGCGGAAGCCTTGCAGAATCGAAAACGACACGAGCATCACGGCGATGCCCAGCGCAATGCTGACGGTGGCAATGCGGGTAACGGAATGGGTGAACGAGCCGACGTCGGCCCCGTCCATTTTGCTTGATATGTAGCGGGCGATGTTCACGGGCGGGTGTAAAGCTACGGCCGACCCAGCTTTGGCGGCCCGCCTTGCTACGCAGGCGCGTAGTTTTGGGCTATGATAACGCGGATTTTAATTGGCGTAGTGGGCGTGGCCCTGGCGTGCAACCCCTCCCCCAACCCCTCCCCTCCGGGAGAGGGGAGCCTATCGTCCTTCAACGCAACCAATCGTCCGTCTCCCCTCTCCCGGAGGGGAGGGGCCGGGGGTGGGGTAACCGCGCCCGGGCTGCCCATAATGGGCGCGGCGCAACTGCCCGCCTACCTGCCGCTGCTGGCGGGCCAGCGCGTGGGGCTGGTCGTCAATCAGTCGTCGCTGGTGGGGCGCACGCACCTGGTCGATACCCTCAAAAGCCGGGGCGTGAACCTGACGGCCATTTTCGCGCCCGAGCACGGCTTTCGGGGTGAGGCGGCCGACGGGGCTACCATCGCCGACGGGCGCGACGCCCGCAGCGGCGTGTCCGTGCGCTCGGTGTACGGCAAGACGAAGAAGCCGACCCCCGAGATGCTGGCCGACGTAGACGTGCTGGTATTTGATATTCAAGACGTGGGCACGCGCTTCTACACCTTCATCAGCACGCTGCACTATGTGATGGAAGCCGCCGCCGAGCAGGGCAAAAAGGTAGTAGTGCTCGACCGCCCCAACCCCAACGGCGCGGTGGTCGATGGCCCGGTGCTCGATGCCAGGCACCGCTCGTTCGTGGGCTTGGACCCGCTGCCCATCTGCCACGGCCTCACGGTGGGCGAGCTGGCCCGTATGATTAATGGCGAAAAATGGCTGGCTGGCGGCCAGCCGTGCGCCCTCACCGTCATCGCGCTGAAGGGCGGCTACACCCACGCCACGCCCTACCGCCTGCCCGTGCGCCCCTCGCCCAACCTGCCCACCGCGCGGGCCGTGGCGCTCTACCCCAGTTTGTGCCTCTTCGAAGGCACCAACGTGAGCGTGGGGCGCGGCACCGACCGGCCCTTCGAGGTGGCGGGTGCGCCTACCCAGCCGGCCACGCGCCCCTACCAGTTCACGCCCCGCCCCAATGCCGGCTCCCCCACCCCGCCGCTCAATGGGCAGCTGTGCTACGGCCTCGACCTGCACCAGCCCGCCCCCGGCGAGCCGGCCCAGTTTTTCACGGTCAAGTACTTGCTTGATTTTTATCAGCGAAGCACCGACAAACCGCATTTCTTCACTAAGTACTTCGAGCAGCTGGCCGGCACCGACTCGCTGCGGACGCAGGTGGTGGCCGGGCGTAGCGAAAGCTACATCCGGGCTTCGTGGCAACCGGGGCTGACTAAGTTCAAAGCCCTGCGCAAGAAGTATTTGCTGTACTCTGAGCGGTAGAAATTCCGCCGCTTTCACCTAGAATCCGCCCGCACCCAGCTGCACTCACCTATTTTATGCTCCTTCCCCTTCGCCTCATTTTCATGGGCACGCCCGATTTTGCCGTGCCCACCCTCACTGCCCTACTCGCGCTGCCCGAGGCGCGGGTGGTGGCCGTCGTCACGGGCCCCGACCGCCCGGCCGGGCGCGGGCGGCAGCTGCAAGCCTCGGCCGTTAAGCAGGCCGCCCTGGCTCACGGCCTGCCGGTGCTGCAACCCACCAACCTCAAAGACCCGGCGTTTCAGGAAGAGCTCCGTAGCTACGCGGCCGACTTGCAGGTAGTGGTGGCCTTCCGGATGCTGCCCGAGGCCGTGTGGAACATGCCGCGCCTGGGCTCGGTCAACATCCACGGCTCGCTGCTGCCGCAGTACCGGGGGGCGGCCCCCATCAACTGGGCGCTCATGCACGGCGACCAAGAAACGGGCGTCACGAGCTTTTTTCTGCGCCACGAGATTGACACCGGCGACCTCATTTTGCAGTCGAAAATCGCCATCGCGCCCGACGATGACTTTGGCTCGCTCTACGACAAGCTGAAGGTGCTCGGGGCCGACCTCGCCGCCCGCACGGTGGCGGCCATCGCGGTGGGCCACGCGCCCAGCACGCCCCAGCCCAACACCCCCGACCTGCGCCCCGCCCCCAAGCTCGCCAAGGAAACCGGCCGGCTCGACTTCACCCGCCCCGCCCCGGAGCTCGTCAATCAAGTGCGCGGCCTCAGCCCCGCCCCCGCCGCTTACACCGCCCTGCCCGATGGCCGGGGCCTGAAAGTGCTGCGCGCGCAGGCCCTACTCGCCCCCGAAGCCGAAGCCCCCGCCCCCGGCACCTGGGCCACCGATGGCAAGCACTACCTGCGCGTGGCCACGCCCGGCGGCTGGCTCGATTTGCTCGACGTGCAGCTTGAAGGCAAAAAGCGCATGGGCGTGGCCGAGTTTCTGCGCGGCGTGAAGCTGCCGGGCGTGGCGCTGGCTGGCTAGCTAGCCAGCACTGCCGTCATGCTGAGCGCAGCGAAGCATCTCTATCGCTTCATCCAGACCGCTCAACGGTGCGGTAGAGGTGCTTCGCTGCGCTCAGCATGACCTAATACTAGTTACAAATACCCTCTTCTATATGCTCGCCCTCATCGTAGCCGTAGCCGACGGCAACAACGTAATCGGCCGCGCCGGCCAGCTGCCTTGGGGCCGCCTGCCGGCCGACCTGCGCCACTTCAAGCGCCTCAGCCTGGGCCACCCCGTGGTAATGGGCCGCAAAACCTACGACAGCATCGGCCGCCCCCTACCCGGCCGCCCCAACCTGGTCATCACGCGCCAGGCCGGCTGGGCGGCCGAAGGCACCGAAACCCTGCCCACGGTGGCCGCCGCCCTGGCCCGCGCCGCCGAGCTGGCCGGCCCCGAAGGCACGGTGTGCGTGATTGGCGGCGGCGAAATCTACCGCGAAACCCTGCCCGCTGCCGATGTCGTGTACCTCACCGAAGTACACGGCGCATTCGAGGGCGACGCCTATTTCCCGGCCCTGCCGCCCGCCGAGTGGCGCGAGGAAAACCGCGAGCGCCACGAAGCCGACGACCAAAACCCCTACCCCTACAGCTTCGTGACGCTGCGGCGGCGGTGAGGTTTGGGATGAGTGGATGAGTGGTTTTTGGATGAGTGGATGAAAAAGGC
>NZ_DASTEP010000191.1:0-2803 GCF_035709525.1 Hymenobacter sp. | reverse complement strand
CAGCGAAGCATCTCGCGTGGCGCAGTAAACTCTTACGCTAGAGTTTACTGCGCCACGCGAGATGCTTCGCTGCGCTCCGCATGACTAATTGAAAAATTGCCGTACTTCTTTAATTATCAAAAAATTGACTCCCGAACACCAACGCCTCGCCCAGGCCGACGCCAACGAAAAACCCTGGCGGCGCTTCGGCCCCTACCTGGCCGAGCGGCAGTGGGGTACCGTGCGCGAAGACTACTCGGCCGGCGGCGACGCCTGGCACTACCTGCCCTTCGAGCAGGCGCGCAGCCGCGCCTACCGCTGGGGCGAGGAGGGCCTGGCCGGCTTCTGCGACGACCAGCAGCGGCTCTGCTTCAGCCTGGCGCTTTGGAACGGGCAGGATGCCATTCTCAAAGACCAACTTTTTGGCCTGAGCGGGCCGCAGGGCAACCACGGCGAGGACGTCAAGGAGCTTTACTACTACCTCGACAACACGCCCACGCACTCCTACCAGAAGCTGCTTTACAAGTACCCGCAGGGCGCTTTCCCGTACCAGCAGCTAGTAGAAGAGAATGCCAAGCGCACCCGCCAGGACCCCGAATACGAGCTGCTCGACACCGGCATTTTTGAGGAGAATCGCTACTTCGACGTATTTGTCGAATACGCCAAGGCCGATGTGGACGACCTGCTGATTCAGCTCACGGTAGTGAACCGCGGGCCCGACGCGGCCCCGCTGCACCTGCTGCCGCAGCTTTGGTTTCGCAACACCTGGAGCTGGGGCTACCAAGGCGAAGACCAGCGCCCCACGCTGACTGCCCAGCCCGATGGCTCGGTGCTGGTGTCGCACCCGGACTTAGGCGAGTTTGGCTGGTACGCCGAGGGCGGGCCGGAGCTACTATTCTGCGACAACGAGACCAATAGCCCGCACCTGTTTGGCGACGCTACGCCGGAGCAGTTTTTTAAAGACGGCTTTCACGACTACGTTATTGCTAAAAAGGCCGAGGCCGTGAACCCGGCCCGCACCGGCACCAAGGCTGCCGCGCACTACGTGCTGACGCTGGCCGCCGGGGCCACGCAGCAGGTGCGCCTGCGACTGGGGCCGGTCGGGCTGGCCGCGCCGTTTGCCGATTTTGAAGAAATTATGACGCAGCGGCAAGCCGAAGCCGATGCATTTTACGCCGAGATTCAGCACGATATCGCCGATGCTGATGCGCGAAACGTGCAGCGCCAGGCCTTTGCCGGGATGCTCTGGTGCAAGCAGTACTACAACTACAACGTGCCCCGCTGGCTGGTGGGCGACCCATCTCAGCCCACCCCGCCGCCCGAGCG
This sequence comes from Hymenobacter sp., assembly GCF_035709525.1. Lineage (GTDB taxonomy): Bacteria > Bacteroidota > Bacteroidia > Cytophagales > Hymenobacteraceae > Hymenobacter. Next base: position 1,498 of record NZ_DASTEP010000191.1, on the reverse strand, counting down.
CCTCACCGGCCGCAATGCCGACTGGAAGAGCTTCGATGCCAACGACATCATCTCGATGCCCGACACCTGGGAATATCCCTGGTTCGCGGCTTGGGATTTGGCGTTTCACGCCATTCCGCTGGCGCAGATAGACCCCTGGTTTGCCAAAAACCAGCTGCGGCTGCTGTGCCAGGATTCCTTTATGCACCCCAACGGCCAGCTACCGGCCTACGAGTGGCGCTTCGACGATGTGAACCCGCCGGTGCACGCCTGGGCCACGTTCCGGGTGTTTAAGATGGAGCAGAAGCGGCGCGGCGATGGCGGCGACATAGCTTTTTTGCAAATGCTGTTTCACCGTATGCTGCTCAATTTTACGTGGTGGGTGAACCGCAAGGACCACGACGGGCGCAACATCTTCGAGGGTGGCTTTCTGGGGCTCGATAACATCGGGGTGTTTGACCGCTCGGCCCCGCTGCCGTTTGGCGGCTACTTGGAGCAGGCCGATGGCACGTCGTGGGTCGCCATGTTCGCGCTTAATATGATGCGGATTGCGCTGGAATTGAGCCGCACCAACCCGGTGTACCAGGATATGGCGAGCAAGTTCTTGGAGCACTTCCTTTACATCGCCGAGGCCATGACCAACGTGGGCAACACGGCGCTCGACCTTTGGGACAGTGAAGATGAGTTCTACTACGACGCCCTCAACACGCCCGACGGCGGCCACGAGCTACTGAAGCTGCGCACGATAGTGGGCCTGATTCCGATGTTCGCGGTGGAAATTCTGGACGAAGACTTGCTCACCAGCGCGCCCCAGTTCGTGGCCCGCATGAACTGGCTGCTCGCCAACCGCCCCCGGCTGGCGGCGCTCGTCAGCCACTGGCAGGAGCCCGGCAAAGGTGCCACGCGCTTGCTAAGCCTGTTGCGCGGCCACCGCCTCAAGCGGTTGTTGTTCAGAATGCTGGACACGGCCGAATTCCTCTCCGACTACGGCGTGCGCAGCCTCTCGCGGGTGTACCTGGACGCGCCCTACGAGTTCCGCGAAACGGGCATCACGGTGCGCTACGAGCCCGCCGAGTCGCAAACCGACCTCTACGGCGGCAACAGCAACTGGCGCGGCCCCATCTGGATGCCCATCAACTTCATGATAATTGAGTCGCTGCAACGCTTTCACCACTACTACGGCGACGACTTCAAAGTGGAATACCCCACCCACTCGGGCCAGTACGTGACCCTGCTGGCCGTGGCCGACGCCCTCACGGCGCGCCTCACCCGGCTCTTTTTGCGCGATGCCGACACTGGCCAGCGCGCCTGCTTCGGCGAGCGCGATACCTTGCAGCACGACCCGCACTTTCAGGATTACCTGCTGTTTCACGAGTACTTCAACGGCGACACCGGCCACGGCCTCGGCGCCAGCCACCAGACGGGCTGGACGGGACTGATTGCGAAGCTCTTGCAGCCGAGGGGGTAATTGCTGGTTGTTAATCATCCGTCATGCTGAGCGGAGCGCAGCGCAGTCGAA
>NZ_DASTEP010000190.1:0-15704 GCF_035709525.1 Hymenobacter sp. | reverse complement strand
GGCGTTTTTGAGCAGGTAGCCGTGCGCCCCGGCCGCCATGGCCTGCCCGATGCTGCGGGGCTGGTCGACCATCGAGAGCATGAGCACGCGCAGGTGCGGGTGCTCGGCGCGCAGGCGGCGGGCGGTGGCCACGCCGTCGAGCACGGGCATGTTCATGTCGAGCAGCACTACGTCGGTGGGCGTGGTGGGCAGCTGGTCGAGCAGCTCCTCGCCGTTGGCGGCCTCGCCCACCAGCTCGATGCCGGGCTCCTGGGCCAGCAGCGCGCGCAGGCCGGTGCGCAGCACGGTATGGTCGTCGACTACAAAAAGACGGGTCATGGCAAAAGCAGGCCCTGCCTGAAAACCAGGTAGGTAGGAAAAGGAAAAAGGAATAAGTGCAGGTAAAAAGGCGGCCCCGCCGCCCCGCGCCGGCCGCAGCCGGTGGCAAGGTAACGCACAGCAACTGCCCCCGGTTATTAGCTGGGCGGCAGCGGAATGCGCACCTGCACCTGCGTGCCCTGGCCCACGCCCGAGGTTAAATGCACGGTGCCGCCGAGCAGCGCCACGCGGTGGCGCAGCGTTTTGAGGCCGATGCCGCTGGTCGAGCGGCTGGGCTCGAAGCCCTGGCCGTCGTCTTCAGAGCGCAGCACCACCCAGCCGGGTAGGGTTTCGACCTCAAGGGCGGCGTGGCGGGCGCGGGCGTGCTTCACGATATTCTGGGCCAGCTCCTGGGCCAGGCGGTACACGGCCACTTGCAGGGGCTGGGGCAGGGGCGGCTCGTCGTCGTCGAGGTGCACCAGGCACTGCCAGTGCAGCTGCGGGCTGCTCAGGCCCCGGCAGATGTCGCGCAGCGCCACGGCCAGCCCAAACTCGGCCACGCTGCCCGGCGTGAGCTCGTGCGAGATGGTGCGGGTTTGCATAATGGCCTCCGACAGCAGGCGGTCGGCCTCGCGGCGGGCGGTGGCCAGCGCGGGCGAGGCTTCGCGTAGCGGCGTCATATTCAGCTGGTCGAGCTGCAATTTGGCCGCGTACAGCACCTGGCCCAGGCCGTTGTGCAGGGTTTCGGCCACGCGGCGGCGCTCTTCTTCCTGGGCCTCCAGTACGGCCGCGATGCGCTCTTGCTGCTGGTGCAGGCGCATGTGCAGGTTTTCGGCCTCCAGGCGCTTGAGCTCGCTGAGGTCCAGGTCGACGCCCAGCACCTGCGTGGGCTGGCCCTTCTCGTAGTACGTCACCACGGCCTTGATGCGGATGGTTTTGAGCCGCCCGCCCACCTGAATGCGCATGGTTTTCTCAAACCCGCTCGGCGCCCCCACCAGCTTTTGCAGCAGGCATTCCGCGATGGGCCGGTCGTCGGGCACCACGTAGTCGAGGTACACGCGCGGCGTCACGGGCGTGCCCAGCGGCAGCTCAAACAGCCGGTACAGCCCCTCCGACCACGCCAGCGCGCCAGTGGCCACGTCGTAGCGCCAACTGCCCAGCCCGGCCACTACCTCCACCTGCTCCAGTAGTTGAAGGGTAGTAGCGCGCTCCTGCTCGGCCTGCTTGCGGGCCGTGATGTCTTCGCTGCTCACCAGCACGCCATCGCCCAGGCGGGTGGCAATGCTGCGGTACCAGCCCGTGCGGTGGGCGTCGGAATACAGCAGCTCCAGGTCTTCCATCGCCCCGGTTTCGATAACGCGGCGGTAGGAGGGTAGAAAGCCCGCCCGCTCGGCCTCCGGAAACCGCGCCAGGTAGCGGCTGCCCGGTGCGGCCGCGTTGCCGGGCGAGGCGTCGGGCCGTTCATTAGAAAACAGGTATTCGAGGTCGATGATGTGGCCGCCGGCATTGCGCACGGCCTGGAAGGCGCTCAAAGCCACGGTTTGGGTTTTGGTAATGGCTTGCAGCAGGTGGTTGCTTTTTTGCAAGGCCCGGGTGCGCTCGGCCACTTGCCGCTCCAGCTGCCCATTGAAGGCCAGCAGCTGCTCTTCGAGCTGCTTGCGCTCGTGGATGTCGGTGGCGCTGCCCAGCCACTCCTTGATGCGCCCTTGCGGGTCGAGCACGGGCAGCGCCTGCACCATAAACCAGCGGTACACGCCCGCGTGGTCGCGAATGCGGTGCTCCTGGCGCAGCGGGTGCCCGGCCACCAGCGCCGCCCGAAAGTTGGCCGTAGTTTGCACCCGGTCGTCGGGGTGGATGGCGTCGAGCCAGCCGTCGCCCACGGCCTCGGGCAGCGACTGGCCGGTGTAGGCCGTCCAGCGCTGGTTGAGCCAGCTGGTGTGGCCCTGCGCGTCGTTGCGCCACAAAAACTCGGGCACCAGGTTGGCCACCGCCCTGAACAGCTCTTCCGACTCGCGCAGGGCGTCTTCGGCGCGGGCGCGGGCAAGGCGCGTGCCCAGGCGCAGAGCGGCTTCTTGCAGCAGCTCTATTTCCTCGGGGTGCCAGGCGCGGCTGGTGCCCGCCGTGGCCAGCAGCAGGTGCCGCCAGGTGCCTTCGCGGTGCACGGGAGCCACCACGTAGGCCCCGCCCAGGCTCATGCAGGCCCCGGCCGGCGGGGTAGGGGCGTCGGCCACGGCCACGGTTTCGCCCGCCCGCAGTGCCCGGATGGTGCCGGGCGGCAGGCACTGCGCCAGGTCGGCCTCGGGGGGCAGCGGCGGCACGTCGGGCTGGTGCCAGCCCCCGAGCACCTGCACCCGCGCGGTGGCATCGTCGAGGCCGATGAAGTAGCAGGTGGCCAGGCGCAGGTGCGCGCCCAGCCGGGCGGCCACGGCCGGCACCAGGGCCGCTACCTCGGGCAGGCCGTTGAGGTCGCTGGTGATGTCGGCCAGGCAGCGCAGGCTGCGCTCGCGGCGCTTGCGCTCGCTGATGTCGCTGAACAGCACCGCTACCTGGGGGCTGCCGGGCGGCCCAACGGGTGCGGCAAAGATGTCGTACCAGCTGCCGCCCGCCGTCGACTCCTGTTCGAAATGCACCGACTGCCCGCCGCGCACTACCGCGCTGTAGCTGCGTACCCAGGGCCCGGCGTAGGCGGCGTTCATTTCGCGCATAGTTTTGCCCACCGGGTTGCCCAGGCTGGTTTGCCGCTCGAAGGCCGGGTTAGCTTCCAGAAACAGGCAGTCGATGGCTTCGCCCTGGGCGTCGAACAAAATTTCGAGCCGGCAAAAGGCCTGCTCCATGCCTTGCAGCAGCGCCTGGTATTGGTCGGAGGCGGCGGGCGGCGAGGTCGGAAACTCAGCAGAAAAAGAGGACATGAGACGAGAGGTACTTGACGCCCTGCCCACTACCAGCGGTACGGCCGACTCAGGCGGGCGTCGCCTACGAAGTTAGGCAGCAGCCCGGCGCGGGCCGGGCCCCGGCAGCGGGCCAGGTAAAACAAAAACGCCCTGCCTGGCCGGGCAAAGCGTTTTTGACTGATTTAAAATCTGGCGGCTACTGCTTTTCGAAGTGCCGGCGCACTACCTCGCTGCTCGTGCCGATGAGATACATACTGCGGGGTGGGTTACTGAATTGCGCTTACTCAACGCTGCGAGTAGCGTAAGTTGCTGGCTCATTCTACCATCGCCCCACTACTATGCAGCCCACCCCCGCCGACTACTCCACCCTGCTGCTGGCCGTGAAGCAGCGCGTGCGCGAGGCCCAGTACCGCGCCTTGCAGCAAGTAAACCAGCAGCAAATGCAGCTGTACTGGGACCTGGGCCGCCTCATTGCCGAGCGCCAGCAGCAGCACGGCTGGGGCAAAAGCGTGGTCGAAACCCTGGCCCGCGACCTGCAAGCGGAGTTTGCGGGCATGGCCGGGTTTTCGTCCCGCAACCTATGGTACATGCAGGAGTTTTACTCGGCTTACAAAGACGATGCAATTCTGCAACCATTGGTTGCAGAAATTAACTGGACGCATAACCTGCTGATTTTAACCAAGTGCAAGTCCGCCGCTGAGCGGCTTTATTACCTGACGCAAACCCGCGCCAACAACTGGACCAAGGCCGTGCTGGAGCAGCAAATCCGCGCCCGCGCCTATGACCACACCGTGCTGGCCCAGCACAATTTTGCCCAGGCCCTGGCGCCCGCCCAACTGCCCGCCGCCACCCTGGCCCTGCGCGACGAGTACGCGTTTGGCTTTCTGGGGCTGGCGGCCGAGCACGCCGAGCACGAGCTGGAGCAGGCGCTGCTCGGCAACGTGCGCCGCTTTCTGGTGGAGATGGGCGGCGACTTCGCCTTCGTCGGCAACCAGTACCGGCTGGAGCTGGCGGGGCAGGAGTATTTCATCGACCTGCTGCTGTTTCACCGCGGCCTACAGTGCCTGGTGGCCCTGGAGCTGAAAGTAACCGAGTTTAAGCCCGAGTACGCGGGCAAGCTGAATTTTTACCTCTCGCTGCTCAACGAGCAGGTGCGCAAGCCCCACGAGCAGCCCAGCATCGGCATTATTATCTGCCAGAGCAAGCAGCGCACGGTAGTGGAGTTTGCCCTGCGCGACATCGGTAAGCCCATCGGCGTGGCCACCTACACCCTCACCGACACGCTGCCCGCCGAGCTGCGCCCCTTCTTCCCTAGCAACGAGGAGCTGGTGCGCCGCCTCGATGCCGTAGCGGCGGCGTTGCGGGGGTAGGGGAGGGCTGGCGTGGGTTAGCGTATCTCTGAGCTAAGAAGTGTATAGAAAATGGCTGTATTGCACCTGCAATTTGAAAGCATCCACCCGTTTTATGATGGCAATGGCCGCACCGGTCGCATTCTCACTATTCTATACCTGGTGCTGAAGGGCTTGCTCGATATTCCGGTGCTTTATCTGAGCCGCTTTATCATCCGCAATAAGGCCGACTACTACCAGCACCTGCAAGCCGTGCGCGACACCGGCAACTGGGAGCCGTGGCTGCTCTACCTGCTCACGGGCGTAGAGCAAACGGCTCGTGAAAGCATCGTGCTCATCAGCGAAATGCGCCAACTGATGCAGCAAACGAAGCAACTGCTGCGAGGCTACAAGTTTTACAGCCAGGACTTGCTCAACAACCTGTTTCGCCACCCCTACACCACACCCGCATCGAGTTTTTGCAAGCCGAGTTGAAGGTGAGCCGCCCCACGGCCGCCTCCTACCTCAACCAACTGGCCGCCGATGGCTTGCTGGTGAAGCACCGCCTCGTAACGGCCAACTATTACGTCAACCAGCCACTGTTTGAGCTGCTGGCGCGGCTGGGGTAGCTAAGTAGCTAATTCTTCCTTTGCTATTTCCCAGCTTATGGGGTCTTTATCGTATATGTAAAAAATACTGTTATCTGTCTCATCTTCTTCATTAATGCTGATGGATTCAAAAATTCCATCTTGCATTTCCGATAAATAATTTTCGCCGTCGGTATAGAGGAATTCGGCTAGCTCACCTACCAGCGCCTCTAAATCGAATACTTCGGCAGCCGCAACTAATGCGGCCGGGTAGAGGCCAATATCATCTAATGCTTCGACAGTTTCCCAAAAGGTGGCTGGGCCTTCTTTGACAGTTTGATAGACAGCTAACACATACTGCAATTCAACCAGCGCCTGGGCGCGAGGTAGCTCCATCGCATCTAAGAAGCGAGGGTAAAATGCTGGTCGCACGTAAGCATCCTCAAACAGCTCATTAGCCCACGCGGCCGGAATGTGCATGGCCTCGTCCTTACTGGTCAGCATGAGGCGAGCTTGTTCATTTATGTCGTGGGCATTATCGACGCGATACACGTTGTCGCCGTGCTTAACCAGTGCCGGGCCATCAGGCCAATTCTCCAGTAATTCATAGTCGGAAGGTGCCCAGCCAAAATGCTGCCGCACGGCTTCGTGGTAGTGGCTGAGCGGAATAGGATGAGTGCGCTTGGGCGCATTGGGCTGCTTTTTTGACCTAGGCATGAGCTGAGTGAAGTTAGATAGGTATCGGAAATACTTGGCGGGTTTCGGTTAGGGTCAGCACTTCATCATCAGTGGTGTGCAGGCTTATATAGCGTGAGCGGTTGCGCAGAAAGGTTTTGACCATATTGTAGGGGTACATCAACTCATCCATAAAGCCAGAGAATGAGCGTCCTGCTGCATAAGCCTTTGCTACCAACGCATCGCTAGCGGCTCGCCGCTGGTCGCCGTTAGCAAATTTGCTGGTTAGCTCTACCGCTACGTCTAGGTCATTCAGTTCAGCTACTTCCGGCCGTAGGAAGGAGCCAAATACTACTACCTTATCCACCTTGTATAAGAAATCGGCGCTGGCGTTTACCTCCCGCACCCGGTCCAGAAACTCGGCTAATAGCTTCTCGGCTTTCGCTCGCTGCATGGCGGGCACGGCGCGGGCCAGGGCCAGCGTGCGGCCCGCGGGCGTTAATTCAAACCACCGTCCTTTTTCTTCGGGAAAGTCGGAGGGCATCAATTCCAGGTAGCCTAGCTGCACCAGCTCTTTGAGTAGCTTAGCTGCTCTTGGAGTTGATATTTTTAATTTGTCCTCTATGTTCTCACGACAAAGCGTACTGCGCCATTTAAACAAGTCACGAATTTGCAGAATGGGGTAGCCAGCAATTGGCTGGCAAGTATTGATTTTCATAGCTGTACGAAAGATTAGGTAGTACTTGTGGCTTGGGCGGAAGCCCGGCCTCTCGCTACTTGCGCAGGCAGTACAAACAAGAACTGTCCTAACGCCTGCGCAAACTCAATGCTGCGCTGGGCGTCGGCGGTGGTAGGCAGGGTAGCGGCCTCGTCGGCGTGACGCTGGTCGTTGGCATCGAGCCGTACCTCGTGCGCCCACTCCTTCATGCCTTCTGTAATGAGGTGGTCGGCAGCGGCTTTATTAATGCGAGTGTAGAGGCTGCCACTAGTGTAGCTCTTCGCTTTCAGCATGGCATCAACGGCGCTGGCGCATAACATGACCGAGCCAGCCGGTGCGTGTAAACTATTGATAGCTTGGGTCAGGTACTCTTTGGCTGTGGGCGGAAGGGCTTCGTCTACCTGTATGGGGGCAGGATAAATTTCGGAAACATCATCAATTGACCCATTGCTGTAGAGCGTTGCTGCCGCAGTAACCGCGCCACCACAGCGTGAGCAAGTGTATACCTTCCACAAGCGCTTATTCTGCCCCAAATGGTCTGTTGTGGTAAGACCTGCTGCTCCTTGATTGCCAACTAAAAAATTAGCGCTGCTCAGGTTCGGATGGTCAATTCGGCAGTGCGGGCACCGGGCCAATTCAAGATGTTGAGTTAAGAGCATCTGTACGGTTTGTATTTATTCTCCTCTTATCAGGCCCGTCTATTCTCCGGCGTGGGGTGGCAATCCTTTGTAGCGGCTATTATAAACTTCCTGCACCTGTGCCGAAAAGGCTTCTAGTCGCAATGGTGAATCCAGCTTTGGGGCCTCTTGGCTTATTTCTCCCGTAGCGGGGTCCCAGATAACTAAAGCTGCCGCCTCGGCCCGGTGAAAGGAGTCGTTTACGTTGCGGCGGCCGGTCAGGCGCTCTAGTGTCTGAACCAGTGCCGATAGTCGGGCCGGGCTGATGCACGGGGCCGGAATAATGACCATAAATCCAACTACTGCGTGCGGAAAGCGTGTGTGTACCGTTGTAGCTTCCGTGGCCAGGTCATTCACCATATTCTGCCAGTTTTTGCCTACACTTTTGGCGTCATTCAGCGTTTTGGAGTCGAAGGCGAAGCGGATGCCATCGGGGCGGTAGCCCACATCGAAGTTTTGGGGGCGCACGCCACCGATGACGCGCACCGGGCCTACCTCCATGCAGTCGGACTGAGCGGGCTTGAGCGCCGTAGAACTGGGCGCGTAGTCAATCGGGATGCCGCCCAGCATCACGGCCAGCGCCCGGCCAACTGTAACATCGAAAAGGCGGCCTAGGTCACTAGAGGAAAACGGGGAGGTACGGCCTAAGCTACCTCCTTTGGCTGTCCAAGCCGCTCCAAAATCAACTAGTTGTTCCGGCGCAATTGTCAGCGCGGGCATAGGTTGAAGAATAGCCTACCAGATACTGCTTACTTTGCGTGTTATTGTAGTAGATGAGCCACGACCGCATCACATGAAGCAAATGACTATCCCAGTAGAATCCGCTGAGCATCTTCGCCTAGCTATAGCAGAATATGATTTGCTAGAAGCGGCGCTACCGGAAGACAGCCTTTGGTCAACCGAAGACTATGCTGAATTACAGCAAATATATGCTAAGCTGGTTCGTATTGTACGCCCATTCTCAACCAATATTTCTAATGAAATTGCTTAGTGCGAAAGCGAAGAAGCTATTACAGCCATTACGTAAAACTGAGGCGGAACTGAGTCGTTTCTTGGCGGAGCACTGGGTCATGCTCTTTCCTAGCTATACTTTTATTACCCGCGAGTTCAAATTAGATGGGCAAGTACGCAGTAGAGGTACAGCCGGAAGAGTCGATATTCTGGCTTACAACCCCTCCACAAAGCGGTTTGTAGTTATAGAACTCAAAAAAGACAGGGATAAAAATATTAATGACCAAGCGAGTGATTATCGCGAATTTATCGAAGATAATTTCGCTACGATTTACTTGCTTGCCTTAGAACAGCACGAAGTAGTTCTTCCCAAGTCTACATTGATATCTAAGGATGTAGAGGTTATTTTGATAGCGCAGGCTTTTAGTCAGCCAGATATAGAGCGTGCTCGCAAGAAAAAGGAGGTAATTACACTTATCCGCTACGGGTGGTACGAGGAAGGTTATTTTCTGCTAGATTTCCTGAATAATGACCCTGATGATGGGATTGAGAAGGAGAATAGTGAGAAAATACATAAAATCAAAAATGTAATTGATGGTAAACCTGTAACTACTGAAGTGGATTTGTATTTTGGGGTGCTTCATGAAAGCAGCCGTCTGTATAATATATTCTATAATTTCTTAGCAAGGTATGGATTGCCAGAGGTGCTAGTACAAAGCTCTAAGATAAAGCTATCAACTCCTAATGGTCTGACCTTCTCTATAATTGCAAATACGGGTAAAGGAGGGTATAAGGCATTTTTGCAAATTAATACTGACTTAGATTTCACTAATAGTATTAATTTCACAACGGTTGACCGAATACGGCCAGGTCAAAAAAAGAAAGGTAGTGTGGGTAATGAGCGCTACGAGGTATTTATTCAAAATGAAAATCAATTACCTGCTTTTATTGCTGCAATCGAAAACAAAGTAGGTTAATCTATTTTTATGAAAGGCAAGAAGTAGCCCTGTGCTAACCACTGACGAGCTACGCGAGCCTCAGATTCAAATAATTCAGTAGCGCGTAACTGCTGACCAACTGCCCGCGAAGTTGCTCCGAGTTCTAGTAGTTTGGTAGCTGCGGCCACTGCTAGCTCGCCGTCGCCACAGCTTGGTTCCAGCACAGTATCAGTAGGACGCTGGATTACCCAATCGGCCAAAAATTTTGCGATGGCAGGCGGGGTATAGTACCCGCCGCGCAGCTTGGGCGTCAGGGTTTCCTCAATAAGTTCAGTAAGCATCAGAGCAGGATAACTAAATTGGTTGGCAGTGCTAGCTACTAAGGTACTTCGCCAACCTTGAAAAGTGCCTCTCGTTGGGTAGCACACGAAGCACAAAAGCCCCGGCCGCCACCCTGGCAGCCGGGGCTTCTTGTTGCGCCGGGGGCGGCTGTGCTGCCGCCACCTGCCCCAGGTAGGTTGGCCTGGGGCAGGTAGTGGTTTGGGGGCGGACTCTGCGGGTAGAAAAAGAGGTTTTTCGGGCCCCAAAAGTGGCGCGGCCGGCCGCCAGAAAGCCTCAGCCGTAGGCTCTACTTTTCAGACTCAATTCTGGAAAATAGAATGCGGGCTTTTGTGGATGTGGTATAAAGTGCTTGATATCAAGAATTTATAAAAAAATGTCTTCCTGGCACCGCGTTGGCCTATGCCGGGCCAAACGTATCACGCCATGCTCGCCAAACCTTCCAAAATTTTCCTGGTCGATGACGACCACTTCTGCCGCCAGCTGATGGAACACTCCATTCGGGGGCTGGGCTTCGACAACATTCAGACCTTCGACAACGGCGCTTCGTGCCTCGACGCCCTCATCGAGGAGCCGGACATCATTTTTCTGGACCAGATGATGGGCAGCGTGTCGGGCACCGATGCGCTCAAGGCCATCAAGCGCTTCAACCCCGACATCTACGTGGTGCTCGTGAGCGGGCAGCAGCAGGTGCAGGTAGCCGTCGATTCGCTCAAATTCGGGGCCTTCGACTATGTGGTGAAAGACGAGCAGCTCACCGACCGCCTGGCCGCCGTGCTCGCCAAGGTAGAGCAGGTGCAGGAGCTACTGGCCAGCCGCCAGAAAGTAAAGGCTAAATCGAAGTTTTTATCGCTGTTTTCGCTATAGGTTAAGTAATTAACTGGGGTTGGGCGTGCGGGTGCTATCTATTTATGTACATGAAAAAATTACTATTATCGTCGGGGCTGTTGCGCTTGGCCACCGTGCTGGTGCTGGGCCTGCTGAGTAGCTGCACCCAGAACCTGTTTGTCACCAAGCAGCCGCTGCCGCCGGCGGCGGCCCTGTCGGTGGGGGCCGACTACCAGTACCGCCTGCGCAAGGATGATAAGGTCACCATCAGCGTGTTCGACCACGAAGAGCTGAGCGTGGGCTCCATCTACGGGCACTACCCCGTGAGCGAAAACGAGGGCAAGTGGGAGCTGGTCGATGCCTTCGGCAACCTCAACGTGCCCAAGGTGGGCAACTACCACGTGGAGGGCCTCACCATCGCGGAAGCCGAAGCGCAGCTGGAAAAAGTCCTAAGCAAGTGGATAGTAAATCCGCAGCTGGTTATCAAGGTGCTGAACCTGGAAACTACCGTGCTCGGCGAAGTGAACGCCCCCGGCAAGCAGCGCCTCGAAAAGGAGCGCAACACGCTGGTAGAGGTGCTGGGCAAGGCCGGCGACTTTGGCGTGTATGCCGACAAGCGCCACGTGAAAGTAATGCGCCAGGATGCTAAAGGCTTGCTGGCCACGGAAGTAAACCTCACGAAAATGACGGGCTTCGAGCGCGACAACCTGGTGATACTGCCCGGCGACGTGGTGTACGTGCCCAGCAAAAACGGCAAGCAGTTCGACCGCAAGTCACCCACCATCCTGGGCATCTCGTCCATTATCAGCACGTTCTTTATCGTATTTCGCTTCCTTCAATAACTAGCTAGTCATGAGTGAGTTTAAGCAAAATATGCGTGCCCTGCGCCCACTATGGACCGGCCTACCCATCATTGCGGTATGCACGGGCCTGGGTTTGACGGCCGCCTGGCAATACCTGCGCTACGCCACGCCGATGTACGAAAGCACGGCTAAAATCAAGCTGGCCGACGTGAATGAGGGCGTGCTCAACACGACGCTGCTCAAGAACCTAGACGCGTTTTCGGGCGACAACCGCACTAGCGCCGAAGTAGAGCTGGTGCGCTCGTCGCTGCTGATGGGCCGCGCCCTCGACCGCCTCGACTTTGACCTCAGCGCCTACCGAGTGGGCAAGGTGCGCACTACCGAAATGTACCGCGCCAGCCCCTTCACGGCCGAAATGAAAGTGGCCAATCCCAAGTGGACCGAGCAGCCCTTTGACTTGCGCATCGACGCTGCCGGCACCGTGCAGGTAACTGCACCTTCGGGCGAGATGACCCAAGGCCAGGTAGGCCAGGTGCTGCGCCTGAGCGGGGCCGAACTGCGCATTGGCCGCAATGACTCGCTGCTGAAAGCGCGCCCCGATATTTCGCTGGCCGACCACTACCAGCTGGTGCAGCACGACCGCGCCCGGCTGCTCGAAGATATTGCCAGCCACCTCGACGTAATCAGCACCGACCGCAACGTGCCGGTGCTGCGCATCAGTTACCAGAGTGCGGTGCCGCAGAAGGCGTCGGACCTGGTGAATGCGCTGTCGGAGGTGTACCTAGATGATTACCTGGCGATAAAGTACAAGGTGGTTAACTCCGCCGCCGAAACCATTGGTGCGCAGATAAAGGACGTGCGCCGCACGCTGGCGCACTCTGAAGACACGGTGGAGCAGTACCGTGACATGAAGCGCATCGTCAACATCAAGCAGGAAACCGACACCGACCTGCACAAGGTATCGGAGCTGAAGATGCAGCGCGCCAACCTGCAAATGAGCCTGGCCGCCGCCAACGACCTCTACCGCTACATGACCGATGGCAAGAAGAGCGCCCTGGAGCTGGCCCCCAACTTCGAGGCGTTCAACGACATGCTTTCGACGGACATCGTTAAGAAAATCAAGGACCTGCAAGCCGAGAAGCACGACCTGCTACTACGCTTCACGCCCGAAGATGAGAAGGTAAAGACGGTGGACATGAAGCTGGCCGACCTCAACGGCTACCTGCTCGAAAGCATTCGCAACACGCGCACCAACCTCACTATCAAGAGCCACGAGCTCGACCGCGCCATCGCGCAGGCGCAGGGTGCCTTTGTGGGCCTGCCCACCCGCGAGAAGAACCTGACCATCCTGCAACGCGACTTTCAGCTCAACGAGAAGCTGTATACCTTCCTGCGGGAGAAGGCTACTGAGGCCGAAATTGCCAAGGCTACGCCTACCTCGTACCACCGCATCATCGCGGCCGGCCTGGTGCCGACCGAGCCCACCTCGCCGCACCGCACGTTTGTACTGGTGCTGTCGGGCTTCCTAGGTATGCTGGTGGGCACGCTGCTGGTGTATCTGCTGTCCATCGTGCGCTCGACGCCCGGCGATGCCGACGGCGTGCAGAAAGAAACGCGCACCCCGCTGGCGGCCATCATTCCGCACCTAGGGCGCGGGCTGGCCGGCCGGTTGGCCTTCTTCACGCAACTAGCTACCCGATTGGCCCTCAAAGGGATGTTGGCGCCCGGCACTAAGCTAGTAGTGAATGCTTTCACGGAGAAAGAAGGCCAAGCATTCTTTTTTGAGCACCTGCGCCAGGCATTGGTAGCCAAGGGTCTGAAGCTGCGCGCCATCACCTTGCGCGACGCTTCCTCGCCCAATCCTGAGGCCCAGCCCGACGAGATTTTGCTAGTGCAAAACCTACCCCTGAACCAAGACAGCCACGCGCTGGCCGTGATGAGCGGAGCCACCGTGAACCTGGTCGTAATAGACGGCCGCGCCACGCCCACTAGCCGCCTGGCCGAGCTCGACTTGCTCATTCAGGAGTTTGCCCTGCCCAACGTGCAGCTCTGCCTCAACCGCGATGGCTATGCCCCTGGCCCGCTGCGCGTGCTGGCCATGCGCCTGGGCCGCTTGTTCTCGACGCGCCGCGCTACCCGCCCGGCCACCGAGCCAGTGGCCATGCCCCTAGGTGGCCTCGACCTCGACTTGCAGTCGTGAGCCAAGCGTTAGCCTTACCGCCCTGGGCACTACGCCTAGGGCGGCTTTCGGTGGCCCCGCGCTACTGGGTGGTGGCAGGCCAAGCCATAGTGAGCGCCACTAATTTCCTCACTAATATCTTCATCGCCAAGCTGTGCGGGCTGGCTACCTTCGGCGAGTACAGCGCCTGGCAACTGGTGCTGCTACTAGCGCTGGCCTTGCAGGGCGCCGTGATTACGCAGCCCATGCAAGTGGTGCTGGGCACGCTGGCGGCACGGCACCGGGTAGCCTACGGGCAGTTGGTGCTGGGCTTACAAGTAGCGTTTAGTGGGCTAGCGGTGGCGGCCACCGCCCTAGGTGCCGGTTTGCTGCCGCAGGCGGCCACGGTACTGCCGGCCTTCGTGGTGCTGCTGACCGCCGCTGGTGGCCAAGACACCCTGCGCAAGCTACTGTTGGCCGAGGGCAAGGTGCAAGCCGCCCTGGCAAGCGACGTGCTATCGGCGGGTGGGCAGCTACTGGTGCTGGTGGTGCTGGCACTGCGCCCCACGCCGGCCACGCTGGCCGAGGTAGTGTGGGCCGTGGGCCTCACCACCGTGCCGGCGCTGCTGGTAGGCGGTAAGGCCCTAGGTCAGTGGCCTATGCTTAGCCTGAGTAGCTTGCGGCGCTTTGGGCGGCGGCACTGGCGGCAGGCCCGCTGGCTGGTGCCTACCGCCTTGCTCCAGTGGGGCTCGGCCAACGTGCTGCTGGTGTTTGCGGGTTGGGTAGGTTCGCCGGCTATGCTGGGCGTGCTGCGCCTGGCTCAAACGGCAATGGGCGTGTTCAACCTAGGCTTGCAAGCTGTGGAAAACTACGCCCTGCCGCGCCTCAGTCAGAGCTTCTACAACGCCCCGGCCCAGTTCGCCGCGCAGCGCGCGACCCTCACCAAAAAAATGCTGTTTGCAGCCGGCCCGCTACTGGCGCTGCTGGCCCTGGCAGCTGGCCCGCTAGTGGCGCGCTTCGGCCCCGCCGGCGGGGCGCAATACGCTGACCTACTACGCTGGTGCTGCGTGCTCTACGTAGTGATATTACTCGTGTACCCGCTGCGCCTGACGGTGCGCCTGCTGGCCGACTCGCGGCACTACTTCGGAGGCTACGTGCTCAGCATCGGGGCCTCGCTGGCGAGCGTGCGTTGGCTTACGGCGCATTACCAAGCCAGCGGCGTGGTACTGGGCTGGCTACTAGCACAGCTGGTGCTAGGCGGCTACTGGCTGTGGGCCGTGCGACGAGCGCACACGGCATAACTCTCTGTAAAACATTATAACTACTATTCCAGTGAAAATTATCCACCTAATCCTCGGCAAGGCTAACCCTGACCGCATGAACGGCGTGAACAAAGTGGTGCACGCACTAGCCACTCAGCAGCACCGGGCTGGGGCCGACGTGGCGGTGTGGGGCATCACGGGCGACCTGAGCGACAACTACCCGGCCCGCGAATTTGCCACCCGGCTATTTCTGGCCCAGCGCAACCCCTTCAGCCTAGCCGCTGAGTTGCGGCAGGCGCTGCGCGAGCAGGCGGGCACGCCCACGGTGGTGCATTTGCACGGGGCGTTCATTCCGGTGTACTTCTCAGCGGCGCGGCTGCTTAGCGCGCTGGCTATTCCGTTTGTGCTCACGCCGCACGGCAGCTATAGCCCGGCCGCTATGCGCAAAAGCGGCTTCACGAAGCAGATTTACGGGCGGGTGTTTGAAAACTACCTGCTGCGCCGGGCGGCACGAGTGCACTGCCTAGGCCAGAGCGAGATAACTGGCGTGCATCGTCTTAACGCTGAGCTGCCCACCGCGCTGCTACCCTACGGCTTCGAGCCGCCGCTGCCGGTGGCCGCTGCTACGCCAGCCGCGCCGGGTCGCTTCCGGGTGGGTTTCTGCGGCCGGCTCGACGACCACCACAAAGGGTTGGAATGCCTACTACTGGGCTTCGCCCAATTTGCCAACCTAGTGCCTGAGGCCGAGCTGTGGGTAATTGGCGATGGCCCCGACCGCGAGCGCGTGGCGCAGTGGGCCGCCGCCGCCCCGGTAGGCGCAGTGCAGCTGCTCGGCAGCCGCTACGGCGACGAGAAAATCAGCCTGCTCGGCCAGCTCGACGTGTTTGCCCACACTTCGCACTACGAGGGCCTGCCCACCGCCGTGCTCGAAACCGTGGCCCTGGGAGTGCCCTGCGTGGTAACCGAAGCCACGAACCTTGGCAGCTACGTCCGCGAGTTCGGCTGCGGCGAGGTGCTGCCTACTGCCGACCCCGCACTGTTTGCCGACGCGCTGCACCGGCTGCATGCCCGCTGGCAGGCCGCTGGCGGTGTGCCCGAGCTGGCCCCGCAGTGCCGCCAGATGGTGGGCACCGCCTTTCACTGGCCTACGCTGCTGCCAGCTTATGAGCAGATGTACCAGCAGGCGCTGGTGGCCTGAGTGACCCCACCCCCGGCCCCTCCCCTCCGGGAGAGGGGAGCCTATCGTTGAGTT
>NZ_DASTEP010000189.1:0-2443 GCF_035709525.1 Hymenobacter sp. | reverse complement strand
GTCACCTAACGCCAGACGCAAAGTCTTGCGTCTCTACACCGCTCAACGGCTGCTATTATAAAAAAGCTCGGCTGAATGAGCCGAGCTTTTTTATTAAAACCATATAAGCTACTTCGAGCTTTCGTCGCCATCTATCGGCGCGGCCTGCTTGTGCATTTGGGCGGCTACTAGGCTGTCGGGCAGTAGGTTGCCCATTGCAGCCTGCACCTTGTTCATAAAGCCCGAAACCACTTTGTCCTTGCCAGCCATCAGGGCGTCGTAGCCATCCTGGGCTACTTTGGCGGGGTCAGCTTTGGGGCCTTCGGCCACGAGTTTGGCGCGCTCCATGTCGGCTTTGTGGAAGAAATCGGTATCCGTCACACCCGGCTCCAGCAGGGTGATGGTCACGCCGCTTTCCTTCACTTCCTCGCGCACGGC
Source organism: Hymenobacter sp. (assembly GCF_035709525.1). Lineage (GTDB taxonomy): Bacteria > Bacteroidota > Bacteroidia > Cytophagales > Hymenobacteraceae > Hymenobacter. The sequence continues at coordinate 2,026 of NZ_DASTEP010000189.1, read as the reverse complement.
TTCGGTAAAGGACGTAATAAAGGCTTTGGTGCCGTGGTATACGGCTTGCAGCGGGCCGGGAATCTCGGCCCCCAGGCTCGACACTTGTAGGATTTTACCGCTCCGGCGAGCTACCATTTCCTGCAAATACAGCTTGGTGAAGGTGACGTAGGCCCCGATATTGAGTTGAATAATATCCAGCTCGCGGTTGAGGTCGGTGGTCGTGAAGGTGCCGTACTGGCCCTGGCCAGCATTATTGACCAACACATCTATTTGAATGCCTTGGCCTTGGATTTCTTTATAAACTTCAAACGGGGCCTGCGGCTCGAACAAGTCTTTGGCGATGGTCGTGACCTGCACGCCGTATTGCTGTTGCAGCTCGCTGGCGGTTTGGGCTAGCTCATCCTGGCTGCGGGCCACGAGCACGAGGTTGTACTTGTCTTGAGCGAAAAGCTTGGCCAGCTCGCGGCCGATGCCGCTGGTGCCGCCCGTGATGAGGGCGTAGGTCTGTTGGTCTGCCATGAGGAAAAGGGGAGGAGGTAGTTGGAATACCTTTGCGGTAACGGCCGCCAAAAAGCGTAGTTACGCCGAGCTTAGCGCTCCATTAGTAGCTACTAAGCAGCTTGCCGTAACTGGCACAGGCCGCAGCCTGAACGGTGCGCTAAGGTCAAAGCCCGTAGCTTTAGGCCTTTGAAAATGGCTGCGCTAACGCCTGGCTTTCGGGTTTCTTCTTCTGCTTACCATGACGCAATTCTTGCTCACTCGACCTGTTTTTTTACGCGCTACCCCCCTGACTATCGCCGTGGCTGGCCTGCTGGCCGCCGGCTGCGCCACCCGCCCCTCGGCCACTACCGCGCCCGGCGCGGGCAGCTACCTGGTGTACATCGGCACCAACGTGGCCGGCCCACACGACAATACCATCTACCTCTACCGACTTGACGCCAACACCGGCGCGCTCACGCTGGTGAGCGCCCAAAAAGGCGGCGCGCAGCCCACCTACCTCGCCCTCGATGCCGGGCACCGCACCCTTTATGCGGTGAGTGAAACGCAGTCCTTCCGGGGCCGGGCCAACTGCGGCGGGGTGAGCGCGCTGGCCATCGACCAGCGCACGGGCGCGCTCACACTGCGCAACCAGCAGCCCTCGCTGGGTGCGTCGCCGTGCTACATCAGCCTCGACCGCACGGGTAATAATGTGCTAGTAGCCAATTATTCGAGCGGCAACGTGGCGCTGCTGCCCCGCCAGGCTGATAGCCAGTTGGCCGCCCCCGCCGACAGCAGCCAACACCAGCCGCCCTTCGGCCCGCACAAAAACCAGCACGCGGCGCACGCCCACTGCATCCTGCCCGCGCCCGACAACCGCTACGCCTTCGCCGTGGATTTGGGCACCGACAAGGTGTACCGCTACCAGCTCAACGCCGCCGGCCACAAACTGGGCACGCCGGCCGCCGTGGCCTTCACGGCCCGGCCGGGGGCGGGGCCGCGCCACCTCACGTTTCACCCCAACGGCCGCTGGGCCTACCTCGAAAATGAGCTGGGCTCGACCATTACGGCGCTGACCTACGACGCCAAGGCGGGCACCTTCCAGGAAATCCAAACCCAGACGCAACTGCCGGCCGGCTTCGCGGGCGAAAACTCGGGGGCCGACGTGCATGTGTCGCCCGACGGGCGGTTTGTGTATGCCTCCAACCGGGGCGATAACAGCCTGGCCGTCTTTGCCATCGACAGCGGCAGCGGCCGGCTCTCACTGGTGCAGCACGTGAGCACGCAGGGCAAAACGCCGCGCAACTTTTCGCTTGACCCCAGCGGGCGGGTGCTGCTGGTGGCCAATCAGAACTCCGACAACGTATTTACTTACCGCGTTGATAAGCAGTCGGGTAAGCTCACGCCCACTGGGCAGTCGGTGCAGGTGCCCTCGCCAATGTTCGTGCAGGTCGTGGCGGATTTTACGGAATAGATAAATTTCGCGCAGTGTTCCGCAGTGTTAAAGCGCAGTGTTTCGCAGTGTCCAACACCCCGAAACACTGCGCTTTAACACTGCGGAACACTG
>NZ_DASTEP010000188.1:0-31092 GCF_035709525.1 Hymenobacter sp. | reverse complement strand
AGATGCTTCGCTGCGCTCTGCATGACTCGAATTTCAAAATCTAAACACACCAGCACTATTTGCAGCCCTTTCTCCCGTGAAAAGACACCTGCCTAACTGCCTGCGCCAGCTGGCGCAAAAGCCGCTGCTACTAGGCTGCGGCCTGGGGCTGCTGGGGCCGCACGCGGGCTTGGCGCAGCTGTATTCGGCCACGAACTACGTGCAGATTCCGGCTGGTAGCTCGGCGGCGGCGGCGGTGCGACGGGCGGCTACGGTCACGCCGTCGGCGCGGCAGCTGCGCTGGCAGCAGCTGGAGCTGACGGGCTTTATTCACTTCGGCATCAATACGTTTACTAATAAGGAATGGGGCGATGGCACGGAAAGCCCGGCACTGTTCAACCCCACCGCGCTCGATGCCAGCCAGTGGGTGCGGGCGTGCAAGGCGGGCGGCATCAAGCAAGTGATTCTCACGGCCAAGCACCACGATGGCTTCTGCTTGTGGCCCTCGGCCTACACCGCGCACTCGGTGAAAAATAGCCCCTGGAAAAACGGCCGGGGCGATGTGGTGCGGGAGGTGGCGGCGGCCTGCCGGGCGCAGGGTCTGGGCTTCGGCGTGTACCTCTCGCCGTGGGATAGAAACTCGCCCTTTTTTGGCGACTCGGCCAAGTATAACGACTACTTTGTTAATCAATTAACGGAGCTGCTCAGCAACTACGGCCGCGTCGATGAGGTGTGGTTTGATGGGGCGAACGGCGAAGGCCCCACCGGCAAAAAGCAGGTTTACGACTTCAACCGCTGGTACGCGCTGATTCGGCGGCTTCAGCCCGCGGCCACCATCGCCGTGATGGGGCCCGATGTGCGCTGGGTGGGCACCGAATCGGGCCAGGGCCGCGAAACCGAGTGGAGCGTGGTGCCGCTCGACAGCCAGCAGCAAGACAAAGTGGCGGCCGCGTCGCAAAAAGAAGTCAGCTTCGCGCCCAAGAACATGATGGACAACGACCTGGGCAGCCGCGCCAAAATCCGTACCGCACCCGCCCTGGTGTGGTATCCGGCCGAAGTGGACGTGTCCATCCGGCCGGGCTGGTTTTACCACCCCGCCGAAGACGCGCAAGTGAAAACGCCGGCGCAGCTGGTCGACATTTACCACAGCTCGGTGGGGCGCAACGGCGTGCTGCTGCTCAATATTCCGCCCAACCAGCAGGGCCTGCTCAGCCCGCCCGACGTTGCCAGCCTGACGGGCTTCCGGCAGGCGCTCGCCAAAACCTATGCCACCAACCTGCTGGCCGCCGCCCAGGTCAGCGGCCCCAACGCCCAGCAGGCCAAGACCTTGCTCGATGCCAACTACGCCACGTACTGGACCACCACCGGCCGCGATACCACGGCCACGCTGACCTTCGCGCTGCCCGCGCCGCAGACGTTTGACACCGTGCTGTTGCAGGAAAATATCGCCGTGGGGCAGCGCATTGAACGCTTCGTGCTGGAGTATCAGCGCGGCGTGCAGTGGCTACCGGTGGTATCGGGCACCACCGTCGGCTACAAGCGCATCCTCACGTTTGCCCCGCTGCGAGCGCAGCGGGTGCGGCTGCGCATCACCTCCTCGCGGCTGAATCCTACGCTGTCGGCGCTGGGGCTTTATAAGCAGGCGCTGGTAGGGGGGAAGCGGCCTTAAATAAACGCCTGTCCTTGCGAGCGCAGCGAAGCAATCGCATCAGGACGAGTTGTTCGGGTTCCGCTCGGGTGCGATTGCTTCGCTGCGCTCGCAAGGACAGATGATAGCAGCGCACCTGCCCAACAACTCGTTTGTCGTTGTTTCTTTGCCAGATAATTTACTGGCCAGCCCTGCCTGGCACTCTGTTTCATGCTCTTTCGCAAAAACGACCCTTCTGCCCCGCCCGCCCCGCCCAAGAGCAAATCGCGCGAGTGGACCGACTCGCTGGTGTTTGCCATTGTGGCGGCCACGCTCATCCGCTGGGCCACGTTTGAGGCGTACACCATCCCGTCGCCCAGCATGGAAAACTCGCTGCTGGTGGGCGACTACCTGTTTGTAAGCAAGTTGCACTACGGGCCGATTACGCCCCAGACGCCCTTGCAGGTGCCGCTCACGCACCAGACCATCCCGATTCTCAACATCAAGAGCTACTCCGACGCCATTCAGCTGCCCACGTACCGCTTCCCGGGCTTCAGCTCCATCAAGCGCAACGACGTGGTGGTGTTTCACGTGCCGCACGAAACGCAGTTTCCGGCCGACCTGCGCACCAACTACATCAAGCGCTGCATCGCGGTGGCCGGCGACACGCTGGAAATCCGCCAGGGCCAGGTGTTCTTGAACGGCCAGCCGGGCGTAGTAGCGGGCCAGCCCGAGACTACCTACTTTATGCAGGTCGACTCGCCCGACGACGCCGTGCAGCAGGACTTGCACGACCACGGCATCGTGGAGTACAACTCGACCGTTGACAGCTCGCCCTCGCCCGATGGCCGGCCGAGCGTGGTGACCATCCCGGCCGACTCGGCCGGTGGCAAGGGCAAAACCGGCTATATTTTCAGCTGCACGGCCGAAACCTACGCCTACCTGCAAAAGCAGCCCTACTGCAAGAGCATCGTGGTGTACACGCAGCCGACCCAGCTTTTCCCTGACCTCGTGGATTTTAAGGTGGATAACAACGCTGTGAGCCACAACATCCGCGGCTGGCAGCTCGACAACTACGGCCCGCTGCCGGTGCCCAAAAAGGGCCAGACCATTGCGCTGACGCCCGAAAACTCGGCGATTTACTATAAAATCGTGAGCCAGTACGAGCACAACCAGAACATCACCTGGGACAACAAGACCGGCCTGATTCTGCAAAACGGCCAGCCGCTGACCAGCTATACCCTCAAGCAGAATTATTACTTCATGATGGGCGACAACCGCCACAACTCGGAGGATTCGCGCTTCTGGGGCTTCGTGCCCGAAGACCACATCGTGGGTAAAGCCTCGCTCATCTGGCTGTCCATCGACCCCTACGCCAACTTCTGGCACAAGGTGCGCTGGGGCCGGCTGTTTCATACTATTGACTAAAGTTGGGCGGGCCTGGTAGCCCGCCGCGGCGCTTAGCACGGCCCCCAAAAATTAGCTCAACAAACAAGGCCCCGCCGGTGGAATCTTCCCCGGCGGGGCCTTGTTTATGCGGTTGGTATCTAGTAGCTTGCAGCTACATAGTTTTCGCCTACCGTATATGGACCAAAAAGTGCTTGTACTAAATGGCGACTACACCGCCATTACCTTATGCAGCGTACAAAAAGCCTTCGTGCTTTTATTTCTGGATAAAGCTGAGATGGTGGCTAAGTCGGAGAATGGCGTGATGCGAACCATCTCGCAGGCGTTTCCCAAACCCAGCATCATCCGCCTGGCGCGCTACGTGCGCGTGCCCTACAAGGGCATTGCCCTCAGCCGCCACAACATCTTTAAGCGCGACCAGGGTGAATGCCAGTATTGCGGCTCGACCAAAAACCTGACCCTCGACCACGTGATGCCCCGCTCGCGCGGCGGCGACTCGGGCTGGACCAACCTCGTGGCCGCCTGCTCGCGCTGCAACCACGCCAAGGGCCAGCGCACGCCCTCGGAGGCCGGCATGCCCCTGCGCACGCAGCCCAAAAAGCCCAGTCTCACGAGCTTTTTGAAGCTCTCGGCCGGCACGCTGGATAAAACCTGGCACGCTTACCTGGGCTAAGTTTTCATTAATAAAAAACGCCCCGCTGGTCAGCGGGGCGTTTTTTGTTGGCAGTTGCGCGGACTTTGTAGTCCGCGTTCGGCTGCACGCTCACGCACGCGGACTACAAGGTCCGCGCAACGGGCAACGCTACTCGTTTTCGCTGCGGATGGGTTGGGCCTCAATCTCGCCGTTGTCGAAGTCTTCCTGCACGGCCTGGCCGTTCACAAAGGTCAGAATGTCGCGGTTGAGGCGGTCCTTGGCCGTTACGTTGAGGCCGTGGGGCTCGCCGTCGTACACGACCAGCTGGGCGTTGGGCACGTGCTTCACGGCTTGCTCGGCGCTGTTGGCCAGCGGCACGGTTTCGTCGGAGCTGCCGTGGATGAAAAGCGTCGGCACCTTAATGGTGGCGAGGTCGGCGCGGAAGTCGGTTTCGCTCCAGGCTTTTACGCAGGCCGTGGTGGCGCGGGGCGAAGCCATGAGGGCCATGTTCTGGCTCCAGTCGAGGGTAGCCTGGCTTACGGGCTTGCTCAGCAAACCCACGCCGTAGAATTTCTTGCCGAACGAGGCCAGGAAGTCGGGGCGGTCCTTGCCGAGGTTTTCGATGATGTCGTCGAAGGTTGACTTATCAACGCCGTCGGGGTTATCGCCGGTTTTGAGCAGGTAGGGCGTTACGGCGCTCACGAAGATGGCGCGAGCCACGCGGGCCCCATCGTAGCGGCTCATGTAGCGGGCCACTTCGCCGCCGCCCATCGAAAAGCCCACCAGCGTCACGTTTTGCAGGTCGAGCTCGGTGAGGATGGCGTTGAGGTCGCTGGCCAAGGTATCGTAGTCGTAGCCGTCCCAGGGCTTGGACGACTGGCCGAAACCGCGGCGGTCGTAGGCCACCACGCGCTTGCCGTGCAGGGGCAGCTCGGCCAGCTGGTACTCCCAGGAGGCGGCGGCCAGCGGCCAGCCATGAATGAGCACGATGGGGTCGCCCTGGCCGTAGTCGCAGTAGTGCAGCTCGACGTCTTTACCCTGGGCATCCTGGCCCACTTTGATGAGATTCATGATTGAGAAGGAAAAGCTGAGGTTTAGGAGAAGTCCTGGTTCCATTTACGGAGGGCTTTCAAGGAAGGATTAACGAAGCCCGAATTTTATAAGTACCTGGCTTAGCCGCTTAACATTCAAATAATAGAACACCGGCTTTCTCACTTGCGCCAGCCGCCACGAGGCGGCCGGTGGCGGGCCATTACCGTCCTTTGCTGCCATGAAACGCCTTTCGAGTGCCTGCGCCCTATTGCTCGGCTTAGCCGCCTGCCACAGCCAAACCAGCCAGCCGGCCGCCACCGAGGCCGCTGATGTGCCCCAAGCTGCCCGGCCCGCCACCGCGCCCCCCGTGGCCGACTCGCCGGGCGCGGCCTACCGCGTGTACCGGGGCCTGCTGGCGGGCCAGGCCGACAGCCTTACGCTGCACCTCGTTACGGCCCCGCAGCCGCGCTACGACACCCACGGCCCCAGCAGCCAGGGCAGCTACTACGGTGCCGACGGCCACCCCTACCAGCTCAGCAGCCAGCCCAGCGCCCCCGACAGCCTGGTGCTCAACGACTATAGCCCCGAGCACGGGGCCGGCCCCACCGGCCAGGCCCCCACCTGGCGGCTGCGCCGCCAGCCCGATGGCTCGCTGGCCGGCACCGCGGGCACGCAGGCCGTGCGCCTGCGCCCGGCCGCGCTGGCCGGAGGGCTGGGCTTCGCGGTGCGCTGTTTCACCGATTCGCTAGCCGCGTACCCGAAAGAGCCGGCTACCTCGCCCAAAGCCCGCCTCTACGTGCAGGCGCTGGTGCCCACGGGCGGGCCGGCCGCCGTGCGCCAAACCTTGCAAAACAGCCTCTTGCGCGACCTGCGCGGCGACACGCTGGCCAGCGCGCCAGTGGTGGCGCTGGACAAGCTATTCCGGCAGCAGCGCGACACGCTTTTCACCAGCTACCGCGATGAGGTGGCGGAACTTGTCAAAACGATGCCCGCCGACGAGCGCCCCTCGGCCACGCTCAATTACGAAGAGCAGACCTCGACCCAGGTGCTGTACCAGGGCGGCGACCTGCTGAGCCTGGGCTTTTTCACGTACTCGTACTCGGGCGGCGCGCACGGCATGAACACGACCACCGGCGCGAGCTACGACCTGCGCACCGGCCGCCGCCTGCGCTACGACGACATTTTCCTGCCCGCCGCCCAGGCGCAGCTGCCCGCGCTGCTGGCCCAGGCTGTGCGCCCACTCGTGGGCCTCAAGCCCGGCGAGCCGCTCGACAGGGCCTTATTTGTAAAGCAAATGCCCGTAACCCGCAACGTGTTTCTGACGGCGGGCGGCGTGGAATTCATTTACCAGCCCTACGACATCGCGTCCTACGCTCAGGGCGAGGTACGGGTGTTTTTGCCGCTGGCCCAGGTGCGGCCGTTGCTGCGCCAGGGCCTGCCGCTGCTGGCGGGTGGCACCGTAGCAGCGCGCTAGCTGGTCGCGCCTACTCACTGCAAATAGTAGTGCCGCAGGCGGTTGAGGTTATCATCGAGCTCGTACACCAGCGGCACGCCGGTGGGTATTTCGAGTTGCATCACCTCCTCGTCCGTCAGCTTATCGATGTACTGCACCAGCGCCCGCAGGCTATTGCCGTGGGCCGATACAATGACTTTCTGCTGGTTGCGCATGGCTCGCACGATGCGCTCGGTCCAGAAGGGCATCACCCGGTCGAGGGTCGTGCTGAGGTTTTCGGTGAGGGGTAGCTCGCGGTCGGTGAGGTGCTTGTAGCGGATGTCGTGGCCCGGAAAGCGCGGGTCTTCGCGCGTGACGGCGGGCGGCAGCGCGTGCGGGTCGCGCCGCCACAGCTGCACCTGCTCGGCGCCGTACTTATCGGCCGTTTCGGCCTTGTTGAGGCCTTGCAGCGCGCCGTAGAAGCGCTCATTGAGCCGCCACGATTTTTGCACCGGCACCCAGAGGCAGTCCATTCCATCGAGCACGTAGTCAAGCGTTTTGATGGCCCGGCGCAGCACCGAGGTAAAGCCCTGGTCGAAGGTGTAGCCGTGCTTTTTGAGAATCTGGCCGGCCTGGCGTGCTTGCTGGCGGCCGGTGTCGGTCAGGTCCACATCGGCCCAGCCGGTGAAGCGGTTTTCGAGGTTCCACTGGCTTTCGCCGTGGCGGATAAGCACGAGTTTTTCCATTACAACGAGATTTTCTACCAAACAGCGATAACACCTGTTTGTAAGCTAGTACTGGAATAACTCCACTAGCCGGTCGCATATTTCCTTAGCCGTAACCGTTGAGATAACGCCCAGCTTACGCACCAGCCGCGTTTTATCTACCGACCGAATATGGTCGAGCGCTACTTGCCCGTCTTTGCCCTGAAACTGGCAATCGACCCGCGACGGGTAGGCGCGCTGGCTGCTCGTGAGCGCCGCAATAGTTACCGTGCGCAAATGCCGATTCAACTCGTCGGGCGAGATGACGACGCACGGCCGCGTCTTGTTGATTTCGCTGCCCTGCGTGGGGTCCAGGTTCACCAGCCACACCTCGAAGCGCTGGGGCGCAGCTACCACTGCCATTCGTCCTCTGAGCTATCGGTAAAGCCTTCCAGCAATTCGCCTTCCGGCTCCTGTCCGGCCGCTAGCGCCGCCTGCATCTGGGCTTCCCAGCCCTGGCGGGCGGGCTGTATTATTGGCGTGATGAGCAGGCCTTCGGGCGTAGGGCGCAAGTCTACTTCGCCGGCCAGGTGATATTGTTGCAGTAGCTTCTTAGGCAACACGATGCCCTGGGAGTTGCCGACGCGGATAAGACGGGTATGCATAGCACGAATGTACGAACAAAGTAATTACAATCAGTATTAAATCTACCTATGAGCAAGCAAAAACTTACTCACAAAGAACGTTTGCGCCAAATGATAGAAGAAGCTGAGGCTGACCCTATTATTAGCGCTGAACTCATTGCTGTGCAAGAGTGCATTAAAAAGCCTAAGCCACAAGCAGTGCCAGCATTGCTAAAGCTCTTGAAACCGAGCCTGCACCAAAGCACGAAGTGGTTTATTACGATGGTGCTTGAAGCAATTAAAGACGACCGAATTATTCGTCCGATGCTAAAAGCAGCAAAAGCTCCTGAGAATGCTACCTGCCGCTCTTTTTTTCTCTGGCCTCTCACCACTTACGATTGCACAAAACACCTTGCTTTTTTCGCAGATTTCATTGTGAGCTTGCATGAGCCTAATGAAGCCATGATGGTAGCCATAATGATTGTTCGGGCTATGAAAGGACCATTTGAACCATCTGTAGCAAGAAGCAGTATCCGTAAACTCCTTATGGAAATTAAAACTCCAATGCCTGCGGAATGGAAATTAGAAACTGAGGCTTACAGATTAGAGGCGGCTGACTTTATAATGGCAAAATATTTTAACCATACCGCCAAGACATTCTGGAAGCCAAGAAATGGCAGCGTACCAATTAGCAAAACTGCCTGAAAATCCGTACCTTTGCGGCCCCGTCAAGGTGGCGGGCCGGTGCTTTTAGCTTCGGTATCAACGCAAAATGCGCTCCGCTTTGGGTTCCGGCGGTGGCGTTCAGTAGTTTAGGAGCCTGCTAGTAACATGGCAGAATTGGTTGACGACTTCGACTGGGACAATGTTGGAGCAAGCGGCTTTGGCGGTAACTACAACGCCGAGCAGCGCGCCGAGCTGGAAAAGCTGTATGGCGACACCCTCACTACCGTTCAGGAAGAAGAGGTAATTAAAGGCACCGTGGTGGGCATCACCGACCGCGATGTAATCCTGAACATCGGCTTCAAATCGGACGGCCTGGTGCCCCTGAGCGAATTCCGCGACATGCCCGAGCTGAAAATCGGCGACGAGGTTGACGTATTCATCGAAGACCAGGAAGACGCTAACGGTCAGCTCATTCTGAGCCGTAAGAAAGCTAAAATCAAGCAGGCTTGGAACGCTATTTACGCGGCCCTGGAGAATGATACCGTGCTGGAAGGCGTGGTGAAGCGCCGCACCAAAGGCGGCCTCATCATGGAGATGGATGGCGTAGAAGCTTTCCTCCCCGGCTCGCAAATCGACGTGAAACCCATCCGCGACTTCGACATCTACGTTGGCCGCCGCATGGAAGTGAAAGTGGTGAAAATCAACGCTGCTTTCGACAACGTGGTTGTTTCGCACAAAGTCCTGATTGAGAAGGACCTCGAGCAGCAGCGCGAAGCCATCCTGAACAACCTCGAAAAAGGTCAGATTCTGGAAGGCAACATCAAGAACATGACCAACTTCGGCGTGTTCATCGACCTCGGCGGTGTCGATGGTCTGCTGCACATCACGGACATTTCGTGGGGCCGCATCGCTCACCCGAGCGAGGCACTGCAGCTCGACCAGAAACTCAACGTGGTTGTGCTCGACTTCGACGAAGCCAAGAAGCGTATTTCGCTGGGCTTGAAGCAACTGACGCCCCACCCGTGGGACTCGCTGCCGGCCGACCTCGGCCCCGGCTCGCGTGTTCAGGGCCGCATCGTGAACGTAGCCGACTACGGCGCGTTTATGGAAGTGGTACCGGGCGTTGAAGGCCTCATCCACGTATCGGAAATGAGCTGGAGCCAGCACCTGCGCAACCCGCAGGACTTCATCAAGCAAGGCGACACGGTAGAGGCAGTAGTACTGACCCTCGACCGCGAAGACCGCAAGATGAGCCTGGGCATCAAGCAGTTGACCGAAGACCCGTGGACCCGCGGCGACTTCGCTGACAAGTTTGCCGTAGGCACCAAGCACAGCGGTACGGTTCGCAACCTCACCAACTTCGGCCTGTTCGTAGAGCTGGAAGAGGGTGTAGACGGCCTCGTGCACGTGTCGGACCTGTCGTGGACCAAGAAAGTGAAGCACCCCTCGGAAGTGGTGAAAGTAGGCGACAAGCTCGACGTAGTAGTACTCGAGCTCGACATGCCTGCCCGCCGCCTGGCCCTGGGTGTGAAGCAGTTGGAAGAGAACCCCTGGGATACCTTCCAGACGGTATTCACCCCCGGCTCGGTACACAAGGCTACCATCACCGAGAAGTCGGACCGTGGCGCGGTACTCGAACTGCCTTACGGCATCGAGGGCTTCGCTTACCCCAAAGGCCTGGTGAAAGAGGACGGCACGACCGCCGAAAACGGCGAAGCGCTGGACTTCCGCGTTACTGAGTTCTCGAAAGATGACCGTCGCATCGTGCTGTCGCACACTGCGGTGTACAACAAAGAAGACGAAAGCAACCGCGCCAGCAACTCGAAGTTCGCGAAGAAAGCCCCCGCTGCCAACCAAGGCGAAGGCAAGCTGAGCGACCTCAAGAAGCCCGCTGAGAAAAACACCCTCGGCGACCTCGACGCCCTCAGCGCCCTGCGCGACCAGCTTGCTGGTGCCGAGCGCCAGGCTGGCGAAGACAAGCTGCGCGCCCGTCAGGACACGCCGCTGGCCGGCAACTCGCCCGACAACGCCGAGATTCAGGGTTCGTAATCCGTTGAATTGACGTAACAGAAAAGCCCCGAGCCGTGAGGTTCGGGGCTTTTTTTGTGTTTATCTTGTTGAATTAAGGGGTTGGTGCACAAAATCGACCAGACGCTCCAGCAGCGGTAGAAGAGCAAGCTGTCGGCGGCGGTGGCGAAGCTGATACAAAAGGACACGACGGGCATAGTAAATGACTGATGTCTATCAGCTTAAAGCGAGTTTCATAAGGATATCAGTCTGCTCATCATCCCCGAGCTTGAACACGTGCTGGCCAAACGCAACAAAGCCATTTTTTTGGTAAAAGCGGATGGCGCGCGGGTTTTCTTCCCACACCCCCAGCCACATATACGCCGCCTGGGCCTGCCGGGCCAGCGCCAGCGCCTGCTCGTAGAGCTGCTGCCCAACCTGCTGGCCCTGAAATTCCTGCAACACGTAGATGCGCTCGATTTCCAAGGCGTTTTCGGCCTGCGGCTCTGTCTGGGCCGGCCCGGTATTCACTTTCAGATACCCGATAACGCAGCCCGCCCGCTGGGCAAAGTAGAAGGCCGAATGCGGCTCTTGCAGTTCGGCTAGCAGCTTTTCGATAGCAAAGCCGGCTTCCAGATACTCGTGCATGTTCTGTTCGGAATTGCTGGCCTTGAACGTTTCGGCGAAGGTCTGGCGGCCAATCTGCTGCAATTGGCTTACATCGGCCGGGGTTGCTTTTTGAAGGATAATGGGTTCCATTGAATTTAGAGGTAAGGTAAAGGCGGAGGGAGCGGCCCAGCCGCCGAACTAGCAATTGGTATCTTGCAGCCATCTTCCGGCGCATGACGTTTTCCGAGATTCTGCAAGCCACTTACCCCCTGCCGCCCGCCTCCCTCGATAAGATGCGAGCGCTGGCTGAGTACGTGGAATTGCCGAAAGGCACGGTTTTATTTCGGGATGATACGCTGGCCCACCACATCTTCGTGATGCAGCACGGGCTGGCGCGGGCCTACGCCCGGCGAGCCGACCGGGAAGTGACGTTCTGGTTTTCGGAAGCGGGTGCGGTGCTGGTATCCATCAGGGGCTATACCGAGCGCGCGGTGAGCTACGAAACGATTGAGCTGCTGGAAGACAGTGGTTTGTTTCAACTCAACATGCGGGCGCTTCAGGAGCTGTACCGCACCGATGTACACCTGGCCAACTGGGGGCGCGTGCTGGTAGAGCGCGTGTGGCAGCAGAGTGAGCAGCAGCTAATTGCCCGGCAGTTTCGCACCGCCGAGGAGCGCTACGCCGACCTGCTGCACCACAGCCCGCACCTGCTACAACGCGTGGCGCTGGGGCACATTGCGTCTTACCTGGGCATCACGCAGGTAACGCTGAGCCGGGTGCGGGCCAAGCTGAAATAAGCCCAGCCCTCAGTGTGACACCGCTTTCAAGCCCAACACCGACCCAATGAGCGTGACGAGGAAAAACAGGCGCGCCCCGGTCAGCGGGTCGCCGAAGGCCACGACGCCGACCACGGCCGTGCCCAGCGCCCCGATGCCCGTCCAGACGGCGTAGGCCGTGCCCAACGGGATGTGCGCTAAGCTCAGGTTCAGCAGGTAAAAGCTCAGCACACCGCAGCCCGCGAAGGCCGCGTACCACCCGCCGGCTTCAACCCCGGCGGCCAGCCTGGCTTTGCCCAGGCAAAAGGTGAACGCCACTTCGGCCAGTCCGGCCAGTATCAAAAGCAACCAGTGCATAGCAGTTAAGAAGGTACGGCGGCAAAGGTCCGGCCGGCCTTTCGCGCTTCTTTTTACCAATGTTAAAAACCGCTGGAGCAGGCTGCTTTTTGCGCGCGGGAGGCGCTGCTTCCTGCTGGCAGTAACCCACCCACGGCCATGCGGGCAACTGCTAACCGACTGCCACGCGGTGAACAGCACATGGCCCCGGTATAGAAAGACACAGCCGTAATCGCTGCGGCAGGTTCTGTTGTGTTTACCTTATTAAATTTATGGTTTATTTCCCTTCCTATTATTTAGTGCATGAAGAAAAAGTATCTTCTTGGGTTGCTCCTGAGTGGGCTATGCCTGAGTAGCCCGGCAGTCAGTGCACAGACTACCATCAAGAAAGTGGTGCTACAAGGCTTCTGGTGGGACTATTACAACGCGAACTACCCCTTTAAATGGGCCGACTACCTGGCCGAGCTGGCCCCGCGCCTGAAGGCGATGGGCGTGGATGCGGTCTGGATTCCGCCGACGCCCAAGAATAAGAACGCCACCAATGACGTGGGCTACTCGCCCTTCGACCAGTACGACCTCGGCGACAAGTACCAGAAGGGTGCAACGCGCACGCGGGTGGGCACGAAAGACGAGTTTTTGCGGATGGTGGCCGTGCTGCACGCCAATGGCATTGAGGTAGTGCAGGACGTGGTGCTGAACCACACCGATGGGGCGGGCACCAATACTGGCGCGGGCGGGCAAGACCCCGAAACTACTTATTCGCTGCAAAGCAACAGCGGCTACAAAACCTTCCGCTACAGCAGCTTCGGCTCGCCGGTGCCCGAGGCCGGCGACAGTGGCCCGGCCTACGCGCAGCGCACCGGCCGCTGGCCCAAAAACTACCTCAACTTTCACGCGCAGCCGGGCCACAATACGACCAGCGGCGACATGGCCGCGCCGTGGTTTGGGCCCGACTACTGCTACGGCGGCGACGGCGGCAACGACGGCTACGGGCCGCTGAGCCCAGCCTACCTCTCGCTTTTCCCGAGTGCCTATAACCCGCCCCAAACCGCTGGCTACAGCCAGACGCAGGCCCGCAACTGGGCGGTGTGGATGAAAAAGCAAACCGGCGTGGACGGCTTCCGGTGGGATGCGGTGAAGCACTTTAGCTACGGCGTGCAGCAGGACATTAGTTACAACCTGAAATACAACGCCTTGTGGGCCAGCGGCGGCGTGGGCATGTTCAACGTGGGCGAGTACGTGGGCGGCAAAGGTGAGCTCGATGGCTACGCAACCAGCGTGCAAAGCCAGAACGGCGGCCAGGATTTTCTGATGGGCACCTTCGATTTTGGGCTGCGTGGAGCTATTTACAACATGGTGGCAAGTGGTGGCAATTACAACCTGGGGCAGATGCCGGGCGAGCAGCAAGACCAGCGGGTGGCTTACTACGCCACTACCAATACCTCCGTGCACCGCACGGCCCCATTTGTGAACAGCCACGATACCTTTCGGCCGCTGCTGAGCGCCACCGGCAACTACACCGCCAACTGGAAAACCGGCGACGAGCTGGCGGCCCACATCGACCCGTTCGACGTGCGGCTGTCGGCGGCCTATGCCGTGGCTTTTGCCGTGGATGGCAACCCGCACATTTTCTTCGAAGACCTGTTTGACGTAGGCGGCACGGGCAAGCGCTGGACACACGCGCCCACCTCGGCCGCCGACCTGCCCGTGCGCGACGACTTGGTGAACTTGCTGTGGTGCCACCAGCATCTGGGCTTCAAGGATGGGGCGTATAAGGTGCCGCTCAGGTCGCCCGACCACCTCGTGATTGAGCGCAGCGCGAAGGCACTTATTGGCATCAATGACAACCTGAGCGCCTGGCAAACGAACACCGTGACCACCGATTTTGCCGTGGGCACGCAGCTCATCGACTACTCGGGGGCCAGCAGTATGGTACAAACAGTAGTGGCGGGCCCGGGCGGCACGGCCACCGTCACCATCCGCACGCCGCCCTGCGACGGCAGCGCGCCGCTGGGCCGCCGTGGCTACTCGGTGTGGGCGCCCGTGGGCCAGGCGGGCAGCGCCTACGCGCCGCCCCGCGCCACCACTACTACTCAGGAATGGGAAATGGCCGACGACCTCGGCGACCTCAACTGCCAGAGCCTGGGCCAGGGCGGCCGCCTGCCCGACTTCTCGACCAACCGCCGGCTGGCGGGCAAAATATACGCCCAGGCCGGCCAGCGCATCACGTATGAGCTTTACCCTGAGCTTACTACCAACACTCGCAGCATCAGCGTGGGCCTCTACGACCTGCGCGGCAACCGCCTGAGCGCGGCCAGCGGCACTACTTCGGCGGTGGGCACCTACACGCCGGCCGCTACCGGCTGGCTGGCTTTGAAGGTGCAGAACGCCGCCGCCACCTACGCCGGGCAGCGCTGCTTTGTGAAGGTGACGTACACCGCGCCCACCGCCGTAGACACCCGCAACGCTGGTGCACCGCTCAACCAGGTAGCCATCTGGACCGGCAACAACGCCAGCCCCGACCCCACCGACTGCCGCAACTGGGAAAACGGCGTGCTACCCTCCCCTGCTACCGACGTGCTGGTGCCCGCCGGCAGCGCCCTCATGCCCAGCCTGAGCGCCGGCACGCTGGCCGCCCGCGACCTCACCATTGAGGCCGGCGCGACCCTGACGGTAGGCGCGGGCACGGTGCTGCGCGTGGCCGGCGACCTCACCAGCCAGGGCACGCTGGCCGGGCCAGGGCAGGTGCTACTCAATGGCACTACCTCGCAGCGCCTGGTCGGCAATTTGACATTCAGCAGCTTGCGGATTAATAATCCGGCCGACGTGGAGCTGCTCGGCCCCGTATCGGTGAGCGACACGCTGACGCTGCGCGCCGGCCGCCTGGCCCTCGGCGACCAGCTGCTGACGCTCGGGGCCACGGCCACCATTGCCGGGGCCGATGCCAGCCGCTACCTCCTCACCCGCGACGACCCGGCCGCCCAAGGCTACGTGCTGCGGCCGGTGCCCGCCACGGGCGCGGCGGTGAGCTTTCCGGTGGGCACGGCCGCCACCTACGCCCCGGTAGCGCTGCGCACCACGGGCAGCACTACGGCTGCGAAAGTCCGCACCTTCGGCAGCGTGCT
Organism: Hymenobacter sp.; assembly: GCF_035709525.1. Classification (GTDB taxonomy): domain Bacteria; phylum Bacteroidota; class Bacteroidia; order Cytophagales; family Hymenobacteraceae; genus Hymenobacter. Next base: position 16,135 of record NZ_DASTEP010000188.1, on the reverse strand, counting down.
GGCGCACGGCACCAGCGGCGCGCCCTACGCCGGGGCCAGCAGCTTCGTGGGCCAGGCCTGGGACATCGCGCCCACCACCGCCGGGGCGGTGCTCGACCTGACGCTGCAGTGGCCCGCCAACGCCGAAAACGCACAGTTTCAGCGCGCCAGTGCGCAGGTGTATGCCAACGACAACTCCGGCACCGGCACCTGGGTAGCCCTGGCCGGCCCCGCCGCCACGGGCCCTGGCCCCTACCAGCTCACGGCCAGCGGCGTGGGTGGCTTTGGCACGTTTGCGGTGGGCTCGGCGGGTGGGCCGCTGCCCGTGCGACTAATCAGCTTCGGGGCGCGGCGTAGCAACGCCAGCACCGTGGCCGTGCGCTGGGCTACGGCCGCCGAGGCTACTTGCGCCCGCTTCGACATCGAGCGCTCGGCCGATGGGCAGCAGTTCCACACGCTGGGCGCGGTGGCCTGCGCGGGTGCGGCGGCCCCCTACTCCTTTACCGACGCGGCGGCTTACGGGGCGGCCTACTACCGGCTGCGGCAAGTAGATACCGATGGCGCGGTGCAGTACAGCGCCCCCGCCTACGTGCCCGCCGAGGCTGGCACTGCGCTTGCGCTCAGCTTGTTTCCCAACCCCACTACCGGCACCGTGGCGCTGCTGGGCGCGCCCGAGGCCGCTACCCTCACCCTCAGCCTTACCAATGCGCTGGGCCAGCCACTGCTGGCCACCGGCCCGGCCGCGCTGCCCGAGCTCACGGCCCGCCTCAATGCCGCGCTGGCCACCTGCGCGCCCGGCGTGTACGTGCTCACGGCCGAGTGCGCGGGCCAGCACCAGCACCTGAAGCTGGTGAAACAATAAGCCGCCCCCGAAAACTTACCGCCCAAGGCTTGGCCAAGTCAAAGTCGCTGCGTACCTTTGCCCGCCCAAGCCGGTAACGTGACCGAGTGGCTAGGTAGAGGTCTGCAAAACCTCCTACAGCGGTTCGAATCCGCTCGTTACCTCTCTTTTTACCGCAAAGCCCCTTCTAAATGCTGCATTTAGAAGGGGCTTTGTCTTTTGCCCAATGCGGCGCTACCGCACGGGCAGGCGCACCAGCACCTGGGTGCCCTGGCCGGGCGCGGAATCCAGCTGCACCACGCCGCCGAGCAGGGCGGCGCGGCTGTGCAGGGTTTTGAGGCCCAGGCCCTCGCGCACGGTGGCGGGGTCGAAGCCCCGGCCGTTGTCTTCGACCCGCAGCACCACCCAGCCGGGCAGGCGCTCGACCTCCAGGGTGGCCTCGCTGGCTTGCGCGTGCTGGGCCACGTTGTGGGCCAGGCCCTGCGCCAGGCGGTAGATGGCCAGCTGCAACACGCTGGGCAGCACCGCGTCGGCCACCACGATGTGGCAGTGCCAGTGCAGATTAGGCGCGTTCAGCTGCCGGCAAATGGTTTCGAGGGCCACCTGCAAGCCAAACTCTTCGAGCAGCGTGGGGCTCAGCTCGTGCGACAGCGCCCGCGTCTGCCGGATGGCGTCGCTGAGCAGGCGCGCGGCCTCTTGGCGGGCGGGCTGGCCGGGCTCCGTGCCCAGGCGGTCGAGCTGCAGCTTGGTGGCAAACAGCACCTGGCCCAGGCCGTTGTGCAGGCTTTCGGCCATGCGGCGGCGCTCTTCTTCCTGGGCCAGCTGCACGGCTTCGAACAGCGCCTGCTGCTGCCCCAGGCGCAGGTGCAGGTTGTCGGCCTCCAGGCGCTGCAGCTCGCTGATGTCGAGGTCCACGCCCAGCACCCGCGTGGGCTGGCCGGTTTCGTCGCGCAGCACCACGGCCTTCATCCGCACGGTTTTCACGTGCTCGCGCACACGCAGGCGCAGGGTTTCCTCGAAGCCCTTGCCGGCGGTGAGGCGGCGCACCAGTTGCCGGGCGCGCGGGCGGTCGTCGGGCAGCACGGCCTCGAGGTAGTGGCTGGGGGCCACGGTGCTGCCCACGGGCAAGCCAAAGAGGTGGTACATGCCCTCCGACCAGTGCATAGTGCCGGTAGCCAGTTCGTAGTCCCACGAGCCCAGGCCGGCCACGGCCTCGGCTTGCTCCAGCAGGCGCAGGTTTTTGAGGCGCTCCTGCTCGGCGGTTTTGTGCTCGGTGATGTCGAGGTTGGTAGCGGCTACGCCATTGCCTAGCTTCACAAACTGGCAGGTAAACCAGCGGCTGAAGCCCTCATGGTCGTAGAAATACTCCATGCCCTGGGGCTCGCCGGTGGCCAGGGCGTGCAGCATCAGGTCGAAAATACCCACCTGCCGGATGCCGGGATACTCCTGGGCGTAGAGCTTGCCGACCAGGTCGGTGCGGCCGGTTTCGCGCTCCAGCTCTTTGTTGACGAGAGCCAGGCGGAAGTCCTGCACCTGCCCGGCGGCATCGCGCTCGGCACGAAGCACCGACATGGAAATGAGGCTGGTATCGAGTACCGATTGCAGCAGGTCGCGGCTTTCTTGCAGCTGCTGGGTGCGCTCCTGCACCTGCTGCTCCAGCTGCTCGCGGTAGCGCGCCTCGGCCTCGCGTAGCGCGGCCTCTACCTGCTTCTGCTCCGAGGTATTGCTGAAGAGCACCGCCACCCGGCGGCTGTCGGCTGGCCCCAGGGCGAAGGCATACACGTCGAACCAGCGGCCGAGCACCGTCGAGTAGGCCTCAAAGTTGACCGTTTCGCCGGCGGCGGCCTGGGCGTAGCGCTCGTACCAGATTTCCTCCAGGCCGGGGATGAGTTGGCGCGTGGTTTGGCTGAGCACGGCGGCGCGGGGCAGGCCGGTCAGGCGCTCAAACTGGGGATTTACTTCCAGCCACTGCCAATCTAGGGGCTTGCCGGTGGCCTCGTCGGCGGGCAGCACCTGGCCGATGCCGAAGCCCTGGTCCATGGTTTCGAACAGAGTGCGGTACTTTGTTTCCGATACCAGCAGGGCTTCCTCGGCCTGCTTGCGGGCCGTAATATCGTAGCTCACCACCAGCACCGCCTCGGGCTGGCCGGTAGCATCCAGCAGCGGCACCCCGCGCGAGATGAACGTGCGGCCGTGGGCCGTGTGCTCCAGCGAAAATTCCTGCCCGGCCAGCGCCTGCCGGTAGTGGGCTTCGTGCTGTGGCACCAGGTCGGGCGGCATGGCCTCGGCCACGGTGCGGCCCACGAGGTCGGCCGGCACGAGGCCCGCCTTGTCGAGGGCCTCACCCCCGGCCAGCTGGTAGCGCAGGTCGGGGCCTACTACGAAAGCAGCTGCGCCGGGTAGGTTGGTAATGAGGGCTCGCAGGCGCTGCTCACTGGCGGCCAGGGCTTCCTCGGCGCGGGCACGCTCCAGGGCCACCCAGGTGCGCTCGGCCGCTTCGCTCGTCAGCGCCAGCTCGGCGGCGGTCCAGCGGCGGGGCGTGGCCTGGTTGACGCACAGCAGCGCCGTAAAGCGGCCCCCTTTTACCAGCGGCACCCCAATGGCGGCGCGCAGGCCAAAGGCCGCGTAGGCCGCCCGGTCGGTGGCGCTAAGGGTGGGGTCGGTTTCGCTGTCGGCTACGCTGGACACGTGCCCGGCCTGCCACTGCGGCAGGCGTTTTAGCTGAAACTCCGACATCGGATAGCTGCCGATGCCGCCCGGCAGCCCGGCGATATACTCTTCGCGAACGCTCCAGGAAGTGCCATCGGCCTGCACGGTGGCCAGGAAAACCCGGTCGGCGCCTAGGGTTTCGCCCAGCACGCGCATGGCAGCGCGCTCCATGGCCGCGCTGTCGGCCACCGGGCGCAGCGCGTCGCTCAGTTTTAAGAGAAATGCTTGGTGCTGCTCCCGTTGCTTCCGTTCCGTGATGTCGGTAAACACGGTCGTTAGCAGCCGGCTTCCGGGTCCGCCAACACGGGAATACTGGGACGTAAGCCAACGGTTGGTATCGACGTTATACGCTTCAAAATGCTGCGTCTCGCCCCATTGATACGCCCGGGTCATGGCCTCCAGCCACACCGGTTCCAGGTTAGGCACAAGTTCGCTTACCTTCTTGCCCTGCGCCTGCTGGATGCCGGTGTGTTTTTCAAACGCCGCATTTACTTCCTGCAAAATCACGTCGGTTACCTGGCCGCTTTCATCCACAACCAGCTCGTGCAGGGAGAAGCCTTGGTCGATATTCTCAAAGATTCCGCGGTATTTTTCTTCGCTGGTGCGTAGCGCTTCCTCGGCTTGCTTGCGGGTGTGGATGTCGGTGGCGGCTCCAAACCACGTCGTGATGTTACCCTGCGCGTTGCGGACGGGGCGGGCCCGCACCTGAAACCAGCGGTACTCGCCCTGGGCCGAGCGGATGCGGTGCTCCTGGCGCAGGAGCTCACCGCTGGCCACGGCCGCGCGGTAGCGGCGCGCCGATTCGGCCTGGTCGTCGGGGTGAATGACGTCGGTCCAGCCGTAGCCGGCGGCAGTTTCCGGCGTCTGGCCGGTGTACTCGTACCACTGTTGGTTGTACCAACCTGTGTTGCTGTCGGGGGAGCTGCGCCAGAGCAGGTCGGGCACTAGGTTGGCTACGGCGCGAAACTGCGCTTCCGACGCGGCTAGGGCCTCCTCGGCGCGGGCGCGCTCGATGCGCGGGAACACGCTGCTCGATATCTCCTCCAACAGCTGAATTTCCTGTGGCTGCCACTCGTGCGGCTGCTCGGTGGTCACGGCGATGTGGCCGACGTAGCGGCTCTGGCGGAAAAACGGCACGGTGACGAAACTACCGACTTGCAACCGGGCGTAGCTCTGCGCTTCTGCTCGTTCGTCGTGCGCCGTATCGCGCATCACGAATAGTTCGCCGGCGCGCATTGTGCGCACGAAGTCTTCGCTCAAATACGCTTCGAGCTTGAACGTTTGCATCAGGCTCGGCACATTGCCGCTGGCCCAGCCGTGATGCACCGTGACTTCGTTTTTAGCTTCGTCAACGTCCACGAAATAGCAGCCGGAAAGCGCCAGGAATTCGCCGAGGCGCCGGCCGACCATCTGCATAATCTCGTCCGGCGCGGACAGGATGGCTAACTCCTTCCCAATGTCGTCGAGCAAAACGGCGTTCAATTCGCGGCGCTTGCGCTCGGTGATGTTGTTGTAAATGCACACCACCTTACGGTTCGTGGCATCGGCAACCCGCGAAGTGGCAATATCAAACCACCCGTCAAGCCCAGCGATGTAATACTCGTGCCGCTCCGGCACCCCGGTCTTCACAACGCGCTCGAAGGCTTCAAACCAATACGCCTCCAAATCCGGGACAACCTCGCTGACGCGCTTGCCGATGATGTCGCTCGTCAGGCCAGTCTGTTTGGTCAACGCCGCATTGAGTTCGATAAACCTATAATCAACCGCCCGCTCGTGCTCGTCAAAAAGGAGTTCGAGCGTCGAAACGCCGTCGTCCATCGAATCGAACAGCGTGCGGTACTTTTCCTCCGAGGCGCGCAGGGCTTCTTCGGCGCGGGCGCGCTCCACGGCGGCCCAGGTGCGCTCGGCCGTTTCTTGCACCAGACTAATCTCGTCAGCCGTCCACTTCCGCGCTTGTCCGTGCTGAATACCGAGATTGGCGACCCAGCGCCCCCCTTTGATGAGCGGGACGCCGATGCTGGCGTACACCTTCGCCCCGATGAAGGCCGCCCGCACCGCTTCGCTCAACCGCTCGTCCGAGCTCATGTCCACGATGGCGTAGGTTTCGCCCATCCGCAGCCGCTGGCTGGCCGGGCTGTAATCATTGGTCGGAAAATGCCCAATGAGTTTTGGGTACCCCGCGCGCACGTAATTATCCGGGATGAAATACGTCTCCCCGCTGGCGTCTACCTCCGCATACAGCACCCGGTCGACCTGCAAGTGTTCACCCAGAATACGCATCGCCGCGCGCTGAATGTCCACCGCGTCGGTGAGCGGGCGCAGCGCGTCGCTCAGTTGCAATAGATATTCCTGCTCACGTTCGCGGCGCTTGCGCTCGGTGACGTCGTTGAAGACGACGGCGATGAGCGGGCTGTCGCTGCCCCCGACGCGCGCATAGTACAGGCTATACCAGCGGCCCGTGTCGGCGTGGTAGTCTTCCAGCCGTTCGCCAACGCCGGTTTGGTACACGCGCGTGAGGGTATCCATCCACGGCAGCTCGGTGTGGGGAAACAGCTCGCTGGCTTTGCGGCCGATGACATCCCGTACGCCCGACTGCTGCCCAAAGGCGGGGTTGGCCTCGTGATAGAGGATGTCGACCGCCTGGCCCCGTTCGTCCACGAACACCTCGTAGAGCGCAAAGCCCTCGTCAATGTTCTCAAACAGCGTGCGGTATTTTTCTTCCGATTCGCGCAGGGCGGCTTCGATTTTGGCGCGTTCCACGGCGGCCCAGGTGCGTTCGGCGGCTTCCTGCAACATTGCCACGTCGTCGTCGCTCCACGCGCGGGGGGTCAGGTGCTGTGCGGCAAAGGAAGCCACCCAGCGTCCTTCTTTGAGGAGCGGCACGGCCAGCAATGCTGCCAGGTTCACCGCCCGGCACTCGGCGCGCGCCGCCTCGCTCAGGTTTGGGTCGGTTTCGGCGTCGGAGATACGCACCAGCCGGCCGGCGCGCAGCTCGTGGCCCGCCCAGCCAAAATCCTCCACCCGCCCTTTTCCGAGAAGCGGTGGCACGCCTTCGCGCACGTAGTTGTCGGCCACCACCCAGTGCTCGTAGTTCGGCTCAATGTCGACGTAATACACGCGGTCCGCTCCCAGGAATTCGCCCAGCACGCGCGACGCGGCCTGCTGCATGGCCACCGGGTCGGCGAGCGGGCGCAACGCGTCGCTGAGCTGCAGCAGAAATGCTTGCCGCTGCTCGTGGCGCTTGCGCTCGGTGATGTCGGTGAAGACGACGGCAAGCAGCTTGCTGCCCGGGCCGCCCACGCGGGCATAATGGAGCGTAAACCAGCGGTCTAGGTCGGCCACATAGCCTTCTGTACGCACGGGCTCGCCGGTCCGGTACGCGTGCGCCCCGCCATCGAGCCAGTGCTGTTCGAGGTGCGGAAACAGCTCGCTGGCTTTTCGGCCCGCCACCTGCGGCAGGCCCGTGTGCTGGGCGAAGGCGGCGTTGGCTTCGTGGTAGACGATGTCAACAATGTTGTCCTGCTCGTCGGTGATGAACTCCTGGATGGCGAAGCCTTCGTCGATGGTTTCGAAGATGCTGCGGTATTTCTCTTCGCTTGCGCGCTGGGCGGCTTCGGCGCGGGCCCGTTCCAGCCGCAGCCACACCCGGCCCGCCACGTCCTGCAGCAGCTCAATTTCGTCGGGCTCCCAAGCGCCCGGCTGGGGGCGGCCCACGCCTAGGTCGAACACCCAGCGGCCCTCGGCCACGTGGGGCGTATTCACCAGCGCGCGGATGTCGAGGGCCTGATACGCCGCGACCTGCGCGGCCGGGCGGTGGCCGTCGTCCACGTCGCTGACAATCATGGGCTGGCCCGCCGCCAGCTGCTGGTTTTCCGCTGGGGTGTGAAAATCGTTTAGCGGGTACGTGCCGGTCATGGCCGGTAGTCCGGCCGGGCGGCCGTGGTGCAACACGGTACAAGTCCCGGCTTCGGTGTCGACGGCTACGAAGAAGCAGTGCGAGAGCTGCAGGTAGTCGGTGATGCGCTGGCCCGCCAGCTCCATCACCTCCTCCACGGTGCTCAGCGGCGCAAAGTCGCTCATCAAGCTGGCCATAAACGCCAGATGGGCCTCGCGGCGCTTGCGCTCGGTAATGTCGGTAACCAGCGAGTAGTAGCCGGCCACCGAGCCGTCGGGCTGCACGTCGGGCACAAACTCGGTTTGCACGTGCCGCAGGCCGATTGTCTGGAACGTCATCTCGGCCTCGAACGACTGCGGCCGGCCCGCCAGCGCCGCCTCGGCGTGGGGCAGCAGCCGGGCAAAGGCTTCTTCGCCCACCACCGCGCGCAATCGCTGGCCTTGTAGCTCCTGCGGCGCCCGGCCAAACCACTCCTGGTAGCGCTGATTGACAAAACGATACCGCAGCCCGGCATCGACGTAGGCGATGAGGGCCGGCGTAACGTCGGTAATGAGTCGGAGCCGCTGCTCGCTGGCGCGCAGGGCTTCTTCGGCGCGGGCGCGTTCCATAGCGGCCCAGGTGCGCTCGGTGGTTTCCTGCACCAGGGCAATGTCGTGGGTTGTCCAGGCCCGAGGCGTGGCGCTGTGCACGGTGAGGTCGGCCACCAGGCGCCCGTCCTTCACCAGCGGCACCATCAGCCAGGCCCGCGTGCCAAAGGTGGCGTACCCGGCCTGCTGCTCCGGGGTGTGGGCTTCGGCCAACACGTCGTTGCGCCAGAGCGGTTGCCCGGACTTGGCTTCGGCCAGGCCATCGGGCGTAAAGTCCTGGAAGCGCATGACCAGCCCCTCCATCGGCACCAGGCCGGGGTCCCGGTTTTCGGTGCTGATGTACATGGTACCTTCCTGGTCGAGCGCCTCGGCGTACAGGGTACGTGCGCAACCTAGGTGCATACGCAGCAATTCCAGGGCCTCGCGCTGAATTGCCAGCGGGTCGGCCAGGGGGCGCAGGGCGTCGGCCAGCCGCATCACAAACTGCTGCTGCTGCTCGGCCTGCTTGCGGGCGGTGATGTCGGTGAAGAGCACGGCCACCTGGTGGGCGGCGGGCGGGCCGATGCGAAAGGCGTGCACGTCGAACCACCGGCTTACCCTGGGCTCGTAGCGCTCCAGGCGCTGGGCCTCGCCGGTGCGCACCACCTGGGCGTAGGCCGCGAGCCAGAAGTCATCCAGGGCCGGCACCAGCTCGCGCGGGGTGTCGCCCGCCGCGCGGGCCGCCATGCCCGACTCCTGGGCAAACTGCGGGTTCACTTCCAGGGGAGTAAACCCAACGGCCCGCTGCCCAGCGTCGTCAAATAGAATTTCCAGCACGCAGAAGCCCTGATTCATGCTCCGGAACAGGGCGTGGTACTTGTCGGTGGCCCGTTGCGCTACCTCCTCTTTTAGGTGCAGTAGCTCCGCTTCGGCTTGCTTGCGCTCGGTTACGTCTTCCCAGGTGTGCACCAGCCGGTCCCCGTCGAGCGGGGTGTTGGTGATGGCAAACCACACCCGTCGGCCCCGGAAGTCGGTTTCGCGCAGGTAGCTGTTGCGGCGGCCCGTTGCCAGCACCTCGCGGAGCTGCGCCAACTGGCGGCGGCCGTTGTCGCCGTGGTCGGTAAAGAGCCGGCCGGTGAAATCCTCGCCCAGCATCTCGTTGCTAGCCCGGTTGATGTACTCGTGTATGAAGTCCACGATGGTACCGGCCTCGTCGCGCACCGCCCGGTACACGGCCAGGCCGATGTTCGGCGCGTCGATGATGTCTTGCAGCAGGGTTTGGCTTTCGCGCAGCTCCTGCTCCAAGCGCTTGCGGGCGCTGATGTCGTGGGTAGTAGTAGTCACGCCATCGCCCAGCTTCACGGTCGATTGGTAAAACCACCCGTCGAACTGCTCGTGCGCGTAGTGGTGCTCGCGCTGGTCGGGCACGCCCGTTTCGAGCACCTGCCGGAAGGTGTCGAAAATGCCCGCTTCCACCACGCCGGGGTTCAGCTCACACAGGCGCCGGCCGATGACGTCGCCGTAGTACTGCTCGGCCGCCGCGTTGTTGAGCACCCAGGCAAAGTCCACCACCGCGCCCTGCTCGTCGCGCACGGCCTCAAACACCTGCACCATATCCAGCGAGCTGTCGATGGTGGCGCGCAGCAGCGCGCGGCTTTCATGCAGCGCCGCCTCGGCCTGCACCCGCTCGGTGATGTCCTGCACCAGCCCGCGCAGCTGCACGGCGGTGCCGGCCGCGTCGCGGCGCACTTCGCCGTGGGCCTCCAGGGTGCGCCACTCCCCATCGGCGCGCCGGATGCGGCGGCGGTAGGTGTAGGGCTGCCCGGTGCGCGTGGCCTCGTCGAGCACCTGCCGCACCGTGGCCGCATCTTCGGGGTGCGAGCGGGCATCGATGAGTGCCAGCGTGGGCAAGAAAGACTCCGGCCCCTCGCCAAACAGCCGGTACAGGCCGTCGGAAAAGTAAAAGCTGCCGCTCGTCAGGTCGGCCTCGTAGGAGCCGGTGCGGGCCACGGCTTCCATATCGAGCAGCAGCTGGCTGCTGCGCGGCCGGGTAGCCTCGGCCGGGGGGCGGGCCGGGGCATCGGCCAGCAAGATGGCCACCTGGTGGCTGCCGGCCGGCCCGCCGGGCAGGGCCTGCACCGCCAGCCAGCGCCCCGCCGCGTGGGGCAGCAGCTGCTCGAACTGCTGCGGCTGGCCGGTGCGCGCCACCTGCCCGTAGGGCGCAAACCACTGGGCATCGAGCGCGGGCACCAGCTCGCGCAGGGTGCGCCCCACGGCGGCGGCCAGGCCCGTTTGCCGCCCAAAAGCGGGGTTGACTTCCAGAAAGCGGTAGTCGCTGGCCGTGCCCTGCGCGTCGAACAGCACTTCTACCAGGCCGAAGCCCTGCTGCACGTGGTGCAGAATGGCGCGGTAGCGGTCGGCCGGGGGCGGGGAGCTACCTGGCTCGGCGGGTGAGGCAGCGCTAGGGTCGGCGGGGGCAGGCATGGCACATGAGCGCAGGGTGAAAGCCAAATAACGCGCCGCCCGCCCACATAATAAAAGCTCGGCAAGGCCACAACCACGCCCCTCCCTACCGCTAAGCTGAACTCTTTTCAGCAAATCAACTAGCTATTAATCATAATTTTACTTATGCTAAAATAGAGAGCCACCGAACTCCATTTATAATGCCGCAATTCCTGCGCGGTTGCTTATGGGTATGCCCGTTTAGCAAAAGCTGCGGGCCGCGCAGTATCGGCCTCATCGGCCGCGAGCCGGCCACTACACCAGCTGCGGCAAGCGCGCTGCATCGGACGGAAACAAGAGATACATAACCTGCCTCCGACACCACCTGAATAGGATTATCCCACCCTAAGCCCGTCTTTAAAAAATATATTTTACTAAAAATCAATAGCATGAAAAATATATGCCAAAAAACAAGTTTTATTTTTTGGATTTTTGCAATTAACCAGACTAGTTTTGCAACGCATTCAGCCAACAATATTATTGTACTTTTATCGAGAGAAAATTACAAAAAAGAAGATGTGGGGACATCAAGTAAGGACAATGCCAAGATTTTCTTTGCACTGTTTGAAAGAGGTTAGATTTAATTATTACTAGAAATTATCCAATTTATCAGTTAGCAGCCTGCCGGGACGTGCAACGCGATACAACGTGAGAAAAGGTTGATGCACAAGGCCACCAGCAACGCTGGTGGCCTTTTTAGTGCGCCAAGCCCGACGCTACTGCGCAAGGCAAAGGCCGTGGGGCTCACCGAGAAGCGCCGGTTGGCGGCGCGGGAGGCTCTTAAAAGTGGGAAATTACCCGCTACGGTGCCTACATTGCTAAGCCGCCGCCCGTGCCGGCGGCTTAGCCCCGTTTTGCCTATATGAAAATTATTGACCTGCGCACCATGCGCGGCCCGAGCTACTGGTCGGTGAAGCACTACCGCCTCATCGTCTGTAAAGTTGATTTCCAGGAATTTGCCGGTCAGTGGAGCAATAGCGTGCCCGACTTTGCCGAGCGGCTGACGGCCCTGCTGCCCCAGATGGGGCACATGCCCCACATTCCCGGCGTGAGCGGCAAGCAGTTTGCCAAGCACCCGCCCCTCACGGCCGAGCAGCTGGCCGATGGCGAGCCCCTGGGCGCGGTGGTGCAGCACGTGGCGCTGGAGCTCCAGCGCCAGGCCGGCATGCCCGTGTACTGGGGCAAAAGCTACCCCGCCCACGAGGAAGGCGTTGAGTACGTAGTGTTTGCCTACCAGGAAGAGCGCGCCGGGCGCTACGCCGCCCAGGCGGCCGTGGAGCTGGTAGAGGCGCTGCTGAAAGGCGAAGACTTCGACCTGAAGCCGGTGGTGGATGAGCTGCACGACATTCGGGAAGAGGAGTTTTTTGGGCCCAGCACCTGGAGCATCGTGGCCGAGGCGGCCTCGCGCGGCATTCCGTATATCCAGCTGAAAAACAGCAGCATTATTCAGCTCGGCTACGGCGTCAATCAGCGCCGCATCTGGGCCACTACCACCAACCTGACCTCGCACGCGGGCGTAGAGGTGGCCGGCAATAAAAACCGCACCAAGGCCATGCTGGCCGACGGCGGCGTGCCGGTGCCGCGCGGCACTACCGTGTATTCGGAGGAAGGCCTGCGCGAGGCCATAGAGGAGTTGGGCTTTCCTATCGTGACCAAGCCGCTCGACGGCAACCACGGCAAGGGCGCCACCATCCGCATCACCAACTGGGAAGACGCGGTGGAGGGCCTGAAAGCCGCCAAAGTGTACTCGCGCGCCGTGATAGTGGAGCAGTACGTGGTGGGCGACGACTACCGCCTGCTGGTGGTGAATGGCAAGCTGATAGCCGCCGCCAAGCGCACGCCCGCCGCCGTAGTGGGCGACGGCAGCAGCAGCATCCAGGCGCTGGTAGACAAGGTGAACGAGGACCCGCGCCGGGGCGTGGGCCACGAGAAGGTACTGACTTCCATTAAGGTAGACCAGCACACGCTCGATATTCTGACCAGTAAAGACCTGACGCTGGACTCGGTGCTGCCGGCCGGCGAGGTGCTGTACCTCAAGAGCACGGCCAACCTGAGCACCGGCGGCACGGCCACCGACGTGACGGACCTCATCGACCCCTACAACGTGCTGCTGGCCGAGCGCGTGGCCGGCATCGTGGGCCTCGACATTTGCGGTATCGACCTGCTGACCAGCGACATCGCCATTCCGCTCAACCAGACGCGGGGCGCGGTGATTGAGGTGAACGCGGCCCCCGGCTTCCGCATGCACATCTCGCCTACCGAGGGCTTGCCGCGCAACGTGGCCGCCCCGGTGGTGGACATGCTGTTTCCGGCCGGGGCCACGGCGCGCATCCCGATTATCACCGTGACTGGCACCAACGGTAAGACTACTACCACGCGCCTCATCGCGCACCTGGTGGCCAGCAAGGGCTACAAGGTGGGCTATACCACTACCGATGGCATTTACATTCAGGGCGTGCAGCTGCAAAAGGGCGACTGCACGGGCGGCGTGAGCGCCGAGTTTGTGCTGAAAGACCCGACCGTGAACTACGCGGTGCTCGAAACGGCGCGCGGCGGCATGCTGCGCTCGGGCCTGGGCTTTCACACCTGTGACATCGCGGTGGTGACCAACGTAGCGGCCGACCACCTGGGCATGCGCGACATTTATACGGTAGAGGAAATGGCGGCCGTGAAGGGCGTGCTGCCCCGCACGGTGCGCAAAACCGGCTGGGCCGTGCTCAACGCCGACGACGACCTGGTGTATGACATGGCGCGCACCGTCGATTGCCGGGTAGCGCTGTTTTCGATGCACGAGCACAACCCGCGCATTCAGGAACATGTGGAGGCCGGCGGCGTGGCGGCGGTGTATGAGGAAGGCTACGTCACGATTTATAAGAACTCGTACAAGCTGCGCATCGACCGGGCGGCCGAGTTCCCGGTGACGTTTGGCGGCCGGGCGGGCTTCAACATCGAAAACTCGCTGGCCGCCGCGCTGGCCAGCTACCTGGCGGGCTTCAGCAAAGACGAGATTAAGACGGCGCTGCGCACCTTCGTGCCCTCGGCCACCAAAACGCCGGGACGCATGAACGTGTACAAGTTTCCGCGCTTCGAAGTCATCGTGGACTATGCCCACAACACGGCGGGCATCGAGAAATTCGCGGAGTTTATGCGCGCCACGCCGGCCACCCGCAAAATCGGCGTGGTGTCGGGGCTGGGCGACCGCCGCGACGAGGATACCCTGGGCTTCGCGCGCGTGGCCGGGCAGATTTTCGACGAGGTAGTGCTGCGGCAAGACCGCGACCTGCGCGGCAAATCGGCCGAGTTTCTGCGCGACATCATGACGCGCGGCCTGCGGCTCGACAAGCCCGAGCTACCCATTCAGTACATTGAAAACGAGATGGATGCCATCGACCACCTCATGGCCACCGCGCCCGAGGGCGCGGTAGTAGTGCTGTTTACCGAGAACATCGCGGGCACGCTCAAAAAGCTCGATGAGTACGAGGCGAGCTTGAAGGAGGGCTAGGCGCTTAACCGCTTGTTTTACGTCTGCCTTCCACGTCTGTCATGCTGACGAAGGAAGCATCTTATCAGGTTTGCACAGTCGCAATACTAACCTGACAAGATGCTTCCTTCGTCAGCATGACAGACGTTTTTTAACCGGTCTAATTCCTGCCTTAACACCTTATTTTCTATGAAATACCTCGCGCAAGCGACACTGGCGGCCACGCTGCTACTAGCGGGCTGTCAGTCCTCCACCTCCGATAAAACCGCCCAAACGACTACAGCCGGCAACAAAGAGCTGAGCGCCGTTTTCAGCGAGTTCTGGGACAAGCAGTCGCGGCTCGACCCGGTGTCGGCCACGGCGCAGGGCGACAACCGCTACAACGACCAGCTACCCAACGACCAGACGCAGGCCTACCGCGACACGCTGCGCACGTTTTACCAGGACTACCTGACGCGGGTCGAGAAGTTTGACCGGGCCAAGCTGGACGAAAACGACCAGATTAGCTACGACATTTTCACCTACGACCTCAAGCAGCGGGTGGCGGGGCTGAAGCTGAACACCTGGATGATACCGTTTCAGCAGTTTTGGGGGCTGCCGCTGTCGATGGGGCAGTACGGCGCGGGGCAGAGCATTCAGCCCTTCAAAACCGTGCAGGACTACGACAACTGGTTGGGCCGGGTGCAGGGCTTCACGGTGTGGGCCGACTCGGCCATCGGCAACTTCCGGCGCGGCATGAAGGCGGGCGTGGTGCTGCCCCGGGCGCTGGTGCAGAAGATGATACCGCAGATGCAGGATGCGACGATGGTGGTGACGGACCCCACCAAGTCGCTGTTCTACGGACCGATAAACAGCTTCCCGAAAGACTTTTCGGCCGCCGATAAGCAGCGCCTGACCACCGCCTACAAGCAAGCCATTCTGACCCAGCTAGTGCCGACCTACCGCAAGCTCGGCAACTTCCTGGCCACCGAATACCTGCCCAAGGCGCGGGCCACGAGCGGCATCAACGCGGTGTCCGGCGGGCCGGAAATCTACCGCTACTACGTGGGCTACTGGACGACCACGGAGAAAACGCCGGCCGAAATCCACGCGCTGGGCCTTAGCGAGGTAGCGCGCATCCGGGCCGAGATGGAGAAGGTGAAAGACCAGCTGGGCTTCAAGGGTACGCTGCGCGAATTCTTTGCGAGCCTGCGCCAAGACCCCAAGGCCATGCCCTTCAAGAGTGCCGAGGAGGTGCTGGCGGGCTTCCGCAAAATTCAGGCGACCATCGACCCCAACCTGAAAACGATGTTCGGGCGCACGCCCAAGACGCCGTTTGAAATCCGCGAAACCGAGA
The DNA here is from genome assembly GCF_035709525.1 of Hymenobacter sp. Classification (GTDB taxonomy): domain Bacteria; phylum Bacteroidota; class Bacteroidia; order Cytophagales; family Hymenobacteraceae; genus Hymenobacter. The sequence continues at coordinate 826 of NZ_DASTEP010000188.1, read as the reverse complement.
AATTCCGGGAGGCGTCGGCCTCGGCCGAGTACAACCAGGGCTCGCCGGATGGCTCGCGGCCGGGCATTTTCTACGTGCCCATCCCCAAACCGGCCGAGTACAACGTGACGCAGGGCATGGAATCGCTGTTTTTGCACGAGGCCATTCCGGGCCACCACTACCAGATTTCGTTGCAGCAGGAAAATACCGCGCTGCCCAAGTTCCGGCAGTTTGCCGGCTACGGGGCCATGACCGAGGGCTGGGCGCTGTACTGCGAAAGCCTGGGCAAGGAGCTGGGCCTCTACAAAGACCCCTACCAGTACATTGGCGCGCTAAGCGACGAGATGCTGCGCGCCGTGCGCCTGGTAGTCGACACCGGCCTGCACACCGGCCAAATGACCCGCGAGCAGGCCATTGCCTACATGCTCGACAACACCCCCGACAACGAGGCCAACGACACGGCCGCCATCGAGCGCTACATGGCCATTCCGGGCCAGGCGCTGGCTTACAAAATCGGGCAACTCAAGATACAGGAGCTGCGGGCGCGCTACACCAAAGAGCTGGGCAACAAGTTCAAGCTCAGTGACTTTCACGACGAGCTGCTGAAAGACGGCGTGATGCCGCTAGATGTGCTGGAGCACAAAATGGACGCCTGGGCGGCCCGGCAGAAGTAATGAAAAGGAAAGGGCGGGCCGACTGGTTCGTCCTTTTTTGTTGGGTAGCCGTTGAGACTAATCGTCATGCTGAGCGGAGCGCAGCGGAGTCGAAGCATCTCTACCAGTGAACTAACTCTTTACGCCAGCAATGAAGCGGTAGAGATGCTTCGACTCCGCTGCGCTCCGCTCAG
>NZ_DASTEP010000187.1:0-23945 GCF_035709525.1 Hymenobacter sp. | reverse complement strand
CCTCTCCAAAAAAGAGGGGGAGCCTGACGCCTTTCGCGTTTGCTTACGTCCGCTCACGGTCGGCTCCCCTCTTTTTTGAAGAGGGGCCGGGGGTGAGGTTCCCCGCGCCGGGCAGCGCTAGCATCAACCAACAAAAAAGCGCCAGCCGAATCCGGCTGGCGCTTTTCATGCAATAAAACTCCTACCCTACCGCACGCCGTTGGTGCTGGCGGGACGGGCCTGCGGCCCATCCGGGTTAGGCTTGTTTTCGCGGCGCTCGAGCGGAGTGGGCGGCGCGGGCGTGGTGGTCGTAGCCCCGGCGGCTTGCATGGGGTTCTGAGGCTGGCGGGCGTTGTTGCCTACCTGCCCGGCCTGGAACAGCTCGAAGCGCGAGGGCGCAGCCTGGCGCGGGAAGGCATTGTTACTCAGGTCGGTGTCGGCCGTTTGCTGGTAGGGGTCGACTACGAACGAAGTCACGTTTTTGGGCGTGATGATGATTTTGCTCACCTGCTCGTTGTTTTTGCGCCAGATTTCGGCCGGGATGGTCGTCAGCTCCTGCGAGCCGTCTTCGTAGGTCATCTGGATGACTACCGGCATCACCAGGCCGCCCACGTTGCGGAGGCTCAGCTCGTAGAAGTTGAGGTTGCCGTTGAGGCGCTGCTGCTGCTGGGGCGTGAGGGTGCTCAGGTACTGGAAGTAGCGCTGCTTATCGGCCTCGGTCACGGCCAGCGGGTCGTAGTTGTTGTAGAAGTCCTTGAGGTCGGGCTTCTCATCTACCAGCGTGGTTTTAATGTCGGTAGCGTTGCGCTGCGCCGAGATGCTGGGCACCTGGGCCTGGCGCTCGTTTTGCAGGCGAGCGCTTTCCAGGCCGGGGTTGCGGGTGTTCGGCTTGTACGACTTCACCGCATCGAGCGAAATATCCACGCGGTCGGTGGTGTAAAACCAGCCGCGCCAGAACCAGTCGAGGTCCACGGCCGAGGCGTCTTCCATCGTGCGGAAAAAGTCGGCCGGCTCGGGGTGCTTGTAGGCCCAGCGGGTGGCGTAGGTTTTGAAGGCGTGGTCGAACAGCTCGCGGCCCATCACCGTCTCGCGCAAGATGTTGAGGGCGGTAGCGGGCTTGCCGTAGGCGTTGTTGCCGAACTGCAACACGCTTTCCGAGTTGGTCATAATCGGGGTTTGCAGGCTCTTGTCGGTGCGCATATAATCCACCATGTTGCGCGGCTCGCCGCGGCGGCTGGGGTAGTTGCGCTCCCACTCCTGCTCGGTCAGGTACTGGCAGAAGGTGTTGAGGCCCTCGTCCATCCAGGTCCACTGCCGCTCATCCGAGTTCACAATCATCGGGAAGAAGTTGTGGCCCACTTCGTGGATAATCACCGAAATCATGCCGTATTTCCGGTCAGCGGTGTAGGTGCCGTCCTTCTCGGGCCGGCCGCCGTTGAAGCACAGCATCGGGTACTCCATGCCGCCCACCGGCCCGTGCACCGAGATGGCCACCGGATACTCGTAGGGAATCGTGAACTTGGAATACGTCTTGATGGTGTGCGCCACTACCTCCGTCGAGTACTTGCCCCACAGCGGGTTACCTTCCTTGGGGTAGTAGCTCATGCAGAGCACGGGCTTACCACTCTGCGTGATTTCCATCGCATCCCAAATGAACTTGCGCGAGCTGGCCCAGGCAAAGTCGCGCACGTTTTTGGCCACGTAGGTCCAGGTTTTAGTGCCGGTGGCGCGGCTGCTTTCGTTCTTAGTGGCTTCCTCCTGGCTCACGATGAGCACCGGTTTTTTCGCGCCTTTGGCCTGGGCCAAACGGCGAATTTGCGTGGCCGTCAGCACCTGCGCGCCGTTTTGCAGCGTGCCGGTAGCGCCGACCACGTGGTCGGCGGGCGCGGTGATGCTCACGCGGTAGTCGCCGAAGGGCAGCGTAAACTCGCCGTTGCCCAGAAATTGCTTGTTCTGCCAGCCCTTGGCATCCGAGTACACGGCCATGCGGGGGTAGAACTGCGCGATTTCGTAGAGGTAGTTCTTGTCCTCCGGGAAGTACTCGTAGCCGCTGCGCTCGCTGATTTTCAGCTGGTCGTTGATGTTATAGCTCCACTTCACGCCAAACGAAATCACCTGCTTCGGCCCCAGGGGCTTCGGCAAGTCAATCCGCATCATGGTGTGGTTGATGGTGTATTTCAGGGGTTTGCCGGCCGCGTCGGTCACGGCCGCGATTTTGTACCCACCGTCAAACTCGGCCGTGGTCAGCTGCGCGTCCACGTCCTGAAAACCCAGCCGGCCGCTCGTAATCTGGCCCACTTGCGTGGCGTAGGTTATCGAGTTTTTGGCCAGAATATTCTGGTCGAGCTGCACCCAGAGGTAGGTGAGCACATCGGGCGAGAGGTTGGTATACGTGATTGTCTCCGAGCCGGTTATCGCCTGCTTCTGGTCGTCGAGCGTGACTTTAATATTATAGTCGGCACGCTGCTGCCAGTACTGCGGGCCGGGCGCGCCGCTGGCCGTGCGGTACGAGTTGGGTGTGGGCAGCATCGTTTCGAGCTGCGCAAATTTGTCGGTGCCCGAGTTGGTATTCTGGGCCCGCAACGCGGTGGGCACCAGCCCCAACGCCAGGCCACCGGCCAGGAGTAGAGAACGCATGTAAAAGTGGGGATTATTAAAAAGGAGGTAGCTAAGGTCGGCGAATTTACGGCGAAGGTTGCGCGCGGGCGGTTGTCATTGCGAGCGCAGCGAAGCAATCGCACCTGTTCAGCGCGCTCGTCGGGTTCCGTTCGGGTGCGATTGCTTCGCTGCGCTCGCAATGACAGCCTTACATCAGCCCTACCTATCCATTCGCCATCTGCACCAGCAGCAACACGGCCACACCCAGCGCTACGCCGCTCGTCACCAGCACCCAGTCGCGCCGGGCGGCCCGGAAGCCGCGCAGCGCCACGAAGCCCAGCAGCAGGATAATGCTTACGGCCAGTAGCTGCCCCAGTTCTACGCCCAAGTTAAAGGCGAGCAGCGTCAGGGGCAGCTCGCGGCTCGAAGTCAACAGCGAGCTTAGCATATTGGCAAACCCCAGTCCGTGAATCAGCCCAAACCCTAGCGCCAGGGCATTGGGTGCGGCCCACACCACGGGCGCGGGCCGGCGCGAGGGCCGGGCGTCGGCGCGGCCGGCCTGTACCATATTGACCAGGGACGTGAAAATAATCGTGACCGGAATCAAGGCCTCGATAACGGCCTTATTTACAGTCACCACCCCCAGCGTAGCCAGCGCCAGCGTGAGCGAATGCCCGATGGTGAAGCTTGTGACTAGCGCTACCACGCGCCGCCAATCGGCCAGCACAAAGGGCGCGCACAGCGCCAGCAAAAACGTGAGGTGGTCGGTGGCCTGCGCACTCCAAATGTGCCGAAAGCCAACCTCCAGGTAGTTCGTGAATGCGGACATCGGGGCAAAGGTCGCAGGCAGCGGCTAATCTGGCCTTCGACCAAGCTTAGCGCTTAGCAGCGGCGGCGGGTTTTCGCTACGAGGCCTCCCGCTCAGTTGGCTACGCCGTGTGCATTCGATGAGCTCCGGGCCAAGCAAAAGGGGCTCCAAATGCTATATTAGGGCGCTTTTTCACTTACTAATAGCTTTTTATGCTAAAGCATTTACTCCTTTTCCTACTAGTAGCGGGCACCGCCGTGGGCACGGCGCGGGCCCAAGCGCAGGGCGAAAGCCTTGAATCTCAACAATTCAAGCAGCGCCTGCGCAGCCAGTATCTGCAGAATGACACGGCCCAGGCCATCATCAACCTCTACGGCCGGCGGCAGGCGGGCGGTGTGAGTTGGATGGTAGCTTCCGTGCTGTCGGCAGTGCGCATCGGCACAGCTGGCAACACTACTACCAACTACGGCGGCTACGGCTCGTCGGCGTCGGACGGTGGCAACAATGTGGGCGTGGCTTTTCTGGCGGCTACTCCCTTTATGGCCTACGGAGCCGCCAAGCTGGCGCACTACAGCAATGGCCACCTCAACCAGGTGCTGACGGCCTACGCGGCGGGCCAGCCCCTGCCCCGCTCGCTACGGCGCAAGCTCAAGCCGCGCTTTTTTGCGCAGCCCATCGTGAAATACAAGGAAATCAAGGTGAAGCCTGCCAACTAACCCTTTGGAAGATTAATTTATATGCGCCTACTGCTCTGTCTTTTGGCCGCTTTGGGCCTGAGCTTGCCGCTCGCGGCTCAATCTACAACCCCGCCCCCACCGCTGGGGGCCGCCCCCACCGATGCCGGGGCCGTGCTGGTACTCAATAACTGGTATTTGCCGCGCTACCAGGCCAGTGCTACCAGCGGGGCCGATACCACCGGGGCGCTGCTGTCGCTGTTTCGGAAGCGCCGCTACGCGGGCATTCTCTACGCGGTGCCGCTCATCGCGGGCATATCGCTCACGTTTCGTCTTTCCAGCACCGACCAAAACGGCCGGCAGCAAGTGGCCGATAAGGCTATTTCGCCGCCGCTGGGCATTGCGGTGCTGGCGGGCACCGTGGTGGGCTTCATCGTCCACGCCAGCAAGTTCAACAAAAGCCACCTCGTAGCCGTGGACCGGGCGTATGCGGCGGGCACGCCCATTCCGGCCCGCTACCGCCGCCTGCTGCGCGAGCGCCACTTTGCCGAGGCAGCTTTGTTGCGCGAGGCCATTGCGCAGCAGCAGGCGCGCGAGCAGCGCTAGGGCCCGCCAGTGAGGCAGCGCAGGCAGCCCAGTCTAATTTTTATCATGTGAATTTTAGTAAAAAGCCCCGCTAGCAATATGCCAGCGGGGCTTTTCTACTTAAAAAAACAATCACTTAAACCAGCGGCAGCTCCACGTTCTCAAACCGCACGGCACCATCTTCCAGCACCGCCTCTACCACGGCGTCCTTCGACACTTTGCCGGAGAGAATCTCTTTGGAAAGCTCGTTGAGGATGACGCGCTGGAGCACACGCTTGAGCGGGCGGGCGCCGAACTGCGGGTCAAAGCCCTGCTCGCCTAGGTAGTCGAGCACCTCGTCGGTGGCTTCGAGGCTGATGCCGGCCTCGTGCAGGCGCTGCTGGATTTGCTTGAACTGGATATCGACAATCTTGCGAATTTCCTTGCGTTTGAGGGGCTGGAACATCACAATTTCGTCGATGCGGTTCAGGAACTCGGGGCGCATGTGCTGCTTGAGGCGCTCTACTACTTCCTCGCGGGTGCGGTCCACCACCTCTTCATGGTTGTACTCGTTCAGCTCTTTGAAATTGCGCTGAATAATGTCGGCCCCCGTGTTTGAGGTCATGATGATGATGGTGTTCTTGAAGTTCGCCACCCGGCCTTTGTTGTCGGTGAGGCGACCATCGTCGAGCACTTGCAGCAGGATGTTGAATACGTCGGGGTGCGCTTTCTCAATCTCGTCGAGTAGCACCACCGAGTAGGGCTTGCGGCGCACGGCCTCCGTGAGCTGGCCGCCCTCGTCGTAGCCCACGTAGCCGGGAGGCGCGCCGATGAGGCGCGATACGGCGTGGCGCTCCTGAAACTCGCTCATGTCGATGCGCACCATGGCGTTCTCGTCATTGAACAAGTACTCGGCCAGGGCCTTGGCCAGCTCGGTTTTACCTACCCCGGTGGTACCTAGGAAGATAAACGAGCCGATGGGCCGCTTGGGGTCTTGCAAACCGGCGCGCGAGCGGCGCACGGCATCCGAGATGGCGGCGATGGCCTCGGCCTGGCCGGCCACGCGGCGACCTAGTTCGTTTTCGAGGTTGAGCAGCTTGTCGCGGTCCGATTGCAGCATTTTGCTCACCGGGATGCCGGTCCACTTGGCCACTACCTCGGCAATGTCCTCGCTGGTCACCACTTCTTGCAGCATGCCGCCGCCGTCTTTGGTGGCGTTGGCTTCGTCCTGCAACTGCTTGAGCTTCTGCTCGGCCTCCTGGATTTTGCCGTAGCGCAGCTCGGCCACGCGGCCGTAGTCGCCCTGGCGCTCGGCCTGCTCGGCTTCGGTCTTGAAGCGCTCGATGTTCTCCTTTTCGGTCTGAATGTTGGTCAGGACGGATTTCTCGCCTTCCCACTTGGCTTTCAGCTCGTCGCGCTGGGTGCCTAGCTCGGCTAGCTCCTTGCTGAGCACGGCCTCGCGGTCTTTGTTGTCTTCGCGCCGAATGGCCTCGCGCTCAATCTCTAGCTGCATGATGCGGCGCTGGATTTCGTCCAGCTCCACGGGCATAGAGTTCAGCTCGATGCGCAGCTTGGCGGCGGCCTCGTCCATGAGGTCGATGGCCTTGTCGGGCAGGAAGCGGTCGGTGATGTAGCGGCTGCTCAGCTCCACGGCCGCAATCACGGCGTCGTCGGTGATGCGCACGCCGTGGTGCAGCTCGTACTTCTCCTTGATGCCGCGCAGGATGCTGATGGCGTCGGGCACGCTCGGCTCGTCCACCATAACCGCTTGAAAGCGACGCTCTAGGGCCTTGTCTTTCTCGATGTATTTCTGGTATTCCTTGAGCGTGGTGGCCCCGATGGCGTGCAGTTCGCCGCGCGCCAGGGCGGGCTTAAGCAGGTTGGCGGCGTCCATGGCGCCCTCGCCCCCGCCCCCGGCCCCAATCAGGGTATGAATCTCGTCGATGAACAGAATAATCTGGCCTTCGGCGTCGGTCACTTCCTTGATAACGGCCTTGAGGCGCTCCTCAAACTCGCCCTTGTACTTAGCGCCGGCTACAAGCAGGCCTAGGTCGAGACTCATCAAGGTTTTGTCTTGCAGGTTCTCGGGCACATCGCCGGCCACGATGCGCTGGGCCAGGCCTTCGGCGATGGCGGTTTTACCTACGCCGGGCTCGCCGAGCAGCACGGGGTTGTTTTTGGTGCGGCGCGACAAAATCTGGAGTACGCGGCGGATTTCCTCGTCGCGCCCGATTACGGGGTCCATCTTGCCGCTGCGCACGCGCTCGTTCAGGTTGATGGCGTAGCGGTTGAGGCTCTGATACTGCTCCTCGGCGGTTTGGCTGGTGACTTTGCGGCCCCCGCGCAGCTCCTGGATGGCGGCTTTCAGGTCGCGCTCATTGAAGCCGTTGTCTTTGAGCAGGCTAGCCACGCTGTCTTTACCGCCCAAGATGCCCAGCAGCAGGTGCTCGACGGACACGAACTCGTCGCCCATGTCCTTCATCTGGGTGTTGGCGCGCTGCACGGCGTTGGCCGCGTCGTTGGCCAGGTAGGGCGAGCCGCCGCTCACCTTGGGGTAGGCGTTTACGATAGCATCGAGCCGCTGGCCGAGGTTGGCCATGTTGGCACCCAGTTTCTTACCTAGGAAGGCAAGGGTGTTCTCGTCGTTCTGTAATAAAGCCTTCAGCAGGTGGCCGGTTTCGATGGCCTGCTGCTGGTTGGCTCCGGCAATCTCGGTGGCCTTCTGCACGGCCTCCTGTGCCTTGATAGTGAAGTTTTTAAAGTCCATTGGTTTGCTGAGTTCTCGGTAGGTGCTTCGGGTTAGGAAGATTGTACGAGGGTACTAGCAAACGAGGTGCAGAAGTGGGGAATCGGACTTTTTGGCGGAAAATTAGCTAACTAACCTCTTTATTTTACGCCAAAATGACAACATTAGATTCCTGTCTCTAAACGCTGGCTTATACACTATTGCTTTAATATTATCTGTTTTAAACGTAGTAGATTGCCTTATAATTGGATTATAAAAGAATATGAATGACTTAACCTGACCAATATAGTAAGCGCCACTTGGAGCAGAAAACCCGTCAAATTCAACCTTTGTGTTCGAAAAATATTTTCTATTTTTTACTTTAAAAATTTCATTATAAGTCGCAAGCATAATCATAAGAAAGAAATTCACAACAAGCATTATAACGACGATAATATTTGCATTTACAGTACCACCGATTAGAACAGGCATATACAGAGCAAGCAATGGCAGAACAAGAACTACAAAAAATCCCAGCAAGGCATAAGTAACACGCTCAAAATTAGTAATCTTAGAACGAGTAAAGGAGAATATAATAGCACTTATGAATAACACAATTTGGTATTTAGCATGAAATCCAAATAAGACCCAGTATGTATGAAGTAAATCGCTAAATGAATAGCTTATGATATTACCTTTTTGCAGATAAGGCATCAAGCTATACACATAAGGTGGAGTTAAAAACAAAATAGCAAGTCCTGCCACAGAAATATTATCCGCAAATAGCAATAAGATTTCTGATGATTCTATATATTTTAGAATCTCAACGTTAAATGCCTTATAATATAGGATGAATTTTAATATTCCAACAACTAAGAGCCCTGCTGATAGTAAACCTAAACTCTCTGTTGTGAAAAACTTATCCATAATAAACACTACTTGGTAGAACTACCGAATGAAAAATCTACATTGCAAAGCGAATCAAGGAGATGATAAGCATTGATTTTTTTATTTCTAATCAGTGCTCCAATTGCGGAATCTACTCCACCTCGCGTAACCTTAATACCGGGAATTAACGCCAATAATTTCACAGCCCCTTTCTTCGTAATGCAATAGGCGTAGGCACCATTCCTTATTTGGTATGGAACAAAGGCAATACTATTGACCAAATATCGCATATTTCTAACATAATTATTTCCTGAGCTTATATATATTACATCCGCATCTAGTGGAATTAAACTTAATATATTATTAAAATGATGCATAAAATTATCATTTAATTTCACATCATCTTCCAATATAATAGAACAAAGCCCTGATTTTGCAATTAGGCCCCATACTTTATAATGACTAGTCCAGCACCCTACGCTTCCTGGCGTCAAATATGATACAGACCTATTACTAATTATATCCACGGCAGCTTCTTTATAGCCTTCATCCGCACTTATAAAGGAAAAATTTATTTTTTGCCTATTTAACTGGCTTCCTATAAATTCCCTTCTATCAAGCTTATAAGACAGTGATATAACATAGATAAAATCTGCTCTCAATGATGACTTTATTTCTACTACTCTATTGACAGGATGATTTAATCTAAGAACAAGCCATAGATATTCAACCCTGTTGCTCAAATTATAATGAGCTAGCCCGTTCAGCAGGAATGATTTTATCGTTTTTATCATTTACATCTGCCATCAAACTGACGTACAGCCGCAAGCTACGGCTGGTCTATCCAATTCTCCAGCGTCAAAGTAGCGATAGGCGCAAAGTGGCGGGTGTTGCGCGTGACAAGGGTAAGACCATGAGCTGATGCCGTGCAGCTTATCAGCAGCAACCTAGGGCACACAAGCTATTTCGCATTCGCCATCTGCTTGTTGACTTCTGTTGTGTCCGTCCAGTCTTCCAGCAAGATGCCTGGCAGCGCCACAAAGTCGCGGGTATTGCGGGTAACTAAGGTCAGGCCATGCACCAAGGCCGTGCAGCCGATGAGCACGTCAAACTCACCGGGATACTTGGGCAGCTGGCCTTGTTTCACCTGCTGCATCAGCTTCGCTTTTTCCGGGCCGTAGCGCTCGAAGGCGGTGGAAATAGGCAGCACCCGCATAGCAAACAACCGTTGCAATTGCGTAATGTGCTGGCGCTGTTGCGCGGCGTAGGTAGGCTCGCACTTAGCTAAGCCATACAGCATTTCCGCAATGGTCAACTCCGAGATGAAGCAGTTGCGCAGGCCAACGGCGTTGATTTTCGCTTCCAGGTCGTACTCCGCTTTTAGGAAGTGAACGCAGATGTTGGTATCGAGCAGGTAACGGCTCATAGCTCAACTTCTCGGTGGCCGCTGTCGCGCGCTTCGTATATCTCGCGCACTATTTCTTCGCCACTCACGCCGTTTTTCCACGCACCAAAGAGTTCATGAAGCAAGCGCTGCTGCTCGGCTTCCGGGAGTTCTTCGGTTGCGGGCTTTGCCGCCACCCGCTGGTACCGGCCAGCGAAATGAGCCACCATATCATTGGGCAAGCTTTGCAGCCATTGGAAGGCGGCCGCAGCCCGGTCATCGGGAAACTCTAGTTCAACAGATACTCTCATAATGCCAAGATACTATGAGATACTTTAAGCCGCCATTTGGAAACACTACGCCTTACTACCTTCTTCGGCCAATGGGTCTTTACCATAGCTGTGGTACAGCCGCTGGCGAAACTCGGCAATACGCTGCCGCTCGGCGGCTTCAGCGGCGGTAGCGGGTGGCCGGATGCGGACGCCGGGCATTCGTTCCAGCAGTTCCAATATAAACACGGCATCTTCGTCAGGGAATTCTACTTCAATCAGCGTGATTGGCGGGTATACTTGTATGCCACAGCAAAACAGCAGATTATTAGCCACGGTATAGACTGCATTAAAGCTAACAAAAACGCCTAATCGCCCGCCCACTCCGTACACTTGCCTCTATGAAACCGAACACCCTAGCCACCTTTTACGAGGCGCTTGCCCCAGGCCCTGAGTCCACCGCGGGCGTGGTGCCGCCGCCGGATATGGGGCAAGGCGTGGGGCATTTCAACGTGTTCGCGCTGGCGGAGCTGCGCGGGGCGCCCCCGATGACATTTAACCGGCGCGACTACTACAAAATCACGCTCTGCCGGGGGCGCAATCAGGTGGAGTGCGCCGACCAGGCCCCGCACGTGGGCACCAATACCTTGTTTCTGGTGACGCCGCGCGTGCCCTACCGCTGGCTGCCGCTCACCGAGGATTTTGGGGGCTACAGCTGCCTCTTCGACGATGCCTTTCTGCTGCCTGCCCGCCCCGGCGTGGTGCTGGCTGAGCTGCCGATTTTCCGGCCCGGCGCCTACCCGGTGTGGGAGGTGGCCGAGGCCGACTGCGCGGCCATCGAGGCTATTTTTGATAAGATGCTGCGCGAGTTGCCGTCGGGCTACGCCTACCGGCCCGACTTGCTGCGCACCTACCTCTGGGAGCTGCTGCACCTGGTGCAAAAGCTCCAGCCGGCCCCCGCCCCGCTGGCCACGCACAGCGCCGCCGAGCGGGTGGCCACCCAGTTTGCGGAGCTGCTGGAGCGGCAGTTTCCGCGCCTCAGCCCGCAGCCGCCGCTGCGCCTGCGCACGGCGGCCGACTACGCCGACCAGCTGGCCGTGCACGTCAACCACCTCAACCGGGTGCTGAAGGAGACGACGGGCCAGACCACTACCGTCCTCATCGGCCGCCGCCTGGCGCAGGAAGCCAAGCTTTTGCTGAAGCAAACCGCCTGGAGCGTTTCGGAAATTGCCGACAGCCTGGGCTTTGCCGATGTGGCGCATTTCTGCACGTTTTTCAAGCGCCACGCCGGGCAGACGCCGGGAGAGTTTCGGCGGGTGTAGCGGCGCGGCCGTGGCGCCTCACCCCCCGGCCCCCTCTCCGAAAAGGAGAGGGGGAGCCTAACGACTACCCAGCGATTTTTTACTTCTGCTTACGGTCGGCTCCCCACTCCTTTTCGGAGAGGGGCCGGGGGTGAGGCGCCCACGATAGGGCACCTTGTTTGAAATGTAAAACAGATGGGTTGACTGGCGAAGTTTGCCCCTCGCCTACTCCCTGGACCTTTGTGGGGTACTTACTCGCCTCCCCGACCAAGGAGGCCAAACCCACAGGCAACATGGCAATTAGCAAAGTAGCGCTGGTCACCGGCGGCAACAAAGGCATCGGCTTTGAAATAGTGCGGGGGCTGCTGCAAGCGGGCTGCCGGGTGTACCTGGGCGCCCGCGAAGCCGCCAAAGGCCAGCAAGCCGTAGCGGAGCTGGCCGCCGAAGGTGATGTGCACCTCCTCGAAGTGGACCTGGCCAACCAAGCAACGCTCGACGCGGCGGTGGCACACCTGCAACGCGAGGAAGGCCACCTCGACATCCTGGTCAACAATGCGGGCATCAACGTGCCCGGCGACGGCTCGCCCGTCAATGCCGACGTCCGCAGCGTAGAGCAAGCCCTGCAAACCAATTTCCTGGGTACGCTGGCTGTCACTCAGGCGTTTTTGCCGCTGGTGAAGCAGGCCGCGGCGGGGCGCATCGTCAACGTGTCGAGTCCGCTGGGTTCGCTTACCATCGTGGGGCAAAATGACTGGGCGCTGCTGGGCTACTCGGCCTCGAAAGCCGCGCTGAACATGCTTACCGTGCAGCTAGCCTACGAGCTGCGCGACACGGCCATCAAGGTAAATTCGGCCGCGCCTGGCTACACGGCCACCGACCTCAATGGCTTCGCAGGCACCGACACGCCCGCGCAGGGCGCGGCCGAGGCCATCCGGCTGGCGCTGCTGCCGGCCGATGGGCCGAGCGGCACGATGTCTTCGGCTACCGGCATTTTGCCTTGGTAAAAACCGAGGCCCATAATCAAACAAGCCCCCGCAAACGGCTCCGACTATTGGCGGGGCTCGTTTGCGGGGGCTTGTTTGATTATGGGCTAGCGACTGCCCTGAGAATTACTTACAGCTTGACGCCCTGCGCCTGTAGCTGCTTTTCCGAGGCGGCTTGGTTCGCCGCGAACTCGGCCTGCTGCGCGGGCGTGCGCTGGGTGCCCAGCTCGGCGAGGTGCCGGCGCACCTTGTCGGCCGGCAGGTCGGTGCAGTAGAGCGGGGTGCCGGGCTGCTGGCGCCACGACTCATGCAGGCTGCCGCCATCGATGGCGTCGTAGCCTAGTTCCTCAACCAGGGCCATTACTTTTTGCTTGGCGGCGGCCTCGTCGCCGGCCACGGTCAGGGCGATGCGGCCGGGTGCGCCGGCGGGCTTGCCGGGGCTGGCGAGCTGCGCGGCAAATATGTTATTGAACACTTTCACTACCGGGCGGCCCAGGTGCTGCTGCACCCACTCACTCTCGGTAAGGTCGCCGGTTTCCAGCTCCGGTATCTGGCCATCGCGCAGCAAGGGGTAATAGTTGCTGGTGTCGATAACCGGCACGCTGGCGGGCACATCCGCAAACAGGTTTTTGGGCAGGTCGGGAATGCTTTTCAGTGGGATGGTGACTACAATGATTTCGGCATCGCGCACCGTTTCTGGGGTCGTTACGGGCGTAGCGCCCGTCTCTTGGGCCAGGTCCGTCAGGGTTTCGGGGCCGCGCGAGTTGGCGATGGCTACCGAGTGGCCGAGGCTGGTGAGCCGCCCGGCCAGGGCGCTGCCGATATGGCCAGCCCCAATGATTCCAATCTTCATAAAACAGGTAAGTGAGCGAGTAGTACAAAAGCCGCAGCTTGCGCAAGCGGCCCGTGCTAAGACCACGCGCCCGGCCCGATTGTTTGGCACCCGGCCCGCCGTTGGCTGGCAACCTCGGCCGCCAGTTGCCGCACAGCGGCAGGCTTCCCCACGGCTTTGCGCGAAGCGGGCGGCATGGCCTTTACCAGGCTACCAACCGGCTAACTACTTTAATTACTTAACGCCACTCTCCTTTTCCGCGTCGGCGCTGTATTTCACCTTGCCCATTTTACGCAGTTGCTTGCGGTCTTCGCGGCTCATCCCGGGCACTTTTTTGTCGCGGCGGGCGGGGCGGGGGCTGCCCGCGTCGCGGGTGGCGGGCGTGCTGAGGGGCTGGGCCCCTGGCACGGTGGCGGGCGTTACGGGCACGGCCGAGGGCGTAATCACGGCCCCGGCCGGGGCTACCGCGCCCGAGGGCAGCACGGTTTGGGCGTGGGCGGAGGCAGTGCCGAGCAGGCCGGCCACGGCGAAGGCAAGTAGCAGCTTCATATAAGCTAAAAAAGCGAGGTGAAAGCTGCTGCTACGCAGCGCGCCGGGTTTCGGATGCCAGGCCCCGGCCCCTACGCCCGGCAAAAGCCCTGGCGGCAGCCATGTAGCGGGTGGCTACTCGCTCAGGCATCTACGCGCCCGGCGCGGCGAAACAGCCACCCCGCCACCGCCCAGATGCCGGCAAAAATGGTGTTCAGGGCCACTACGTACAGCATCCCCAGGTTAAGCTCGGGCCGCCAGATAGCCGCCGCCACCAAGGGTACCGCCACCTGCGTGAGGGCGGCCCCAAACATGGCCCGCGCCATGCCCGGTGCCCGAAAGCGCGCTACTAGCGCCCCCACGGCGGCCACCAGCAGCACCGCCCCATAAAGCAGGTTGGCGGGGTTGTCCTCGTTCCCGATAAAGCCCACGGCCAGGTTGCCCCAAACGAGCAGCAGCCCCGCCGCCACCGCCACGCCCGCCCCCAGCCGGTACGAGCCATTGCTGCCCAGGCGCGCTACCAGCACATACGTAAGGCCCGCGCCAAACAGCAGCACGCCCATCACGATAAAATCTGACAAAGTCCAGTTCACTTCTTTCGTGAACTGCATCGCTACCAGCGGGATAAGCAGCAGGCCGGCCGTAGCCAGCGCCAGGCGAGTAAGGCTTTTGGTGAGGGTCATGGTAGTAAGGTTTTAGGTGAGAACATGAGAAAAACGGCGGCGTTTGCTGAAGTCGATGGTGGCAGGCTGAGGCGCTATGGCCCCTACCCCAGGCACAGAAGCGACAACACTACAAAGCAAGCAAAAGAACTTTGAATTTCAAAGCTTACCTAACAAAAGCAGCTCGCTTTTTCCATCTACCACTGATTTTTGAAGTGCGGAACTGGTTTCTAATAAGTAAGAGTAGCCCACTACAAAGGGCTGTCATGCTGAGCTATTCAAACGTGACAAGGTGCTTCGCAAGCTCAGCATGACAGCTTTTATAAACCATTATGACAACTCTTTAGGCAAACCGAACGCGTTAGCTCGCGGCTTCACAGCGCCCACTCGCCGGCCAGCAGGCGCGGCAGCAGCGCCTGCACAATGCGGTAGGTGGCACCCCACAAATGGTGCGGCCCTACCCGCCAGAAGTCTATCGGCGTGGGCGCGGGCCAGCCGGGCAGCTGCCAGTTTTCGCGGCCCGCGTTGGCGGGGTCGGCGAGGTAGCGCAGGGGCACGGGCAGCACCTCGGCCACTTCGGTGGGCTGCACGCGCCAGGTAGGCGGCGGGGCGATGCGGGCCAGAAACGGGGCAATGTAGAAGTTGCTGGTGAGGGTGCTCACCGGCGGCAGCGCGGCCAGCACCTCGATGGCCTTGCCGGGCAGGCCGATTTCTTCTTCGGTTTCGCGCAGGGCGGTGGCCAGCAGCGAGGCATCGGCGGGCTCGCGCTTGCCGCCCGGAAACGCCAGCTGCCCGCCGTGCACGCCGTAGTGGGTGCGGCGTATCAATACCAGGTTTAGCTCGCCGGCCGCGTCGCGAAATACGGGCGCCAGCACTGCCGACTCGCGCAGGGGAGCAGGATTGTTCATGAGGGTTTGGCGGGTGAATGCAGCGCCGCCTGGAAGGGCGCGGCAGGCGGCAGTGGCGCGGGCGCTGTAGTCTGCGGCTGCACTGGCTGCCGACTGCAAAGCTCGCGCAGCGTCCTACGGCTTGGGTTTAAAACATAAACAGGAACACCCAAAGCGGGCGTTCCTGTTTACTGAGTGGCGTTTTTAATCAACCTCCTACGAATTAGTCTTGGGCATGCCGCCGGTTACTTCCAGCAGGCTGCCGGTCGAGTAGCTGCCGTCTTGCGAGGCAAAGTAAACGTAGGCGGGGGCCAGCTCTTCGGGCTGGCCGGGGCGGCCAAGCATAGTTTCGTCGCCAAACTTATTCAGGTCTTCCTTTAGCATCGTGCCGGGGATGAGCGGCGTCCAGATGGGGCCGGGTAGCACGGCATTGACGCGGATTTTCTTTTCGCCCAGGTAAGCGGCCAAGCTCTTGGTAAAGATGTGAATAGCGCCTTTCGTAGACGCATAATCGACTTGGTGCGGATTGCCGACGATGCCCGCGATACTACCCGTGTTGATGATGGCATCGCCCTCCTTCAAAAACGGAATGGCGGCCTGCGCCATGAAGATGTAGCCTTTAATGTTGGTATCGAAGGTGCGGTGAATGTTCTCCTCCGGAATGGTTTCGAAGTGCTCGTAGCCCATTTGGTAGGCCGCGTTGTTGACCAGGATATTAAGGCCGCCCAGCTCGGCGTGGGTGCGGCGCACGGCCTCGCGGCACTCGCTGGCCGAGCGCACATCGGCCTGAATGGCCAGAAACTGGCGGCCCTGCGCCTGCACGGCCCGGCCTACTACGGCCGCGTCGTCGGCGTTCGACTGGTAAATGACGGCCACGTCGGCCCCTTCCATCGCGTAGGCCAGCGCCACCGCCCGGCCAATGCCCGAGTCGCCGCCCGTGATGAGGGCGACCTTGCCGGTGAGCTTGCCCGCGGGCTTGTAGCTCGACATATCCCAGTCGGGTTTTTCGTCCATCTTTTCCTCGCTGGTGGGGTAAGCCATGGGCGCGGGGCTGATTTCGCTGTTGGTGGGCCGGGGTTCGTTTTGCTCGGTAGTCATGCTTTCAGAAACAGGTTGGTTGCAGACCGAATACGGCAAAAAGAGTCCAAAAGCCGACCAAAGCTTGAATACTACAACTCATTTGCAACTTGTCAGCCGCGCTCACTTTTCAGAAAGGCTACACTATTAACTACCGCATACGCCTGGCAAACAGCATAAGTCCTGGTAGCGCTATTTGCGCCCGGCCAGCACCTCACGCACCGTAGTCCACCGGATGCCGGGGTAGCGGTCGTTGTCGAGCGGCGCGAGCTTGGGTTGGCCGCTGAGCATATTGTGCAAGTACTGCATCCCCTGCCAGGGCGGAAACACCTCGTTTTTGGCGGGCACCAGGCGGCGGGTGATTTTAATCATCAGCTTCAAGACCCACAGCCCGCCGGCGCGCAGCAGCCGAAAAGGCTGCCCGGTGGCGGCCGTGGCGGCGGCCTGCAAGTCGCGCACGGTAGCTACCTCGCCGGCCACGCGCAGGTAGCGGGGCGTGGTAGGGTCGAGGGCGGCGGCGGCGGTGTACTCGGCCGTGTCGGCGATGGTAGTGAAGTCGAGCAACTGGTCGGCCGAGCCCCAGTACAGGATGCGCTTTAGCTTGAAAAGTACCAGCGGGGCCTGCCCGGTCAGCAAGTCCGCAAACATGCCGTTGAGGATGGACGTGGCCTGAATGGGCACCCGGTCGAGGTGGCGGCCAAACTCGCGGCGCAGGTCGAGGTTGCGGTTCGAGCCCACGGGCAGCTTGGTGAAGTCGATGCTGAAATCGGACGGGATGAAGCGCGGCACGCCGGCCGCCACGGCCGCATCGAGCAGGTGCGTCTGGACATCCACAATCACGCTGCGCAGCCCCGACAGCGCCGACACCACGCAGGCCGCGCCCGCGCAGGCGCGGGTGAGGGCGGCCGCGTCGTTGAAATCGACTTCCACAATAGCCGCGCCGCGCTGGCGCAGGGTCGCCACTGCGGGCTTGGTATTGCCGGGGCGCACGAGGGCGCGCACCTGCGCGCCGCGCGCCAGCAGCGCCAGCGCAATGCGGTGGCCGAGGTCGCCGGTGGCACCGGCCAGCACGATGAGCGGCGCGGGCCCGGCGGCCGGGCGCGGGGTAGGCGAAGTAGATTCTGGAGCCAGCATAAGGAAGAGTAGAGCCGCCACGCGGCAGCCGGCTTTAGTACGGGCCGCTGGCCGAGCAGTTTGTCGGCGGCGCTCGTAAGAAAAGCCGCTGCCCAGGCAGGCAGCAGCTTTTTGTAGAACTATTTGTGACGTTTTGAAATACAGAACTAACTGTCATGCTGAGCGGAGCGGAGCGAAGTCGAAGCATCTCTACCGCTTCGTTGCAAACGCCAAGAGTTAGTTATTCGGTAGAGATGCTTCGACTCCGCTGCGCTTCGCTCAGCATGACGAATACATAATGCTACTACATCTTGGTTTTCATTTTCTTGCCGTCGTAGCTGGTTTTCGTTTTGCCGCCTTTGCGCATCATGCGCTTGTCGCCGTTCATGGCGTCCTGGCGCTTGCTGTCCACGCGCTGCTGGTTGGTGGCGGGGTCGCCGGCGCTGGGCATGTTGGAGGGGTTGCCGGTTTGGGCACCGGGCGCGGTGCCGGGGGCTACGGTTTGGGCCAGGGCGGCGCTGGTGGTGAGGGCCAGCGCGAGGGCGAGCAGGGAAGCTTTCATGGGGAGGGTGGGAAATGAAGGTGAGCGCGGCAGCCCGGCCACCGCCCTAACACATACGCAAAACAGCCTCAGCCGTTTGCGCCTACTCGGCCGCCAGCCACTGCGTAGTCCAGTAGGGGCCGGGGCCGAAGAAAATCCGCAGCATCTCGTCGGTGAGTTTGGCCCCGTTGGCGCTGTTGGTCAAGAAAACCAGGCTTTCTTTCTTGCCCGGCAGCACCATAAAAAAGCCTTTGAAATCGCCATTGTCGCCCCAGTGCCACAGGGCGGGGCCCTGGCTGGTGGCGGCCACCCCCACCCCGCAGGCCCAGGCAATGGCCGGGTCGGCGGGGCTGGCGGGCGTGCCGCAGCGGTCGGCCGCGTTGGCGGGGGTAGCGAGCTGGCGGGCAGTGGCGGGCTTCAGGCCCCGGCCCGCCGCCAGGGCTTGCAAAAACAGGCCGTAGTCGGTGGCCGTGGTCAGCAGCGAATACGCGCCGTAGGGCGCGGCAAACTGTCGGATTTCGGTGGGCTGGCCCTGTGCGTCGTGGCCGGTAGCGGCGCGGCCAGCAAAGCGCGCCTGCCACTCGAAGCTGGTGTTTTTCATGCCCAGCGGCTGAAAAACTTCTTCCCGCGCCAGCTTTTCCCACGACTTGCAGGTGAGGTGCTCCAGCGTTTTTTGCAGCCACACGTAGCCCTCGCCCGAGTAGTTCCAGCAGCTATCGGGCGCGTACTTGAGGCGCAGCGGCGAGGTATCCCAACTGGGCCCCAGCGGGTTATCGGCCCAGTTGGGCAGGCCGGTGGTGTGCGTGAGCACCCGCCGCGCCGTGATGCGGGCGGCGCGCGGGTCGGGCTGCAAGCGGGGGTAGGGCGCGTAGGTCAGCAGCGGCTTGTCGAGGTCGAGCACGCCGCGGTCGTGCAGGCGCAGGGCCACGTAGGCCAGCACTACCTTGCCCAGCGAGGCCGCCTGAAAAATGCTGGTAGCCGCCACGGCCTGCGGGGTGCCGGCTTTGCTAAGCCCCACGGCGTAGGTTTTGGTGGCCTTGCCTTTGGTGTAAGCCAGCTGCATGCCCGGCACGTTTTCTTTCTGGAGCAAGGCAGCCAGCTCGGCTTGCTGGGCCTGGGCGGGGGTGGGGGCGGCCAGCAGTAGCAGCAGCGCAAAAATTAGTTTCATATCGGGCGGCAGGCGTAGATGTCGATGGCTTCGAGCGACGCGCCCTCGCCGTGGGTGGCTAGGTAGGCCTGGGCGCGGCGCAGGTAGCGCAGCTGGTTTTCGTAGGGCACGAAGGGGCTGAACGGGGCCACCGGCTTTTCGCCGGCCAGCGCTACCATGCTGAAGACCAGCTGCCCCACCGGCTGCTCTACCGGCACCACCGGCGCATCGGGCGCGGGCCAGCGCGGGCCGAAGTTGCGCACGGCCAGGTACATGAGCTTGGCCCGGCCGCGCTTGGTGCCGCCCACCAGGCAGGCCAGGTAAAACATGTAGTGCGTGTCGCGCCAGGGCCGGGCGCGGGTGTCGCAGGCCACGTCGTGCACGATGGAGGCGTACACGTAGTCGCCGGTGAAGGGCGAGCCCACCAGCGTCCACAGCACCCGCGGGATGCTGGCCCCGTCGACCAGGCTGCCGCGTGGGGCGGCCCACACGGTGCCGTTGGCGGCCTCGGTGAAGGTGAAGTCGTCGATAACCCGCACCAGGCGGTTGGGCGCGCCGGGCGTATCAATAAAATCGAGCTTGGGCGTGCCCGAAAAAACGCCGACGGCCGGGTCTTCGGTGAAAGGCATGGCGGGAAAGCAGTTGGGTGAAACGAATGGCCCAGGCAAGCCAATTCGCGCTGCCAAAGTAGGCGCAAAAAGCCGGCCGCTGGCCGCGCAGGGCCGTAGTTAGTTGCGCGGACTTTGTAGTCCGCGTGGTAGGCGGCGTGGCTGCGCGGCCTGTATTTGCTGCGTGAGCTTTGCAGTCAGCGTTTGGGTGCACGCTCACGCCCGCGGACTACAAAGTCCGCGCAACTGCGGGCCGCCGTTTTAATGACTGTCTCTATGCAAAAGCTTTTCCTGACGCTACTGGCCTACTTGTGGCTCGCGCCGGCCACCTGGGCCTGCCCCTGGTGCCGGCCGCGGGTGCGGGCGGGCATCTACACGCCCGCTTACACGGCCAACGTGCTGCTGGTGCTGCTGCCCGTGGCGGTGCTGCTGGCGCTGGGGCTGGCGCTGTTTTACTGGGATAAACTTCGGCCCTACTTCGCCCCTACTTATGCCAACCGCTAACCTTTCGGCCACCCGCCGCACGCCGCTGGTGGCGGCCGGCATTTTGCTCGGGGCCGGCCTGGGCGGCTTTGTCGATGGCATCGTGCTGCACCAGATTTTGCAGTGGCACAATATGCTTTCGGGCCAGCTACCGCCCGATACGCTGGTGCGCGCCAAGGTCAATATGTACTGGGACGGCCTGTTTCATGCCGCCGTGTGGGTGCTCACGGCCGTGGGGCTGGCCATGCTGTGGAGCGCCACCGGCCGCCCCGACGTGCCGCACTCGGGCCGCACGCTGGCGGGCGGCCTGGCATTGGGCTGGGGCTTGTTTAATGTAATAGAAGGCGTTATCGACCACGAAATCCTGAACTTGCACCACGTGTACGAGTACACGCCCAACCACCTGCCGGCCGACCTGGGGTTTCTGGCCTTCGGGCTGGCGCTGCTGCTGGGCGGCGGCCTGCTGGTGCGCGCCGGGCGGCAGTAGCGCGAACTTTGTAGTTCGCGTTCGTCTGGGCGCGCTTGGTAGCCAAGCCTATTTCGGTCATCGGCCCAGCTTATGCGTAAAACGGGGCCGGGCGACCAATCCGCCCGCTTTCTCCATGTCCACTTTCACCGTCGAACGCCTTTCCTTCCAGCACCTCGCCGCCCTGCCCGATGCCTGGCAAAATGTCGATTACCTGGCTTTGCTCAACGCCCTCAGCTACGACAACCCCGAGGCCATCGCCCCGGCAGAGCTCAAGGAAATGACCCAGCTCGCTCTCACCGACCTGGAGCCCGCCGCAGCCGCCGAAGTAGTGCTCGGCCACGTAGCCGGCGAGGCGCTTACCAAGGGCCAGACCGAGCAGCTGGCCCACCAGATGCCCACCGAAAAGCTGTGGGAGGAAAACCCCAACTTCGCGCTGCACCAGAAGTTTTTCAACGCCACCCAGCTGCTCTATGACGCCTACAACGGCAAATTTCCGCACCCGCAGGCCGTCGAGTTCAAAATCAAAATAACCGCCGCCGACCCCGCCGGCCTGGCCCTGCTCGACCACGAGCCGGCCGCTGCGCTGCTGCGCCTACTCGCCCCTGGCCTCAGCGACCGCGCCCTGCTGCACCGCCTCTTCGGCGACCAGCTGGCGGGCGGCGAGTTTCCCGAGGCCGCGTCGATTCTGTGGCAGCTCACGCCCAGCGAGAAGACCGAAACCAGCGTGGTGTACGACATCATCAGCTCCGACTACTGGCTGGAGGAGTTTAAGTACGCCGACACGTATGAGGCGACGCTGCCGGGGGCGTAGGTAGCCACTGTTAACACCCATCATACTGAACGCAGTGAAGCATCTCTACCGCACCGTTGGACAAACCCGGATGGTGCGATAGAGATGCTTCACTGCGTTCAGCATGACAAACGTTTTTGTCTGGACACAAACCGTTGCTACCGCCCCAGTGGCTGCGCCGCTACGCCTTCCGTCGTCAGCTTCACGGGCTGAATTAACCCTTTATCGTCGAAGTGCATTTCCTCGATGCACACCTGGCGGTGGTTGCCGTCCTTGTCGCCCAGCGGGTGGCGGTGGTACACGATGTACCAGCGGTCGGTGCCGGGCACGTTGATAACCGAGTGGTGGCCCGCGCCGGTGCCCACTGTCGGGTCTTGGGCCATGATTTTGCCTACCCGCTGAAACGGGCCGAAGGGCGACGTGCCCACGGCGTAGGCCACCGAGTAGTCGGGGCCGGTCCAGCCGCCCTCGCTCCACATAAAGTAGTACTTGCCCTGGCGGCGAAACATCAGCGGGCCTTCCACATACTTGTCGGGCGTGATTTCCTTGAACACCGTGCCATCGGGCAGCGGCAGGAAGCCGGTAAAATCGTCCTTGAGCCGGGCGATGTTGCAGTGCTGCCAGCCGCCGTAAACCAGGTAGTACTTGCCGTCTTTATCCTGAAACACAAACTGGTCGATGGGCTGCGCGCCGTTTTCGATGGTGCCCACCAGCGGGTGGCCCAGGTAGTCTTTGAAGGGCCCGGCCGGGTTGTCGGCCACCGCCACGCCGATGCCGCCCGGCGGCTCGTTGGGCTTTTCGGGGTGGTAGTCGTTGGCCCCGAAAAAGAGGTAGTACTTGCCGCCTTTGGCCACGATGGCGGGGGCCCACATGGCCCGGTGCGCCCACTTTACGCTAGCCGTATCCAGGATGCGCGGGTGCTTGGCCCAGTGCACAAGGTCGGGCGAGGAAAACGCGTCGAGGTGCACCTGCTCGGCGTAGGGGGCCGAGTAGGTGGGGTAAATCCAGTACTGCCGGTTGAAAATAGCCGCCTCGGGGTCGGCGTACCAGCCCGGAAAAATGGGGTTGCCGCCGGGGCGCGGCGTGGGCATTTTTTGAGCGTGGGCGGTGAGACTGCCAGCCAGCAGCGCGGCGATTAGCAAAGACGCTTTCATGGCGGCAAGGTAGGGGCGCGGCGCAGCTTTTGGCGGGCGCGGGCGGGTGGTACTACGCCCCGGCTACCGCTGCTACCTCCATATCCTTGGTTTCGGGCACCAGCAGCCAGTAGAAAACCGTGGCCAGCGCCCCGATGCCCGCCAGCCCCATAAAACCCGCCGCGTAGCCGAAGTGCTCGACCACGTAGCCCGCCCCGATGCTGCTGAGCGAGCCCGCCAGCCCAATGGCCGAGTACACCGTGCCTTGCAGCAAGTTGAAGCGGCCGGTGCCCTTGCTGAGGTCGGCCATCATGATGATGCTGACCACCCCAAACAGCCCGGCCCCGATGCCATCGAGCAGCTGAATGGCCGTGAGCGCATACGGATTATCGATAAAGGCAAACAGCAGCGCCCGCACCGGCAGCA
Organism: Hymenobacter sp.; assembly: GCF_035709525.1. GTDB lineage: Bacteria > Bacteroidota > Bacteroidia > Cytophagales > Hymenobacteraceae > Hymenobacter. The sequence continues at coordinate 1,076 of NZ_DASTEP010000187.1, read as the reverse complement.
GCACGAAGGCGAGCAGCAGCACTTTTTTGCGGCCGTTTTCGGAGGCCCCGCCCGCGTATCTGGCAATGAATATCATGACGCCCTGGGCGATGATGATGGCCGCCGAGAGGTACAAAGACGAGTTCTTGGCATCGGCCAAACCCATTTTCTGACCCAGCAGCGGCAGCATGGCGGCGTTGGCAAGGTGAAAAAGCGCCATCGCCAGTATAAACACCACGATGCTGCGGTTGGCCAGCAGCTCCCTGATGCCCGCCGTGCCGCCGGCCTGCTCGGCGGTGGCCGCGCCGCGGGCCAGGTCGTGGTCGATGTCGCGCTCCCGAATGGCGAGCACCGCCCCCACCAGCAGCCCGCACTGCGCTATCGAGAAGTAGAAAATACCCTCGTAGGAGATGTAGCGCCCGATTATGCCCGCCATAATGGCGGCCAGCATATTGCCCAGGTGGTTGCAGCTTTCGTTGCGCCCGATGCGCTGCGACAGCGCCGCATGCCCTACCATGCCCAGCGTAATGGCCGCTACGCACGGCGCGTACACCGACTGCGTGACCCCTACCAGCAGCTGCGAAAACAGCACTGGGTAAAACCCGCTGAAGAAAATAACCGCCAGGCAGCACGCCGCAATGATAACCGAGGCCCACACCAGCAGCATTCGCTTGTGGCGGGTGCGGTCGATGAGCGCGCCCGCCGGGGGCTGCACCAAAATGCCGATGAGGCCGGGCGCGGCTATCACCAGCCCGATTTTATCGGCCGGCCAGTGCCGCACCGTCAGCAAATACACCGAGAGGTACACGCCCACGCCGTCCTTCACGTCGGCCATGAGCAAGCTCACCCAATCGAGGCCCTTCAAGCTTCGCTCCTTCCCTTCCATCTCAGCCCGCGTTGGTTTACCCAGGGTTCAACGCAGGCCGGGCCGCTTGGATATAGTCGGGGTTTGGGCAGCTCGCGCCTAGCGTGGGGCTTGCTTGGGTGCCATTATCTCTGGCCGCAAGCCTGCTTCGTGCGCTGCATTGCGCTATTCGAGGCTAAGCTCGGCCAAACTTGCGCCCGCCCGCCGCGTTTGGAGTGCTGGCGCGGGGCAC
>NZ_DASTEP010000186.1:0-25795 GCF_035709525.1 Hymenobacter sp. | reverse complement strand
AAAGAGTCAGAAATAAAGTAATAATTAAAGCACTATAAAAAGCTAATTTCCAGGAATAAGACTTCTTAACAAAATAAATAGAACCGCCTAGAATAAATGGAATAGCCAAGATAGGTAATGAAATCGCACCAAACCTTAGGCTATTAAGGTAGCTATGATTAAAATAATAAACAAGGATTAAGATAAAATTGATACTAATAACTGTTAATGTACTGCGCATATTAATGTTACGGGTTCAAATATTTCCCAATGTGCTACCGCTTATTTAACATTCGCTTTCGCGGCGCGTTAAACTTACCGTTGATGTTCATATTAACGAAACCGGCAGCGGCAGTAGTTTCCCAAAACAGTGGGTATAACCGAAACCCAGCGGCTCAAGGCTGTTGAGTGGAGAAGCCGGGCGGTGAAGTTGTGCGACACGCGTGTAAATTTCAGTGGGCTTGATGCTACTGTGGCCCAGCAAGTCTTGGATGAGACGGATATCGGTACCCGTTTCGAGCAAGTGCGTGGCATAGGTCTTCTTGGCTGGCCACGGCAGCCATAGATTGAGGTAAAAATAAATTTACCTCAATCCACCGAACCTACTGACTGTTTGCGCCTTAGTCGCCCGATAGATTGACCACGCCCTTGAAAAACTGGATGCCGCCGAAGATTATCGCGCCCCAGAAGATGAAGCCAACGTTGGCCAGCGTGAGGGCCAGGCCGCCCACGCACCACAGCGCGCCGTAGAGCATGTCTTTTTTGGCTTGCTTGCGCTTGGCACCCTGGATTTGGGTTTCGAGGTTGCCGACGACGATGCCGGCGCTTTCGGCGTCCAGTCCTTTGCCGATAAGTAGCTGCTCAACTTCGTAGGCGCTTTTTTTGCCGTGCACCAGCTGGTTGGCGGCGTACTCGTACACCTGGTCTACGGTGGCTTGCTGGCTCGGGGTGGGTAGCGATTGTTCCATAAGTGCTTCTTGCTGAAAAAGACGGCGTTGGTGGGTAGAAAAGAAAAAGGGAGGCCACGTCGGCAGCCCCGCGCCAAATATATAGCCAAATCCCAGCCTTGCGCGTACCCAGCTGGCCAAATGGCAGTTAGCCTTGTTTTTATCCAGTCCAGCCCTGGCTAAAGGCTGCCTCGCGCCGCTCGGCCTACGTGGACCGGGCCGTACTTTCGCCGTATGCGCCTTCTCCCCTGCCTACCCTTTCTGCTGCTGGCTGCGGCCTGCGTGCCGCTGGGCACGCCCATCACCAACCCCGACCTGCCGGCCAGCCAGCAGCGGCCCCCCAGCGCGGTGGCCAGCGTGCCGCTACGCTACTACGACTACATCTACGATGCCAACGTGCGTAGCGTGCAGTGCTACGTGGGCACGGGCACTACCTCCACCACCTTTGGCAACACGGCCAGCCCCACGGCAGTGCTGGGGCCGCCCATCGTGCCGCTGAGCCAGGAGCAGCCTATCACGCTGGAGTTTGACGTACTGGGCGAGCGCCCGCCGCGCCTCACGGCCAAGCTCATCCATTGCGATATCGGCTGGACGCCCTCGCAGCTGACGGACTTGCAGTTTATCGACGAGATAAACGAGTTTAATCTGGCTAATTACCAGACCTCAGTCAATACCAAGGTGCCGTACTACCACTACACCTTTGCCGTGCCGCGCGTGAAGCTTAGCGGCAACTACCTGCTAGTGGTGCAGGCCGGCGGCAACGCGCCGCTGCTCTCGCGGCGGCTGCTGGTATACGAAAACCAGGTGGCCGTGGCCCTCAAGCCGGGCATCGTGGCCGGAGGCGTGGAGGCGCGCTATGCCTACCAGCAGCTCGATTTTCGCATCAATTACGGGGCCGTGCAGCTGCTCAACCCAGCCCAGGAAGTGAAGGTGGTATTGCGCCAGAATTTCCGCTGGGACAATGCCCACTACAACCTGCGGCCCACCTTCGTGCGCGACGCCGAGCGCGTGCTGGAGTACCAGTATTTCAACTACGAAAACGCCTTTCCGGGCCTCAGCGAGTACCGCTACTTCGACGCGCGCTCGTTTCAGTCGGTGGGGTTGGGTGTGGGCCGCTTGCAGCGCCAGGCCAATCCCGTACAAATAGACCTGCTGCCCGAAACTACCCGCAATGGCTTGGCCTACAACCAGTTTTACGACGCCAACGGCCAGCGCGTATTTGAAAACCGCGACTTTGGCCAAGGCGCCGTGAATGGCGACTACGCCCTGGTTACGTTCAGCCTCAATGCGCCGCAGCCCGCCCCCGGCCCCGTGTACGTGCTGGGCGCGCTCAGCGACTGGCAGCTCAAGGACGAGTACCGCCTGCGCTACGACAGCTTGCAGCAGCGCTACACCGGCCAGGCGCTGCTCAAGCAAGGCTACTACAACTATAGCTACGCCGTGGCCCCCCGCGCCGCCGGCACCCCGCCCGATGAGGTGTACTTTGAGGGCACCCACCAGGAAACCGAAAACCAGTACGACCTGCTCGTGTACTACCGCCCGCCGGGCACCCGCACCGACCTGCTCATCGCCTATAAGTCCCTCGACCTGAACGTGCGCTAGGCCCACGCGGCGCTTGCTACCCGCGTTTGCAATTACCCACAAAGCCCCGCGCTGCCGGCAATCCGGCGGGCGGGGCTTTTACGTATCTTCACTTAATTTTCATAAATTGTGTGCTGGCTGAAACGTCACCGACTAGCAAGCTGACTGTTTATAAGCTTGCCATAGCTTTCTGGCCCTTTTTCAAAAAATATTCTTAGCGAGTGGCTTCATCTGGCATTCAGCCTGCCAAACCAGCGCTCCCGGCATAGTCATATTAATTTAGTGGATTTCGCGCATTTTTACAAACTAAAATTTTTAGCTTCCAGATAAAATTAGTATCTTTGGGTATGCGCAAAACACAGCTTCCTACTCCCCTGCCGGTGCAACAGTATGCCCGGTGCGTGAACGATGCCAACCGCCCCGCCGGCTACATTGGCGACTGGCCTACGGCCGGCCACGTGTACCTGGTGGAGGTGCGCCCCCACGTGCGCAGCGGCCGGCCGCACGTGCACGTCATGGGCTTTTATGCCGAGCGCCCCTATGGTGCCTTCGCCGCCGAGCGCTTCGAGGACGTAGCCACCGTGTGGCTGAACTAACTGTCATGCTGAGCGAAGCGGAGCGCAGCCGAAGCATCTCGCGTGGCGCAGTAAGCAAAGCGTTAGCAACGGTGCGATAGAGATACTTCGGCTTCGCTCAGCATGACGAAAAAAACTATCTATTCTACTACCTGCGCGGCCACGTCGAAGTCAGCGGCGGGCGGCTGGGGGTTCATTTCGGTGAGGGCGGCTACTACTATCTCGGCAATGGCGAGGTCGCGCGCCCACTTGTGGTTGGCCGGAATGACGTACCACGGCGCGTCGGGCGTGGAGCAGGCCACGAGGGCATCCTGAAAGGCCTCCTGGTACTTATCCCAAAACTTGCGCTCTTTGAGGTCAGCGGGCTCGAACTTCCAGCGTTTGGTAGGGTCATCGAGGCGGGCTTGCAGGCGCTCGGCCTGCTCCTCTTTTGAGATGTGCAGAAAAAACTTGATGATGCGGGTGCCGTCGCGGGTCAGCAGCTGCTCAAAGTTGTTGATATCCTGGTAGCGCGGCAGCCAGGTTTCGGGGCCGATGAGGTCGTGCACGCGCGTCACGAGCACGTCTTCGTAGTGCGAGCGGTTGAACACCCCAATGTGACCTTTGCCGGGCGTTTGCTGGTGCACGCGCCACAAAAAATCGTGGTCTAACTCCACCTTGCTGGGAGCCTTAAACGCCGCCACCTGCACGCCAGCCGGATTCAGGCCCGTGAGCAGCTTGCGGATGGCCCCGTCCTTGCCGCCCGTGTCAATGGCCTGAAACACCAGCAGCAAGCTCTGGCGGTGCTCGGCGTAGAGGTTTTCCTGCAAGTCGCTGAGCTGCTTGCGCAATTCTTTCAGGCGCTCCTTCGCCTGTTTTTTATCCTTGTAAGGCTTGGTATTGTCAGGGTTGATGTCGGCGAGGCGCAGCGGCTGGCCGGGGGCCACGCGCACGGCGGGCGTGTTGGCAGAATGGTCGTGGGGCATGAGGTTAAAAGACAAAAAATCCGGCCGTAGCGGCCGTGCTTTTAGTAAACGAAAAAGTAGGGCGTGTGCGTTGTATAAATAACCGCAAACGACTGGCTGCGCGCCCGTTTTGGCGTCAGAATTGCGATTGTCATTGCGAGCGTAGCGAAGCAATCGCACCTGTTCAGCCCGCCGTTCGGGGTTCCGCTGTGGTGCGATTGCTTCGCTGCGCTCGCAATGACAAACGACCATATTCGCCTCATTTTATCTTACTCCATGTCCATTCTCCCCCGCTTTTTCCGCCCGCTGGCGGTGGCCCTCGGGCTGCTGGCCGTGGCCCCGGCCGCCCAGGCCCAAAACCCTACCCCCGACCTGCCGGCCAGCCAGGCGGCCGGCATCATCCGCGAAATCACCGAGGCCGTGGGCTTGCAGCCGCGCTTCGAGCTGCGCGCTACCACGCTGGTGCCCAATGCCGCCGCCGTGGCCTACGATGGCAAGCGCTACCTGCTTTACAACCCCAAATTTCTGGCGGCCGTGAACCGCGCCGGCCACACCGACTGGGGTGGTATCAGCATCCTGGCCCACGAAATGGGCCACCACCTCAACGGCCACACCCTGCGCGGCGGCGGCTCGCAGCCTCAGGATGAGCTGGAGGCCGACGAGTTTTCGGGCTTTGTGCTGCGCCGCCTGGGGGCCAGCCTGGCGCAGTCGCAGGCCGCGCTGGCCGCCGTGGCCAATGACGAAGGCTCGGCCACGCACCCCGGCCGCACGCCGCGCCTGGCGGCCATCAGCCAAGGCTGGAACCGGGCCAACACCCAGCTGGCCGCCGTGGCTAAAGCAGGCACGGCCGCGCCGTCGGCCCAGCCCATTGCGCTAGCGACTCGCCCCGTGGCACGCCCCCAAGCCCTTGATGTGAAGGAAGATGAGACAGCCACTAGTCGCCCGAGCAGCGCTACCGAAGCCCTGGCGCGGGGCGCATCCAACGCGCCCGTGCGGCTGGTGGGCCAGCTTACCTTCCGCGACAATCCCGACGTGCCGTTCTACCTGACCAGCGCCCTGAGCGTGGTGCGCCTGGCCGACGAAAGCAGCGATGCCGACGACGAGGCCAGCCGCGTGCGCGCCGCCGAGGTAGTGGGCCGCCTGCGCCGCACCGGCAACGCCGCCTTCCCCTACGTGCTCGAAGATGGCCAGCAGCGCGCCCTGTTCGTGACGCCCCGCGGCGACGTTTATAATAAAGCCGGGCAGCGCGTAGCTAAGCTCCACGATTAGCCGTAAGCAGGGCTGTTCATAGTCCGTTATGCTGAGCATTCTGCGCATCAAGCAGCGACGCAGCGGAGCCGAAGCATCTCTACCTCAATACTAGCCTCTGACGTTAGCAACAAAGTGGCAGAGATGCTTCGGCTCCGCTCAGCATGACGGACGATTTTGACTCTCAACTCACAAAAATGCCCGAACTACCCGAAGTCGAAACCTACCGCCGCTTTATCAACGAAGTAGCGGTGGGCCAGACCATTACCGGTCTCGAAGTGCGCGACGCGCACGTGCTGGCCGTGCCCGAAGACGAACTACGCGCCGCCGTGGTGGGCCGCACCATCGCCGGCACCGGCCGGCTGGGCAAGAATTGCTTTCTAAAGCTCGACAACGGCCGCCTGCTGGTGCTGCACTTTGGCATGACCGGCGACATCGGTGCTTTCCGCGATGCGCCCGACGCCCCGCGCTTCACCCGCGTGGCCTGGCACCTGAGCGATTCGGGCTTGAACCTGGCCTTTATCGACCCGCGCAAGTTTGGCCGCATCCGGCTGGCGGAGAGCGTGGAGGCGTATCAAAAAGCCAAGAAGCTCGGCCCCGACGCCCTTAACATCACCACCGCCGAGCTGCACCAGAAATTAAGCCGTCGCAAGGTATTCGTGAAGCCGCTGCTGCTCGACCAAAGCCTGACCGCCGGGCTGGGCAACTGGATAGTGGACGAGGTGCTGTTTCAGGCCAAAATCCACCCCGAGCGGCTGGGCAATTCGCTCACTGAGAAAGAAACCGAGGCGCTGCACGACGCCATTCAGCTGGTTTTGAAAACCGCTATTCAGCACGAGGCGCACTACCGGCACTTTCCGGCCAGCTTCCTCATCCACGCCCGCGAGTGGGACGACTCGGCCACGCCGGGCTCCGACGCGCACACGTTTTGCCCGCGCCACCCGCGCACCAAAATCGAGAAGTTTTACGTGGGCGGCCGGGCCACCTACATCTGCCCCAAATGCCAGCCCGCGCCGGCCGGCTAGCGTACTTTTGGGGCCATGTTCACGCCCTCCCATCCGCTGCCCTACGGCCGCCAGCACATCAGCGACGCTGATGTGGCTGCCGTGGTCGAAACCCTCCGCTCCGATTTTCTGACCCAAGGCCCGAAGGTGGCCGAGTTCGAGGAAAAATTTGCCGCCTACGTCGGGGCCAAGCACGCCGTGGCCGTGACCAATGGCACGGCCGCCCTGCATTTGTGCGCGCTGGCGCTGGAGGTGCAGCCCGGCCAGCGCGTCATCACCACGCCCATCACCTTTGCGGCCTCGGCCAACTGCGTGCGCTACTGCGGCGGTGAGGTGCATTTTGCCGACATCGACCCGGCCACGGGCTTGCTTGATTTAAAGGCCGTTAGAAAGCTGCTCGAAACGCACCCGAAAGGTCATTTTGCGGGCTTGATTCCGGTCGATTTCGCCGGCCTGGCCGTGAATTTGGAAGAAGCCCGCGCGCTGGCCGATGAGTTTAACCTCTGGATAATCGAGGACGCCTGCCACGCGCCGGGCGGCTTTTTTGCGGATAGCCGGGGCGAAAGGCAGTTTTGCGGCAACGGGCAGCTGGCCGAGCTGGCTATTTTCAGCTTCCACCCCGTCAAGCACATCGCCACCGGCGAGGGCGGCATGATAACCACCAACGACGACGCGCTGGCCCGCCGCCTGCGCCGCCTGCGCACCCACGGCATCGAGCGCGAAGCGACAGGCTTACTGCGCCAGGACGAGGGCGGCTGGTACATGGAAATGCAGGAGCTGGGCTACAACTACCGCATTTCCGACATCAACTGCGCGCTGGGTTTCAGCCAACTAGCCCGCGCCGACGCCGGCCTAACCCGCCGCCGCCAGCTTGCCGCGCAGTACGACGACGCCTTTGCGGAGCTGGCGGGCGTGGAGGTGCTGGCCCCCGGCCGGCCGGGCCACGCCTACCATTTGTACGTCATTCAGGTTGAGAATCGGCGCGGGCTCTACGAGTTTTTGCGCACCAAAAACATCTTGGCGCAAGTGCATTACGTGCCCGTGCACCGGATGCCGTATTACGAAAACCTGGGCTGGAAATTCGGCGACTTTCCGCACGCCGAAGCCTACTACAGCCGCTGCCTCAGCCTACCGCTTTACCCCACCCTCACCGATGAGGAGCAAGCCTACGTGGTGGCCTGCGTGCAGGAGTTTCTAACCCACAACCCCGCGTGAGCGCCGCGCCCGCTACCCCGCTTTTCGCGCAGCGCCTGGCTTTGGGCACCGCGCAGTTTGGCCTGGCCTACGGCCTGAACAACCAAGCCGGGCAACCCTCCACCGGGGCCGTAGCCGAGGTACTGGACGCCGCCCAGGCCGCCGGCCTCACGCTGCTCGACACCGCCGCCGCCTACGGCAACAGCGAAGCGCGGCTGGGCGAGCTGGCGGGCGACAGCCCAGCTTTCGAATTGATTACCAAGCTGCCGGCCGGGCCACCCGCGCAGGTGGCGCAGCAGTTGGCTGAGTCGCTGGCGCGGCTGCGGCGCGCGCAGCTCTACGGGGTCATGTTTCACGCTTTCAAGCCTTTGCAGGATGCGCCCGCCGCCTGGCAGGCGCTGCAAGCGGCGCGGGCGGCGGGGCAGGTGGCCCGCATTGGCGTGTCGCTCTACCACCCGCACGAGGCCGAGTGGCTGCTGGCCGAAAACTGGGACCTAAACCTGGTGCAAGTGCCGTACAATGTACTCGACCAGCGCTTTGCGGCCGTGCTGCCGCGCCTGGCGGCGCGCGGCGTGGAAGTCCACGTGCGGTCGGCTTTTTTGCAGGGTTTGCTGCTGCGCGAGCCGCCCACGCTGCCCGAGTTTTTCCGCCCGCTCGCCCCCAAGCTTACGCAGCTGCGCGCGCTGGCCGCCGAAGCGGGCGTGCCGCTACCGGCCCTGCTACTGCTGTTCGCGGCCTACGCGCCGGGCGTGGCGCGGGCCGTGGTGGGCGTCGATTCGGTGGCTAATTTGCAGGAAAACCTGGCCGCTGCGCAGTACGCCGAAGCCGCCGAAGCCCTGCGCCCGGCCCTGCTGGCGCTGGCCGAATCTACCGACACCTTTATCCTCCCCTACGCATGGCCGCCGCGCCCCTGACCGACAGTTTTTACCGCACGATGTTCGACCTCGGCGGGCAGGTAGTGCTGCTCACGGGCGGCTACGGGCACCTGGGGCAGGCCATTGCGGCGGGCCTGCTAACCCACGGCGCGCAGGTGGTAGCGCTGGGGCGCAGTGAGGAAAAATTCAACGCGGCCTTTCCCAAGCGGCCCGAGTCGCTGCATTTTCTGGCCTGCGACGTAGCCTCGACCGACTCGGTGCGGGCGGCTTTTCAGCAGAGCGCTGCGCGCCACGGCTTGCCCAGCGTGCTCATTAACAATGCCTACTACGGCCAGGGCCAGCAGCCCGACGCGCTCTCTGACGCCGATTTTGCCCGCAGCCTCGACGGCTCGGTGGGCGCGGCCTACCGCTGCCTGCGCGAGGTGCTGCCCTACCTGCGCGAGCGCGGCGCGGGCAGAATCATCAACGTGGCTTCGATGTACGGCATAGTCGCTCCCGACTTCGCGGCCTACGACGAGCACCCGCAGTTTCTGAACCCGCCGCACTACGGCGCGGGCAAGGCGGCCATGATTCAGCTGACCAAGTACTTCGCCTCGTACCTGGGGCCGGAGAATATTCAGGTTAATTGCGTGTCGCCGGGCGCGTTTCCATCTGACAAGGTGCGGGAGGAGGCCAGCTTCGAAGGCGAATTGCGCCGCCGCATTCCGCTGGAGCGCGTGGGCGAGCCGCAGGACCTGGCCGGGGCGTTCGTGTTCCTCAGTTCGGCGGCTGCCAACTTCGTGACTGGCCACAATCTCGTCGTGGATGGCGGCTGGACTATTCGCTAATAGCCAGCGAGCACGTAGCGCGAACTTTGTAGTTCGCGCTTTCGCAGCGTGCGAACGGCCTCAAAACTCGAACTACAAAGTTCGCGCTACTACCTCTTTCTGCTAATGGCACTCGTCCTCATCCAAGCCCGCCTGGGGTCGTCGCGGCTACCGGGCAAGTCGATGCTCCCACTGCCCCTGTCGGCACCAGGCGACGAAAACACTATCCTGGGCCACGTGGTGGGCCGGGCGCGGCGGGCGGCCTGCGTTCGTGAAATCATCGTAGCCACTACCACCCAGCCGCTCGACGACCCGCTGGCCGCGCTGGCCACTCGCCTGGGCGTGGGCGTGTTTCGGGGCGATGAGCAGGATGTCCTTGGCCGCTTCGCCGGGGCGCTGGCGCAGGCCGGCGACTTCCAAACCGTCGTGCGCCTCACGGCCGACAACCCGGCTCTCGACCCGGCTTTTATCGACGCGGCCGTGGCGCACCATTTGGCTACGCGAGCTGATTATACCTATACCAATGGCCTACCGCTGGGCGCTAACATAGAAGTAATTAGCACCACTGCTTTGCAAAAAGCTCACCGCGAGGCCACCCAGCCCGACGAGCGCGAGCACGTGACGCCCTACCTGCGCCGCCGCTCCGAGCTGTTTCGCCTCGAAACGCTAGCGCTAAACGTGCCGCCCGCCGTGGCCGGGCTGCGCCTTACAGTAGACTACCCCAGCGACTACGCCCTATTGAGTTTGTTATTTACTGAGTTGGGGCCTGATTTTTCGCTCACCGACCCGGCTGGGCTACCTGCGCTGCTGGCGCGGCACCCGTGGCTGGCAGCCATCAACGCCACCAACGTGCAGCGCTAAGGGCTTCCAGCCCTGGGTTTTAGCTGCCGCGCACGACCTCTACCCAGCCCTGGTGGCGCTCGCCGGTGGTGCTGTGGACGAGGATGTAGTAGTACAGGCCTTCCGACTGCCCTTCCGCGTTCCAGCGGTTGTCGTAGCGCGGCTGGTCGTACACCGGCCGGCCCCAGCGGTCGAAGATGCGCAGGCTCCACTCGCTGGGCATGAGACCTTTGAGCACGAAAAAGTCGTTTTGCTGGTCGTTGTTGGGCGTAATTATGTTGGGTATGAAGGAAGCCAGCAAAACGGGCGGCGTAGTGGATGAGCCGGGAGCTGCCACCCGGCTGGCCGGAAAATTGGGCAACCCTATCTGGGACACCTTGCCGCCGAGATACACCGCGTTGGCCTGAAATCCGCAGCCCGTACCGCGCACGTTGGGGTTATTGATAACGGCCAGGTAGGAACTGTTATGAATAGACACGTACAGCTTGCCATCCGGCCCTATCTGCAAGCCGCCCGAGTTATCAGCGGTATTCGCAACCACAATCCCGGAGTTAGCAATGGCAGTAGCCGAACCGGCCTGCGTATCAAATTGATATACTTCCAAGTAATTCAGATTGGTGCCATAGAGCAAGCGGCTGTCGGGCGAGAAGGCTACGCCGTAGCTGCGATACGTAGAACCCAGCGGGATGTAGTTGGACAGTTGCCCGGTGGCCGGGTTAAAATCGAACAATTCAAACGAGGCATCGCGCACGCCCACGGCCAGCTTGCTGCCGTTGGGCGACGCGCGCATGTAGCCCACCGAGTTGGCGTTGCCGTAGGTGCCGCCCCCGCCACTATGCACCGAGCCAATAGTGGTGACTACCGGCGTGGTTTGCAAGCCGCTAGGACTTAGTAAATAGGCATAAAAAGCATTGGTTTGCCAGCCATGCACCAGCACCCACGTATCGCGGCCGTTGGCGTGGGGCACGGTGGTCAGCTTCTCGGTAAGCCGCACCGACGACACTTGCACGCCGCGGGTGGTAACCGCACCCAGGCCACCCTGCTGCGTCATATCGACCAAGCTGTATTTGAGGCCACCTACCAATTGGTTTTCGGCCCCGTCCACCACAAACACGTAGTATTGTTGCGCGTTGGTAAGGCTCTGCACCGCTATCACCCCCTGAGAGGCCGACTGGTGCCCGCCCAGGTTGCTGCCATTCGGCATTACTTGGTTGTTGCGGTTCCAGATATTCTCGCTGTTAGAATAAAACAGCAGCTGGCCGGCGGCGTCCGACACCGTAGTGGTCGCCTCGTAGGTATTCATAGCGCTGCCTGCCACGGCGGCAGGCGCGCCAGTCACCGGGAAGTTGATAGCCGCGTTAATGCCAAAAAACCAGTTGCTATTTTCACGCTGGCCGAAGGCAGGCAGTCGCCCGATAGATAGCAATAAACTTAGTCCGAAAAGTATTTTTTTAATCATTTTGCAGTTCTTGAGCAGTATATCTCGACAATATTACTACCCCCTTATCCTTCTTAATGAGTAATTTCTTGCAAAATTCCTTTCAATGAGCGCTCCGGTTGCCCCCCGTTTATTATTCCGGGCCGACGGCAACGCCCAAATCGGCCTCGGCCACCTGGTGCGGCTGCTGGCCCTGGCCAATCAGCTCCGGGGCCTGGCCCCCGGTACGTTTCTGGTGCGCGAGCCCACGGCGGCCGTGCAGCAACTGCTGGCGGCCGATGGCTGGGCCGTGCAGCCCCTACCCGCCCACCCGCCCGCCGACTGGCTGGCCGAAGCCGACTGGCTGGCCCGGCACGTGCTGCAACCCAGCGATGTGCTGGTGCTCGATGGCTACCATTTCGGGGCCGACTACCAGCGGCGGCTGCGCGCCAGCGGCTGCGGCCTGGTGTACATCGACGACCTGCGGGCGTGGCCCGTGGTGGCCGACGTGCTCATCAACCACTCGCCGGGCGTGGTGGCCACCGACTATGAGACGGCGGCTACTACGTGCTTTTTGCTGGGGCCGGCGTTCTCGCTGCTGCGGCAGCCGTTTTTAGAAAATGCGGCTCTGCCTAAAATGCCCACCGCCAGCGCTAGCGCGCTGGTATGTTTTGGCGGAGCCGACCCGTTGCGCCTTACCCTGCACACGCTGGAGGCGTTGCGGGCGCTGCCCGGCCTGCGGCAATTGGGCGTATTGCTGGGTAGTGCGTATGGCGAGGCGGCAGCGCTGGAAGAGCTGGCCGCCGCGCCGGGCGCGCCCATCGCCATCCACCGCAACGTGGCGGCAGCCCCGCTGGCCGATTTGCTGCGCGCGTATGACGTGGCCGTGGTGCCGGCCAGCACAGTGCTCATCGAGGCGCTGGTGCTGGGCCGGCCCGCCCTCACGGGCTACTACGCCGACAATCAGCGGGGGCTGGCTACTTACGTGCACGCGCACCAGCAGGCGTTTTCTGTGGGCAATTTCACCGACCTTCGCGGGGCCGACCTGCTGGCCGCGCTGCGCGGCGGGCTGGCTTGGCTGGCCGCTACCCCGCGCCAGCCGTATGCCGGGCAACTCCGGCCCGACTTGTTGCGGGCCGAGGTTGAGCGCTTACTACAACGCAAACTAGTTTAGATTTTTACCTATGAGCACCGACCTGCTGCGCCCGCTGGGCCCCGAGCACCTCGAACTGGTCCGCGCCTGGCGCAATTCGCCGGCCGTGGCGCAGTACATGTACACGGCCGAGCCCATTTCGGCCGAGCAGCAGCAAGCCTGGTACGCCCGCATGAGCCAGGATAGCAGCGTGCAGTACTGGCTGATTTACTACCAGGACCGACCCGTGGGCGTGGCCAATCTCTACGCCATCAGCGCGCGCAACCGCTCGTGCTACTGGGCGTTTTACCTGGGCGAAGAAAATCTGCAAGGCAGTGGCCTCGGGGCCAAGGTAGAGCTGGCCGTGCTGGAATACGTCTTCGAGGAACTGAAGCTCAATAAATTATCCTGCGAAGTTTTTACCACCAATGAAAAGGTAGTGGCGATGCACGAGAAGTTCGGCTTCCGCCGCGAAGCCTATTTCCGGCAGCACATTTATAAGGGCAAGGTTTTTCTGGATGTAGTGGGCCTGGCTATGCTGCGGCGCGAGTGGCAGCAGGTGCGCGACACGCTGCGGCCCCGGCCGCGCGGCTAGCGGCGCGGGCACCCGCCCGTGGGCCAGCGGCCGTAACTTTGCGCCATGCCTACGATTTCTATCGGTGGCCACTCCGTTGGTCCCGACTTTCCGCCCTTCATCATCGCCGAGATGTCGGGCAACCACAACCAGAGCCTCGACCGGGCGCTGGCCCTGGTGGATGCCGCCGCCGCCGCCGGCGTGCACGCCCTCAAGCTCCAGACCTACACCGCCGATACCATCAGCATGGATACGGGCTTCGTGATTCGTGAGGAAGGCAAGTCGCTGTGGGAAGGCAAGAGCCTGTATCAGCTTTATAAAGAGGCTTATACGCCTTGGGAGTGGCACGCCGCCATCTTCGAGCGGGCGCGGCAGCACGGGCTGCTGGCGTTCAGCTCGCCGTTTGATGAAACAGCGGTGGACTTCCTGGAAAGCCTCGACGTACCGGCTTATAAAATCGCCTCTTTCGAGAACGCGCACTGGCCGCTGCTGCGCCGCGTAGCCGCCACTGGCAAGCCCGTGATTGTGAGCACCGGCGCGGCTACCCTCAGCGAGATAGATGAGGCCGTGCGCGTGCTGCGCGGCGCGGGCTGCCGTGAGCTGGTGCTGCTGAAATGCACCAGCACCTACCCCGCCTCGCCGGCTACTACCAACTTGCGCACGATACCCGTGCTGGCCGAAACCTTCAACTGCCCGGTGGGCCTCAGCGACCACACGATGGGCGTGGGCGCCAGCGTGGCCGCCGTGGCGCTGGGCGCCAGCGTTATCGAAAAGCACTTCACGTTGCGCCGGGCCGATGGCGGCGTCGATTCGTCGTTTTCGCTGGAGCCGGAGGAGCTGAAGCTACTGGTGGAAGAAACCGAGCGCGCCCACCAGGCGCTGGGCACGGTGCAGCTGTGCGTGCAGGCCAGCGAGGAGAAAAGCCGCATCTTCAAGCGCAGCATCTACGTGGCCCGGCCGGTAGCGGCGGGTGAGGAGCTAACCGCTGACAACCTGCGCATTATCCGCCCCGGTGATGGTTTGCTGCCGCGCCACTGGGACGTGGTGCTGGGCCGCCGCGCGGCCCGCGCCCTCACGCCCGGCACACCGCTGACCTGGGACGCGCTGCTGGGCGAGCAAGCCGCCGCGCCGCAGTCGTGAGCGGCCAGGTAGCCCGGCTGCGCGATATTTTGCAGCTGCGCTTTTCCGATTTGTTTGCCGGGCTGCCGGCTTCGATTTTAAGCAGCATCTCGCCCGCCAGCCCACTCAAGCGGCTGGCGCGGGTGGCCGGCTACGCGGGGCTGCGGCTGGTGGGGCACCTGTTTCAGCCCATCAAAAACCCCGATAATCTGCGCGGCGCGGTGTGGCTCTACGTGGTGAGCGCCAACAACTACGACGCGCTCAGCTTCCTCAAAGACGCCCGGCCCGATGCGGTGCTGGTGGCCGGCCAGGGCAAGAACATTGGCCGCTACGGCCGGGTGGTAAATCGGCTGTCGCTGCGGCGCAAAATTCTGTATTACTGGCAGTACCCGGCCGCTTTGCTTGGCTTGAAGCGGATGGTAGGCGGCCGGGCAGTGCGGTTTTTCGACCTCATTTTCTACGCGCTGGGCTACTACGAGGTGTACCGGCGGGCATTGCGCCACTACCGGCCGCAGGCCGTGGTGTTTGCCAACGACCACAACGACGACGCCCGTGCCCTGCTGCTGGCCTGCCGCGCCGAGGGCGTGCCCACGGCCTACGTGCAGCATGCCAGCGTGAGCACCAATTTCCCGCCCCTGGGCTTCGACCTCAGCCTACTCGAAGGCCAGGACGCGCTCGACAAGTACCGCCAGTGCGGCCCCGTGCGCGGCCGGGTCGAGCTGGTAGGAATGCCCAAAGCCGACGCCTTTTTGGCCGAGCGTAACACCGCGCCGCAGGTGCGCCGCGTGGCCGTGGCCTGCAATCTGCTCGACGAGCTGCCCGCCTTGGCCGAAACCCTAAACTACCTGCTGCGCGAGTTGCCCGCGCTCACCTTCACCCTGCGCCCCCACCCCGGCGACCGGCGCGACTTTGGCGGCCTGCGCCAGGCGCTGCCCGGCTTGCAGTGGAGCGACCCGCACCAGGAAAACGTCTTTCAATTTTTGCAGGCGCACGACGCGCTGGTGGCCGCCGACACCAGCACCCACCTCGAAGCCACGCTGCTCAACGTGGCCAGCGTGTACTACCGCTTTTCGCCCACGCCCACGCTGGCCGACTACTACGGCTACGCCGCCCATGGCCTCAGCGAGTGGGCGCACGCGCTGCCCGAGCTGGCAGCGGCCCTCGCCCGCCTGGCCCGGCACAAGCCGCTCGACCTCTACCGCCGCGCCGCTTATTACAACGCCACCCTGGGCACCCCCGACGAGGGCCACAGCCGCGCGCTGGCCGTGCGCCGGCTGGGCGAGTGGCTGAGTGGCCCGGCCGCAGGGGCGTAGTTTTGTGGCCCTTATGCCTACGCCTACTTCCACGCTTCCGCCGCTGGCTGCCGCACCCGTTTCGACCGAAACCCGGCTACGCTACGTGCTGGAGCACTTTGCGCTGGCCTACCCTGGCGCGCCAACCGAGATGATTGGCTACGCTGATGCGCAGCCGCTGGTAGAGGTTGCCGATTTTGGCGAGGCGTTTTTCAGGGATGTCCAGCCTTATCCCGCTGCCCCGAACTGGCGCGAGTGGCAGGGCCAGCGGGTGCCGTTTTTCTTCGACCACTCCCCCGAAAAGGCACTGCTCTTTTTTCAGGAAGACAAAGTCATTGTTTCGGCTGACATCATCTCGGCGGCGTTTTACCTGCTAAGTGGCTGGCAGGAATATTTCTCCACTGAGCGCGACCGCCACGGGCGCTTTCCCTACGCGGCGAGCGTGCAGAAAAAGTACGACTTCGTAGCGCTGCCGGTGGTCAACTACTACTTCGATGTACTGCGAGTGGCCATGGAGCACGTGAGCGGGCAGCCGCTGCGGCCGCGCCGCTGGGGCAATCCTAAAGCCGACTTTATCGCCTTCATTTCGCACGACGTTGATAGCCTGTACGGTGCTTGGAAAGCGCCTGCTAAAGCTGCGTTGCAGCGGCGGCAGTTTGGAAGATTCGGCAAGCTGCTGTGGCAGCACCTGACCCAGCCCGATGCCTGGGACAATCTGGAAACCGTGGCGGCGGCCACGGCGCAGTACGGGGCGCGGTCCACATTTTTTATGCTGGGGGCCAAAGGGAAAGCGGCTAACGGCACGCCCAATGCGGACTATTACTTATCGGCTTTGATACAGCCCCGGCTGCGGCTACTCAAGCAGCAAGGCTGCGAGGTAAGCCTACACGGTAGCATTGGCACAGCCTCAGATGCTGAACGCCTGGAAATGGAGATGGAAAACGACTTATGGTACGAGGGGAATGGCCTGCGCTTTCACTACCTGAGTTGGGAGCCGCGCTGCACACCGTCCGTCGTAGATGCGTCTAGCTGCTTTGGCTACGACTCCACGCTAGGCTTTGCCGAGCATTTCGGCTTTCGCAATTCTTTTTGCCTGCCGTTTTACCCCTTCGATTTCACCAAAGGTCGAGCCGCCGATTTCCTCGAAATCCCCCTCAACGTGATGGACGCCACGCTGCACCACCCCAACTACTTGCAGCTCGCGCCGGCCGAAATTCTCCCCGCGCTCGCGCCGGTTTTTGCCGAGATAAAGCGCTTCGGCGGGGTGGCCTCGGTGCTGTGGCACAACGAGAACTTCGACCCGGCCAACGCCCACAACGGCCCGCGGCAGTTCCACGAAATAATGGTGCACTTGCAGGCGCAGGGCGCGGCTTTCCGCACGGGCCGCGAAATCTGGGAAGAATTCACCACCGCGCCCACTCAAAACTCCTAACTCAAAACTCCTAATTCCTTTGGGTATCGTTCGGCGGCAGGGGCTGCGCAACACTATTATTTCCTACGCGGGGCTGGGCATCGGCTTCGTCAATACCACGCTGGTGCTGCCGCGGCTACTCTCGACCACGCAGCTGGGCTTGGTGGCGGTGCTGGTGTCGATGGCCACGATGGCGCAGCTGGTGTCGGGGCTGGGCTTCACCAACACGACCATGCGGTTTTTCCCCTACTTCCGCAATCGGGAGGCGGGGCACTCGGGGTTTTTGCCGCTGCTGCTGGGGGTGCCGCTGGCGATGTTTACGGTGGTGGCCACGACGCTGTGGCTGGGCAAGCCGCTGGTGCTGCGCTGGTACGCCGACCAGGCGGCGCTCATCCGCCCGTTTTACGTGGTGATGCTGGGCATGGCGCTGTTTATTCTGATTTATAACCTGCTCGAATCCTACACCAAGTCGCTCTATCACACCTCGTTTTCGTCGCTGCTCACCGATGTGGTGCAGCGGGTGCTCATCGTGAGCGCGGCGGGGCTTTACGGGGCGGGCTACCTGTCATTTTCGGGGTTTGTGCTGGGGTATATGGGGGCTTACGCTACCATTTCGACGCTGCTGCTGGGGTACCTGGCGTTCATTGGCGAGCTGCACCTGCGGCCCCGGCGGGCGGTGCTGCGGGTGCGGCCAATCGGCGAGCTCATGCGCTTCGGCAGCTTTGCGCTACTGGGCAACGTGTCGGGGGTGCTGCTCGTGACCATCGACGCGCTAATGCTGGCCCGCTACGGCCTCGACAAAGCGGGTGTTTACAACATTGCCTTCAATATCAGCACGGCGCTGGCCATCCCGTTTCGGGCGCTGTACAAGACGGCCTACCCGCTGGTGGCCGACTACTGGAAGGAAAACGCGACAACCCAAATGCTTGATTTTTACCGCCGCACCACGCGCCTTACCACGGCGCTGGGCGCCTACCTGGCCGTGGGCATCGGGCTGAACTTGCCCTTCATCTATGGCCTCATTCACAAGCCCGAGTACGCGGCGGGCTCGGTGGCGGTGCTGCTGCTACTGGTGGGCCGCCTCACCGACGGCATCACGGGCCTCAACGGCATCATCGTGGCTACCTCGCCGCGCTACCGCTACGACTTGGTCTTCAACGTAGGTTTAGCCATTCTCGTCATTGGGCTCAACGCGCTGCTCATTCCGCATTTTGGCCTCGCCGGGGCGGCTTTGTCTAATGCCGTGGCGCTGGGCGGCATCAACCTGCTGCGCACCTGGTTTGTGTGGCACAGCTTCGGCTGGCAGCCGTTTGATAGGCGCGTGGCCTACCTGCTGGCGCTGGCGGCGGGCGCGGGCGCGGTGGCCTGGGTGCTGCCCGATATGCCCAATATCTGGCTGACTTTACTCCTGCGCGGCGGCGTATTCACGGCGCTCTACGGGGCCGGGCTGCTGCTGAGCGGCTGGGTGCCCGAGGTGTCGGCGGTGGCCGATAAGCTACGCGGAATAGGGAAGTAAACTATCCTTTTCACCTGCCACCCCTAGCCTGTGACTACTCCCCAGAAGGTTAAGAGCGCCTTCCGACACGCCGTCAGGCTGGGTACGGGCCGGGCCTGCCTGCTGGCGCGGGCGCACCCGGAAATCGATTTTTCGGCGTACCTCATTGAGGCGGCGCTCACGTGTTTTGCCTACGACGGGCAGGCCGAGCCCAGCCGGGCGGCGTACCTCTACGAGCTGTATTGCCTGGTGCCCCAGCAGGCACGCATTCGGCGGGCGGTGCTGCGGGGCCTGGCCACCGAGCGCACCGATACCTGGGCGCTAACCCAGCTCTTTGGGCTCACGCTCTTCTTTGCCCAGCAAGGCGATGCTGCGGCCCGCAAAACACTCTACCGCAATTTCTTGCGCAACCTTATCCGCAGCTCCGATTGGGCGGGCGCTGACGAGATTATCACGCTGGACGGCCTGGCCGGGCTGCACTATGTGGCGCGTAAGTATGGGCAGTACCTGAAACGGCACCCCGACGACTGGCAGGACGACGGCCCGATTGAGTTCTTCCAAGAGCATCATCCGACCATTGATGCCTGGGCTGAGCTGCGCCAATGGGCCGAAACCGACGCCGATGTGCAGCGCTACCTCCAAAATGTGAAGAACACGCTGGCCAGCCAGGCCTATCACCAGGCGGCCCGGCCTCAACCCGAGCCCGTACCTACGCTGGAAGAGCTTTTGCAGCGCCCACCGGGCACCTACGTGCGCCTGGCAGTGCGCCGGCAGCTACCCGGCCCTGCGGAAGCCCGGCTGCTAGCCGAGCGCCTGCTCACCGAGCGAAATCCCGCCGTGCGGGAAAATCTGCTGTATTTGTTTTCGCGGATTGAGTTTCCGCTGGGCTACGCGCCCATTCTGGCGCTGGCGCGCCAAAAGCCCGGCCGCTACCGCCTTGCGGAGTTTGCTACCGATGCCCTGGCGCACTTGCCGGCACCCGAAGTCCGCGCATTTGCCTTGCAAAAGCTGGCGCGCACTACCCGGCCGGGCCAATACACGAGCATTTTGCGCAGCAACTACCAGGCGGGCGACGCGGCGCTGCTGACCAGCCTCGCCGCCCGCTTTCACAACGAGCACACCATCGAAGCGCTGGCCATCAGCTACGTCGCCATCTACGAAGCCAACCCTACGCCCGAATGCGCCGGCCCACTTCTCGCGCTGTATGCTAAGATGAACTGCGGCATGCACCGCTACGAGGTGGTGAAATTGCTCATTGCCAACGGCTTGCTACCTGCCTGGCTGCATGAAGAGCTGCCCTTCGACAGCTACCATAGAACCCGGCTGCTACACCAGCCGCCAGCCTAAATCGCGTTATTACTATAGGCTACCCGGCCGCAGGCGCTACCTCCTTCAGCCGCGCCCGCAGCTGCTGCACCTCGCGCTCCAGCTCCAGGTTGCGGAAGGTCACTTTCACCTCCAAATCCTGGTACGAGCGGGTGAGCTGCTCTTGCAGCTGGCGCATGGCCGTGACGTCGGCAATGGTGCCGATAAAGCGGTAGGCTTTGGTGCGGGCTTCGTCGAAAAAGGCCCGGCCGGTGGCCCGCACCCACAGCACGGGCCGGCCGGGCACCTGCCACTGGGTGCGGTATTCGATGTCGTAGGTACCCGAGCCGGCGGGGTCAAACGCCAGTTCGACGGCGGCCACGGTGGCGGCGCGGTCGTCGGGGTGCACCAGCTCCACGAAGTCGGCGTAGGTTACGTTCTGGTCGGCGGGCACGCCGAACAGCTCTTTGCAGCGCGGCGACCAGGTCAGGGTATCGGCCACGAGGTCGTAGTCCCAGGTGCCGACGCCGGAGGCGTCGACAGCGGTTTGCAGGCGCTCGAAGAAAGCAAAATCGGTAGTTGTCACGATTGATAATTACTTAAGGGTGAACCAGGAACAGCTCCAGGCCCGACTGAAAGTAGAGCACCAGCGTGCGGTAGGCCCCATCGGCCGAGCGGCGCAGGCGCGTAACCAGGGCCGTAACGATTTCGGAAGCCAGCTCCAACTGCAAGTACGGGCGGCTCAGCAGGCTGTCGCGTTCCACCGACCACTGGCCTTTGGCCGGGGCGACGGGCGTTTCGAGGTGCCAGTGGCCATCCTGCAAGTGCAGGTGCGTGGCCTGCGTGAGGGGGTGCGCGGGGTCGGCCTGGCTGAGCACGCGGTCGACCACGCGCCAGCTGCCGTGCAGGTAGGGGTCGGGCACCTGTTGCAGGTTCACGTCGAGCAGATAGGGATTCATAAGGTGGGGCAGCGGTTCAGGCTGCTGATACACGTAAGGTAAGGCGGTAGCCCGGCGCTCATACGGCCCGGAGGCTAGGCCTGTTTTTCTTTTCGAAGGAAATTCAGGTAGTTTTCAGCCAGCGGCTTACGCAAACAGTTGCGCGAGAACTTCCGGAAAAAAGAAGACTAAGACCAGGTAAAACACCAGCGCTGGCAGCCCTATCGCGGCCAGCAGCACCGGCAGCGTGAGCGCCCGGGGTGCCACCCCAGCGGCTTCGCGGCGCAGCTTGCTGTGTTGCTGGCCGTAAAAGTAATAGATAAGCAGGCCCGCCACCAGCCACACGTAGAGCCGCACCCAGGTGGCGAGCGGCAGGCTGGCCATCATCACGAGGCAGGTGATGATGCCCAAGATGGGCACCACCGGCACCCACGGCGTGCGGAAGCTGCGCGGCGCGTCGGGGTTGGTGCGGCGCATGATGAGCACGCCCAGGCACACCATCACGAAGGCCAGCAGCGTGCCGATGCTCACCATTTCGCCTACCACGTCGATGGGCACGAAGCCCGCGAACAGGGCAATGAACACACCCAGCAGCAGGTTAGACTGCACCGGCGTGCGAAACCGGGGATGAACCTTGGAGAAGGCCGGCGGCAGCAGCCCGTCTTTCGACATCGAGAAGAACACCCGCGACTGCCCCAGCAAGTCGACTAGAATCACCGACGTGTAGCCCACCAGAATGGCCAATATTACGGCCCCGCTGAGCCAGGCGTAAGGCGTTTTTTCGATGGCAATGGCTACCGGCGCGGCGCTGCCCTTAAACTCGGTGTAGTTGGCTACGCCCGTGAGCACGTAGCCAAACAGCACGAACAGCACGGTGCACACCAGCAGCGAGCCCAGGATGCCGATGGGCATGTTGCGCTGCGGGTCTTTGGTTTCCTGGGCCATCGTGGCCACGATGTCGAAGCCAATGAATACGAAGAAGATAACGCCCGCCCCGCGCAAAATGCCGCTCCAGCCAAACTCGCCGAAGGTGCCCGTGTTTTCGGGGATGAAGGGGTGGTAGTTGGCGGGGTCGATGTACTGCCAGCCCAGGGCGATAAACACGAGCACGACCGATACCTTGAGGGCCACTACCAGCGCATTAAACCACGCCGAGCCCGACGTGCCGCGCACGATAACGGCCGTGATGGCGAGCACCACCAGCATGGCCGGCACGTTGGCGTAGCCGTGCACCACCGAGCCGTCGTGCAGGGTAGCGGTTTCGAAGGGTGAGAGCACCAGCCGGGCGGGCAGGTGCAGGCCGTATTTTTCCAGAAACTTGAGCAGATACTGCGACCAGCTGATGGCCACCGTGGCCGCACCCACCGAGTATTCGAGCACGAGGTCCCAGCCGATTATCCAGGCAAAGAGCTCGCCCATGGTGGCGTAGGCGTAAGTGTAGGCCGAGCCCGCTACCGGCACCATGGCCGCAAACTCGGCGTAGCACAAGGCCGAAAACGCGCAGCCCACCGCCGCCACGATAAACGAGAGCGTGATGGCCGGCCCCGTGTGGTTGGCCGCCGCGATGCCTGTGAGCGTGAACAGCCCCGCCCCGATAATAACCCCGATGCCCAGCCCTATCAGGCTCAGGCCGTTGAGGCTGCGCTTGAGAGTGCCCGCGCCCGACTCGGCCGCTTCCTGCCGCAGCAGGTCCAATGATTTTTTCAGCATAACTACAGTGCCGCAGGCGCGGCGCGCCTACGCTTGATAAACGACCCACCCAGCCCGGTGCGCTACTACGCCCGGCCGCCGTGGTCAACCCTTAAAAATTGAATTGCTTAGTCCGCTCCTATCCCGCTCAACAACAGCAACTGCCCGCGCACGCGCCGCCAACTACGTGAGAAACACCAGGAAAGCAGAAGAAAGTAGCCACGGGCTTTTATATGGGCCGCCATAGTTTGGCGGCCGGTCGGTTGGCACCGTTCTGCCGTAGCAGAGGTTGCCGGCGCGTCGCAGAGCCTATCTCTCAGCGCCTCTTTATAAAAACAAGCTTGGGCCAGAAAGCCAGACTTGACTAGGGCAAAGGTACGGCCGGTAGCTTGGATTTGGCCGTTCCTGTTGTGAGGTAGCCGCGAAGCGGCGGCACGTTGGTAGTTCGAGCGATGAGATGAAAAAGCGAGCCGCAAAGCGGCGGTACCAAGCGGTAAGATGCCGCCGCTTTGCGGCTTAAGGCATTTTTCTATCTTCCTCAACTACCAACATGTCGCCGCTTCGCGGCTGCTAGACAATATATTGGCCCAAATTACCCCTCGCCGGGCAGCCCGCCGCGCGCCCAGGCGTCAATTTCGGCTTGCAGGTTGCGGCGGGCTAGCGCGTCTAATTCTTCTCGTAAAGTGGGCGTGCGGAAGAGCACCGGCGCGGCCAGCAGCCGCGCCAGCACCTGGCTGCGGCCAGCACGGTAGGCGGGCTCGGGCACCGCTTGGTACTCACGGCGTATCTGGCGGGCGTACTCCCAGTACGCGGCCTCGGGCGCGCCCAAAATGCTGAGGTCGGCGTCCAGAAACAGTAGCAAATCGGTATCGTGGGGCGGCTGGGGCTGGGTATGGTCTTTGGTGCGCCGGATGAGGTCGGCCACGCGCGCCTGACGGGCGGGCTCCAGCGTGGTGGCTTGCAGAAACGCCAGCGCCCACTCGGCGCTTTTTTCTTCGTTGTCAGAGGCCAGCGCATCGTACACGGCATCGTGAAACCAGGCGGCCAGGCCGATGGCTACCGGGTCTTGTAAGGCATGGGCGTCCAGCCTGTCCAGCAGGTTTTCGATGTGCTGCAAGGTGTGGTAGTGCCGCTCGGACGCTTCGTAGGCAGCGGCCAGGCGCGCCAACTCGGCGTCGCGGCGGGCGGCATCGGGCACTAGTGGCGCAACGAGGGCGTGCCAGCGGGCGGCGAGGGCGGGCGTGAGCATGACGCGAAGATTTGATACAAGCAAAATTGGCGCGAGCTTCCGGCCCGCGCCAACGCTACCCCGCTACGGCTCGCCCACGCCGAGCTGCCGGAGCTGGTCGGCGTATTTGGCGTAGATAACCTGCAAGTCGGCGCGGTGCTTACCGGCGTCCACGCCAATGCTCACATTATGAGTGTGAAAGCGGTGCAGGTGGCTGATGTGCGGGCACACCACGGGCAGGTGCCCGGCCAGCAAAAAGCGCACGTAGAGGTCCAGGTCTTCGGCCATGGCCAGCTCGGCGTCGTAGCCGCCCACCTCGTCAAACAGCGCCCGGCTGTAGCACACGTTGCCCTGGATGAAGTTTTCGGCCCGAAAAATGGCTTGCAACATCTGCTGGGGCGAGTCGAACTGCCAGGCGTAGTAGTCCTCGTTGGGCAGGTAGCGGCGCTGCTCGTCCATGCGCAGGAAGTCGGCCACCAGCCAGGGGCGGCCGGGGTGGCGCTGTATCTCGTCGGCGTAGTGGAACAGGGTGCGCTGGAGCATAATGTCGTCGTCGTCGAGTGGCACCACCCAGGTATCTTGCTGGGCTTCAGCCACCAGGGCATTGCGGCCCCAGCCGGGGCGTTGCAGCTGCGGGTGCTGCCAGTAGCGCACGGCCGGGCCGGGCTGGGCGGCGGCTTCGGCTAGCACCTGGGCGGTGCGGTCGGAGGAGCCAGTTTCGTAGAGCAGATGCTCCCACTGGATATCGAGCGGGGCGGTGGCCGTGGCGCGCACGCTGGCAATGGCTTCGGGCAGCAAGTCGGCCCGCTGGTGGGTGGGCGTAATTACGGTAAAGTGCATGAGGTACTTGAAGTGAAAAACGGGCGGGCCGGCCGGGCTGCCAACGGCCTCAACCGCTCAACATTCTGCCGCGCCCGGCGTTTAGCCGGGGCCGGGCCGGTAGTTGGCCCGCCTGCCTATGCCTACGTTTGTTGTTACCCTGCGTTTGCCCGAGTCGTTCGACGAAGACTTTATCGCGCTCATTCCCACGCATCGCCAGTTTATAAATCAGCTGCTGGCCGAGCGCATCATCGAGTCTTACGCCATTAGTGCCGACCGCAGCCGGGGCTGGGTTACGCTGCACGCCGACGACGCGGCGGAGGTGCGGGCCGTAGTCGAGCAGTTTCCGCTTTACCGCTACTTCGGGCAGATTGAGGTCGATGAGTTGTTTATTTTTGACAGCGCGGCCACCCGGTTTCCGCCCATTAGTCTCAATTAACACCTCATCTTGCCCACCTCCCTTACTTGGCTACTTCTGCTAATCGTTTGTCCTACCGCGCCTTGAGCGCCGTGCTGCTGGCGGGCGGCCTGGCGCTGGCGGCCCGCCCAGCGGCGGCACCCATCACCACGGCCCAGCTCACCAGCCAGCTCACGGCGGCCATTCAAGGGCTGAAAACCCTACGCTGCCAGGCCCGCGCGCAAGAGCGCATCGGGGGCAAATACCACGCCGACAAGTCGACGATGAAGCTGAGCTTCAACCCGCTGCGCGTGTACCTCAAAAACGGCAAGGGCGTGGAAGTGCTCTACGTGACGGGCCAGAACGGCGGCGATGCCTGGGTGAACCCGAACGCCTTTCCCTACGTCACGCTTAGCCTCGACCCCAATGGTGCGCTCATGCGCAAAGGCCAGCACCACACGGTGTTGCAGGCGGGTTTCGGCACCATTACCGACCTGCTGGAGGGCTCGGCCGCGCGGGCCGACAAGTCGTTCAACCGCTCGTTTCGCTACGCGGGCGACACTACCGTGCAGGGCCGCCCGAGCTACATCTTGCGCTCCGACTACCCGCAGTTTCGCTACGTGGCCTACAAGGTGGGCAAAAACGAGACGCCCGCCACCGTGGCCGCCCGCTTCGGCTGCGGCGAGTACCGCGTGCTGGAGCGCAACAAGCTTGACATTGGCCAGAAGCTAGCCGAGGGCCAGACCCTGCAAGTGCCCAACGCCTACGGCCGCCGCACCATCATCGCCGTTGACCAGAAAACCTTCTTACCCAACGCCGTAGCCGTGTACGACGACCAAGGCTTGTTCGAGAAATTCGACTTTTTCGACGTCGTAGCCAATCAGCCCATCCCGGCCGCCGAGTTCAGCAAAGACTACAAGGGCTACCACCTCTAATCACACCGCAGATTCAAACGGATTTGTAGGATTTAACGGATATGCCCGGCT
>NZ_DASTEP010000185.1:0-4037 GCF_035709525.1 Hymenobacter sp. | reverse complement strand
CTCGACAACCACGTCAGGAGCCTCGCTCACCACGTCAGGAAGGTCGCACGCCACGTCAGGAGCCTCGGCGGCCGCGCCAGCAGCATCGGGGGCGGTGCCAGCTGCCGCGCCCGCCACACCGGGCGGCTCGGCAGCTAGCGTGCAGGTTATGTGCCGGCTGGCTGCTACTTTCGGGGCGGCAACACCGCCAACTTATCTGCTTAATTCCAAGAGCTTATGAAAGACCAAGAAGTAACCCGCCAAAACGCCCTATCCGATGCCGACCTGGTGGCCGACTGCCGCCGGCGCAGCAGCCAGGCCCGCCTCGACCTGGCCGACCTGCAAGCCGAAGGCGTAACGGTCGCCGACCTCGACAGCTTCGACCAGGAGGCCACGGCCTTTGAGAAAATGCCCTCCGACGACGCCCTCGAATACGCCCGCGTGGCCCTGCGCCAAACCCGCGACGCGGCCCTCGAAGCCGGCCGCTCGGCTTTGCGCACCGTGCTCAGCCCCGTGCGCCGCGCCTACGGCGACACCTCGCCCCAGCTCCGGCGCTTCGGGGCCGGCCGCCTCGCCGATGCCAACACGGCCGAGGTGCTCAACCTGCTGCAAGACGCCCAAACCACCGGCACCGCCTACCTCACCGACCCCAAAACCACCGCCGAAGGCTTCACCCAGGCCCGCCTCGACGGGCTAGCCCCCGCCCACGCCGCCCTGCGCACCGCCCAGCAGCAGTACCTCGACGCCGACCAGACCCGCCAGCAGGGCACCCGCGCCCGCGTGCTGGCCTACAACGCCCTCGATACCCGCTGCGCCAAGCTCTGCGCCCGCAGCTACGACCACTACGCCGAGCGCGACGCTACCAAGGCTAAAGCCTACGTGCGCGACCCCGCGCCAAGCGCGGGTGGGGCGACTGTGTAGGGCTCGCCGGGCGGGGCACCTCACCCCCCGGCCCCCTCTCCAAAAAAGAGGGGGAGCCGGACGAATAATAAGACGGAATAAAGCAAAACAGAAAGAGCTTTCAGCATTGCTGAAAGCTCTTTCTGTTTTTGGCAAGAGGATGTCAGGCTCCCCTTCTTTTTTGGAGAGGGGGCCGGGGGGTGAGGTTCCCCCGCGCGGCGAGCCCTACTTTATCCGCGTCAGTGCCACCTCCCTTACGGGCGCAATTACCAGCGGCACCTTCTCCACCTTCACCGACGAGGTATCGAGCCCGAAGTACTGGGCCTCGCCCGAGATGAACTGCTTGAGGTAGAAATACGCCTGCATCACGAGCTTCTCCAGGGTCGGGAAGTCGTTTTCTATGCTGAGGTATTTTTCCAGCACCACGAAGCGGAAATCACCCACCACGTGGCGCTGGCTCAGCGAGGCGTAGCGCGAGGTAATGTCCACTTCCTTGTTGCGCACCAGGTCTTCGACCACCTTGCGGAAGAACAGGTTGATGCGCTGCTGCACCCGGAAGCCGAGGCGGAAGTTGATGCGGAACACGTCGTCAGCGGCCAGCTCGGTTACCTTGTACTCCATCGTGTAGGGCTCGTCGGTGGTATCGACGTGGATAAACCAGTAGATGTCCGCCCGCTTGGGCCGCTTCTGAAAGATGGAGTAGATGATTTTCTGCTCAATCTCGTTCGGGCGCTCGGCCGAGGTCAAAAACACGAGGTGGGTAGCGTACTTGCCAATCGACTCGTCGTTGCTGAGCTGCTTGAGCGGCTCGATGTAGGGCTCCATCTTCACGAAGTCGGTGAGGCGGCGCTTGATGTAGTACGATTTGAGCCACACGTACATCACGCCCATGAGGGCCGCCGCGATGGCCAGCGACACGAAGCCGCCGTGCGGAAACTTGATGAGGTTGGCCAGCAAAAACGACCCCTCGATAAACCCGTACACCACCACGAACAACGCCACCAGCGGCAGCGACACGCGCTTGATTTTGCGCAGCCACACCGTCAGCAAAATCGTCGTCATGAGCATCGTGAGCGTGATGGCCAGGCCGTAGGCCGCCTCCATCTCGCTGCTCTCGCGGAAGTACAGCACTACCCCGATGCAGCCCAGCAGCAGCAGCCGGTTCATGCTCGGCACGAAGAGCTGCCCCTTCACGTCGGTGGGGTAGTTAAGGCGCACTTTGGGCCACATATTGAGGCGAATGGCCTCGGCCACCAGCGTAAATGAGCCCGTGATGAGCGCCTGCGAGGCGATAACCGCCGCCACCGTAGCCAGCCCGATGCCGAAGAGCAAAAACCAGCCCGGCATGAGCGCATAAAACGGGTTCTGGTCGCCAATCTGCTCGTTTTGGTGGGCCAGCAGGTAAGCGCCCTGCCCGAGGTAGTTGAGCACCAGCGTGGTTTTTACAAAAGCCCAGCTGATGCGGATGTTGCCCTTGCCGCAGTGCCCCAGGTCGGAGTACAGCGCCTCGGCCCCGGTAGTACACAAAAACACCGAGCCCAGCAGCCAGAAGCCGCTCGGGTACTGCGTCAGCAGCTTGTAGCCGTAGTAGGGGTTGATGGCCCGCAGAATGGTGGGGTCGTGCGCCACCCACACCGCGCCCAGCACGCCGAGCATCGTAAACCACAGAAACATAATTGGCCCGAAGGCCTTGCCCACTATCTGCGTGCCAAAGCTTTGCAGCAGAAACAGCCCCGCGATAATGCCAATAACGATGCCCACCACGTAGTTCTGCGTCAGGCTCGGGTACACGGTTTTGAGCCCCTCAATGGCCGATGAAACCGAGATGGGCGGCGTAATGACGCCATCGGCCAGCAGCGACGCCCCGCCCACAATGGCCACCACCGAGAGCCAGGCCCCGCGCCGCCGCACCAGGGCGTAGAGCGAGAAAATGCCGCCCTCGCCGTTGTTGTCGGCATTGAGCGTCAGCAGCACGTACTTGACGGTAGTTTGCAGCGTGAGCGTCCAGATAACGCACGAAATGGCCCCGAGCACCAGCACCGGGTCGATGAGCCCCGGCGTGGCCCCACTCTTGAGGATGGACGACATCACGTAGAGCGGCGAGGTGCCGATGTCGCCATAAATAATGCCGAGCGCAATGAGCAGCCCGGCCCCGGATATGGCGGTGTGGTCGTGTTTAGAAGAACTCATAAACAATGGTTCGGGTAGTAGAAAAACAGCCTAAGGCGTAGTGTGCGGGGCTGGCCCCGCCCGTATCGGTTAAAAGAACTGGTAAACGTGCGCAAGCCTACGAGCGCCGCGTTTATCGCGGCACCCGCCGCGGGCATTACAGGCGGCGCTTACGTAAGCTAGACGGGAAAGGTAGGGGCAGGGGAGTGCGCGGCTTCGGCCGCTTGCCGGGTCAGGCGCTCGGCTTCGGCCAGCGCCAGCGAGTAGGCGGCCTCGGCGGCGGCCCGGTCGTGGGCGCGGGCCACGCGGCGGTTTAGTTCGCCGGCAAGGCGCTGCCACTGCGCCAGCTCGCCAGCCAGGGCAAAGTGCGCCGGCTGCCGGCCCAGCAGCCACAAACGCAGCCGGTTGGTGCCACGCTGCCCGTAGGCCAGCAGCAGCGCCGTAGTGGCCATGCCCAGCATGGCCGGCCCGGTGTGCAGCCAGTTTTGCAAAAAGGCGATGATGACCACGGCTAGGCCCAGCCCGCCCAGCAGTACCCACAGCACCCAGCGCACGTGGTGCACCTCGGCCCGCTCCAGCTCACGCAGCCCAAACGTCTGCCCCAGCACCGTCACCAAGGCATCGGTGAGCACCAGCTTGCCATCGGGGCTTTGCACGGTGGGCAGCGGCACCACGGGCGGCAGCGGCGCGGGAAAAGGAATAGGAGCCGGCTCCTCAACTACCGCAGGCTCAAAAGCCTCCGGCGGCGAAGTTTCAGCGGGGCTCGAAGCTGCCTCGGGCCGCGCGGCCAGTCGCACGCCGGCCGTGCTGCTCAGCACCCAGGTAGGCGCGGGCACGGCGGCCGGGGGCGTATTCGGCGGGTTTTCGGGGGCAGAAGGCGTAGGCACGGCCGGGGTAGTGGTCAAGAAATTAGAGGCAATTGCTTAGAAAGCCGCTCTTCCGTCATGCTGAGCGGAGCGCAGCGCAGTCGAAGCATCTCTATTAGTGAA
>NZ_DASTEP010000184.1:0-9078 GCF_035709525.1 Hymenobacter sp. | reverse complement strand
ACGACGAGCGGACAGCCGGCGAAAAGCCGGCAGCCCGCCCCGGCCTGTTTGGCCTTGCCTGCGCACAGAAGTAGTTGCCCAAAAAGGGAAGTGAGTTCGGTAAAAAGGGAAGTCAGCTTCTCTTTTTACCGAACTCACTTCCCTTTTTGGTGAACTCACTCGACTTGGAGGCGAACTCACCTCTCTTTTTGGCGAACTGGTTCGGGTCGGACCCGAACTAGTTAGGGTCCGACCCGAACTCACTGCCCTTTTTGGCGAACTAGTTCGCCCCGACCGGCAACTAGCTGGCCGGCGCGGCTAGCCTTTGTAAAACATCCACTTCGACAGCTCTTTGTACGTCACTTTTTTGCCGTACATCAGGATGCCCACGCGGTAGATGCGGGCCGCCACCCAAGTAGCCGCCACGAAGCCGGCCACCAGCAGCGTGCCCGACAAAGCCAGCTGCCACATGGGCACGCCGAAGGGCAGGCGCATCACCATCGCGATGGGCGAGGTCAAGGGAATCATTGACAGCCAGAAGGCCAGCGGGCCGTTGGGGTCGCCGTTGATGATGACCACAATGCTGGCGATGTAGCTCAGAATGAGCGGTAGCGTCACCGGCAGCATGAATTGCTGGGCATCGGTCTGGTCATCCACGGCCGAGCCGATGGCCGCGAAGAGCGACGAATACAGCAAATAGCCGCCCAGGAAGAAGAACATAAACCCGCCCAGAATGCTACCCATGGGCAGCCCGCCAAGCACGCGCCACATACCCAAAGGCTGGCCGGGCCGGGGCGCATCGGCCACGGTGCTGGCATCCGCGTCGGCCGCGTCGGCAGCTACAGTTGCCGCAGGCTGGGCGGCGGCGGGGGCAGCGCTGGTCGCTGCCTTGGTGGTGATGGTGGTAGTAGCGGCCGGTTTGTCGGCGTTCAGCAGCAGCGGCGCTATCACCGAGGTGAAGCCCCACGACAGCACCAGCCACAGCGCAAACTGCGTGAGCACCACGCCCGCGATGCCCAAAATCTTGCCCATCATAAACTGAAACGGCTTCACCGACGAAATCATGACTTCCATGATGCGGTTCGATTTTTCTTCGCTCACGCCGCGCATCACCTGCACGCCGTAGATGAAAATGAACATGTACACCAGGATGGACAGCGCGTAGGCGATGCCCGTCGTCTTGTTGGCATCGTTGCGCTGGCCGCCTACCTCGTCGAGGTTAATGGCCGAGAGCTCCACTTTAGCTTGCAGGTCGTCGATGGTTTCCTGCTTGATGCCCGAGCGGGCCATCTTGAGCTCGGCCACGGCTTTGGTCACGGCCTTGCGGATGTTGAGCTGGCGCTTGAGGGCCACGTTGCCCTTGCCCAGCACCTGAATGCCCTGGGTGCTGTCGAGCGTGAAGCTAGCCGGAATATTGAGCAGCGCCGCTTGCTTGGGCTTGGCTTTGGTGAAGGCGGCCTGCGCGGCGGCCAGCGGGCCGGGCGCGGCCGGCACAAAGTGCACTTCGTCGGTATCCTGCAAGCGGGCGGCTAGGTTGAGGCCACTCTCGTCGTGCACGGCCACCACGTCGGGGTCGGAGGAGGAGCTGAACTTAGCGATGCCGATGGTAGTAGCCGCCAGCAGCAGCGGGGCCAGCAGCGACAGCACCAGGAAGCTTTTTTTACGCACGCGCTGCACGTATTCGCGCTGGATAATGAGCCAGATTTTATTCATAACAAAAGGGCGCGGCCCTGCTTAAGCGTTGACGTTTTCGACCAGGCTGCCCGGCATGGTTTCGCCCACGCGCCGGATAAAAATCTCGTTGATGCTCGGCACCCGCTCGCGGAAGGCCTGCACCTGCACCTGCCCGATGAGGAAGCGCAGCAAATCGTTGGGCGTGGTGCCGGCGTGCAGCTGCACGCGGGCGTAGAAGTGGTCGTTTTCACGCTCCTTCTGCTCCAGCACCTCAAAATCGGGGTGCATCAGCATCAGCCGGCCCTGGCCCTCTACCTCGTAGGTGTTGGTTTTGAACTGGTTTTTGATGGCCGTCACCGGCCCGTCGAGCACCTTGCGCGATTTGTTAATCAAGGCGATGCTGTCGCACAGCTCCTCCACCGATTCCATGCGGTGGGTCGAGAAAATGATGGTCGCGCCTTGGTCGCGCAGGGCCAGAATCTCGTCCTTGATGAGGTTGGCGTTGATGGGGTCGAAGCCCGAAAACGGCTCGTCCAGGATAATCAGCTTGGGCTCGTGCAGCACCGTGGCGATGAACTGCACCTTTTGCTGCATCCCCTTCGAGAGGTCTTCCACGTTTTTTTCGGCCCAGGGCTTGAGCTCCAGGCGGTCGAGCCACTTCTTGATGCGCTGCACGGCGTCGGCGCGGCTGAGGTCGCGGAGCTGCGCCAGGTAGAGCAGTTGCTCGCCCACCTTCATCTTTTTGTAGAGGCCGCGCTCTTCGGGCAGGTAGCCAATCTGGCCGATGTGGCTGGCATTCAGCTTTTCGCCCCGAAAAAGCACCTCGCCCGAATCGGCCCCCGTTATCTGGGTGATGATGCGAATAAGCGAGGTTTTGCCCGCGCCGTTGGGCCCGAGCAGGCCGAAGATGCTTTGCTCGGGCACGGCCAGGCTCACGCCGTCGAGGGCCGTGTGCTGGGCGTAGTGCTTGCGCACATCGCGCACCTCCAGGATGGGCGCCGCAGTAGTTTTTTGCATGAGAAAAAGGAGAGATGGTAGTCGGAGGGTAAAAGTAGCCGCCGCGTGCGCTGGCCCGCAATAGTCGGGCTTCAAACGGCGCGGGGCCGGCCCCAAGCAGTAAAAAACGGGGCTGAGTGGTTGCGGCCGTCATGCTGAGCGCAGCGAAGCATCTCGCTTGGCGCAGTAATCCCTGACGTTTTAAGGTTAGTACAGCACGCGAGATGCTTCGCTGCGCGCTGCAGGACGATTAGTTGTCTGAGCAATCGCTACTTATCGATTTCTACCGGCTCATCCAGCTCGCGCAGCTGGCCCTCCAGCCGGTCGAGGTGCTGGCCGTAAAGCCAATGTAGATACCGCTTAGTGGTATGGGCAGTGGGCAGGTAGATTACCACGCACAGCACCAGCAGCAGCCCTCCCACAACCAGGATTTTAGTGGGTGTTACGGCTTTGGTAGTGGTAGTCAGGGCCATTACGCCCATGAGCAGGCACGTCAGCGGCAGCATTGCCAAGGTGAAACGGTAATAAAACCGGATGAGCGCGCGCAAGCCAGTGGTCAGGCGCAGCAGGTAGGCGCGCAGGTCGCCGGCCGGGTTGCTCATGTCGCGCAGCAGCCCCAGCTTGCGGTGAAAGTAGAAGATGCAAACCGCTGCTATCAAAGCCAGTATTCCGCCCCACAGGCGCACCCACAGCACGGGTGCCAGCCACGCTATGCCCAGCGAAATGGGGAGTAGCGCATAATTAATCGCCATTTCTATCCGGGCATTACGCCGCAGCCGCACCACGATACTGTCCGACTGCTGGGCCAGTAGCCGGCGCAGGCCCGTGGTGTCCAAAGCGGGGGATGCCGCAGCCGGCTCGGGCCGCTGCCATTGGCGGCGCAAATCATCAAGCTCCATAAAAAATACTTGTTAAACGCTATTTATGAACTAATTGCTTGCGCAGCTTTTCCTGCACGCGGTGCATTTTCACCCGCACGTTATTCTGGGTAATGCCCAGGATGTCGGCCATTTCGTCGTAGGGCCGGTCTTCCAGGTAGAGCAGCACGAAGGCCTTGTCCACGTCCGACAGGCGGTTGATGGCCGCGTAGAGCGCGGCCGTTTCTTCGGGCTCGTAGGCGCTACTTTCCACGGGCTGGGTTAGGTGCCAGGCTTCGCCTTCCACGTCTACCGAGGCCGGGCGGCGGGTGCGCTGCCGCAGGTTGGAGATGGCCACGTTGAGGGCGATGCGGTAGAGCCAGGTGCTGAGCTTGGCATCGGGCTGGGGCACGTAGCGCGGCCAGGCCCGCCACAGCTGCAAGACTATCTCCTGAAATAAATCCTGGCGGTCGTCAGCATCCTGGCAGTAGAGCCGGCATACGCGCCGCACCAGCGGCTGGTACTCGTGCAAAGCAGCCAGAAAATCGGCAGAAGGGGCGGCGGTAGCCATTGCGGGGGTCTTGGTTTCGGGAAGGTATATCGCGGCCAGAGGCAGGCTATTACAGGCAGCCAGTAATTTTATTTGGCGTGTGCGGGCGATGCTATCAGCGCACAAAAAAGCGGCCCCGCCACTTGGCAAGGCCGCTTTCCGGCAAGAAACAAGCTAACGGCAGCGTAGGCTAGTGCACCACCACGCGCCGGGTGAGGGCGGCCGGGCCGGCTACCAGGCGCAGGCTGTAGAGCCCGGCCGCCAGGTCGGCGGTAGGCACCATAAACTCGGCCCCGGCGGCGGGCAACGCCACGGCCTGCTGGCGCACTACCTGGCCGAGGCTATTGAGCAAGTCGGCTTGTACCGTGGGCACCCCGGCCACGGCCGGCACCCGCACCGTGAAACACTGTTGCGCAGGATTGGGGAACACTTCGACGGCAGCGGCGGCCAGCCCTGGCGTGGCCGCGAGCGGCGCGGCGGCGGGCAGGAAGGCATACACCTGCCCGGTAGCCGGCCGCCCCAGCCGGTCGGCCGATACCGTAGCCGATACGCCGGGCGCGGAGCCGCTATTAGTCAGCGATAAGAAGCTGCCATCGGCTCCCTTCATCCCGATGGTGGCGTCGTTGGCTTCGCCGGGCGGGCCTTTGCGGTACACGTATTCAATGCGGCCGCTGGTTTCGTAGAGCTTGACCTGAAACGAGACGTAGGCTGGCACTTCCCCATTCACGTCGTAAAAATCAAGCCACTGCATAGTCAGCACGCGGCTGGGAGCGGTGCCAGTCGTGGTGTACTGCGCCGTGGCACCCGAGCCCGAAAAAGCAGCTAAATCCGTCCAAAACGGGGCCAGCACCGGCAAACTGGTGCCCGTGAGGCGGGGGCTGGTCATGGTGTTGCTCAGCTCCTCGCCCACCGTCGAGAGCGCACTCCCAAACCCCAGCAGCCCGTTGGACGACACCCGAAAATTGGTGTAAGTAGCGCCCGCAAACGGGAATGAAAACCCGATGGGCAAGCTGCCCGAACTTGCATTATTAAAGATGATGGCTGGCACTGCCGTGCCCCCTGTAATCGGCGTGAACGTGCCGGCCGACGCCGCCAACTGGTAGCCCGCTACCGATTGCGCGCTGGCGCTGGCACTACCCAGCACCAAGGCCACGCCTACCCACTGCCGCATCCGGCGACCAAATTTTGCGGGGTAAAGAGAATCTGACATAAGTAAGGAAGGAATGCGAAACCTGAACTGCCATCAATTAAAATCCAGCAGTTCATTCCGCAAAAGTCTTATAAATGCATCATAGTTGCAAATTAAGAAATTCCGCAATTTTACCACTACGCCAGTTTCCAGGCCGCCCCGTAGCGCCGCTACACGCAAAACGCCCCGCCCGGCCAATGGCCAAGCGGGGCGTTTTGTTAACTAAAAGCGAGCACGTATCTCGCTCAAGCGCTGCTTATTGAAAGTACTCTTTTACTTTCTCAAAGAAGCCCTTCTCATTCTTGCCGGGGTGCGGCACGAAGTTATCCGAGTCGCGCAGCTTCTCCAGCAGCTCGCGCTCCTGATTGCTCACGTTTTTGGGCGTCCACACGTTCAGGTGAATGAGTTGGTCGCCGCGGCCGTAGCCGTTCAGGTCTTTGATGCCTTTGCCGCGCAGGCGCAGGATTTTGCCGGGCTGGGTACCGGGGTCGACCTTGATTTTTACCTTGCCCTCGATGGTGGGCACCTCCAGGCTCGCACCCAGGGCAGCATCCACGAAGCTGATGTACTGCTCAAACATGATGTTGTTGCCATCGCGCTTGAGGAATTCGTGCGGCTCCTCCTCGATTTGGATGAGCAGGTCGCCGGGCACACCGCCGCGCTCCGGGAAGTTACCTTTGCCGCTCATGCTCAGCTGCATATCGTTGGCTACGCCGGCCGGGATATTGATGGGAATCACTTCCTCGTTTAGCTGGCGGCCGTCGCCTTTGCACACGTCGCAGGTCGTCGAAATGGTTTTGCCCTCGCCGTGGCAGGTGGGGCAGGTGCTAGCGCTCACCATCTGGCCGAGCATGGTATTCACCACCTTCTTGGTTTGGCCCTGGCCCTGGCAAGTGGGGCAGGTTTTGAGCTCGGTGCCGTTTTTGGCACCCGTGCCGCTGCACGGCGGGCACGCCACGTAGCGCTTCACCTTGATTTTCTTCTCGACGCCGTTGGCGATTTCCTCCAAGTCGAGCTTGAGCTTGATGCGCAGGTTAGAGCCCTTTTTCACGCGGCGGCCACCGCGCTGCCCGCCCCCGCCGAAGAAGCCTTCGAAGCCCCCGCCGCCGCCGAAAATATCACCGAACTGCGAGAAAATATCCTCCATATTAGGCCCACCGCCGCCGGCCGCGCCGCCCACGCCCTGGTGGCCAAAGCGGTCGTAGCGGGCGCGCTTGTCGCCGTCGCTCAGCACCTCGTAGGCCTCGGCCGCCTCCTTAAACTTGTCCTCGGCCGTGGGGTCGTCGGGGTTCTTATCCGGGTGATACTTGATAGCCATCTTGCGATAAGCCGACTTGATTACGTCGCCTTCCGCGTTTTTCGCCACCCCTAATACTTCGTAATAATCGCGCTTTACGGTTGCCATTGCTGTATTAAAAAAACGTCTGTCATGCTGAGCTTGCGAAGCATCTCGCGTGCTGCACTAACCAAAAAATCTGAAAGTTAGTGCAGCGCGTGAGATGCTTCGCAAGCTCAGCATGACAGTAGTAATCAAACTATTGACCCAAAACCACTTTGGCGTGGCGGATAACCTTGTCGCCCAAGTAGTAGCCTTTCTCAATCTCGTCCACAATCTTGCCGCGCAGCTCGTCGCTCGGGGCCGGAATCTGGGTGATGGCCTCGTGCAACTCGGCGTCGAAGTCGCCGCCTTTGGCGTTCATCGGGGTCAGGCCCTTCTGCTCCAGGGTTTTGTTGAGCTTGTTGTAGGTGATGTCAAGCGCGTTTTGCAGGGCGGCCGGGTCGGCGGTGCCTTGCGTGTGCTGGCGGGCGCGGTCGAAGTCGTCGAGCACCGGCAGCAGGGCTACCATCAGCTCCTGGTTGGCGGTTTTGAAGAGGTCGGCGCGCTCCTTGGTGGTGCGGCGCTTGTAGTTCTCAAACTCGGCAGCCAGGCGCAGGTACTTGTCTTTGAGGTCGGCCAGCTCGGTTTCGGCGCGGCTGGCACCTTGTGAAGCACCGGCTTCGGGGGTAGCGGCGTCGGTAGCGAAGTCTTGCTCGCCGGCGGTGTGCTCGGGGGTAGCGGCGTCGAGGGGCTGGTCGTCGGGATTCATCGGTTTATCGTCGGTCATTTTCTGGAAAAAATGGCGGAATCGGCTAGAAAAGGGAGTTGCCATACGGGCGGCCGGTCAGGCGCAAGGAGTTTGCCAAAGCTGGGGAGGGTGACAAGTTGGCACAGGCTTAATACTTTTATACCGCCCTTATTTCAAGAAATCAGACAGAATGCTTACTGAAGAACAAAATCTAATTGTGGCTCAATTAGAAAAGGCCGCGAAATCTGGAGATGCAGAAGATGCCTACCAAGCTCTTTTAGCAACCTTTGTAGAATTTGAGAAAGATGGAAAATTTCGAGTGCAAACAGTGCCTTCTCTCATCAAGATTTTAACTTATCTTAATCATTACAGCCATGAAGACATCGTGCGCCTACTTCAACAAGCCAAAGATTCTCGCGCCGTTGATGCTCTATACAATGCCGCAGTAACTATTCCCGAATACCAACAAGACTACGACGGCGGAGCAGCTTTAGCACGAAAGTGTACTTGGGCGCTAGCAGATATTGGAAATGCAGAATCTTATCACAAACTCCAGCTATTGGCAAAAAACAGCAATTCTGAAATTGCTGGCTACGCACAAAAGCGGATAGATTTGTGGAGTGAGGAGCTACCGCGTAAGGGTCACCAATTTAAACCCTAGCCCTACTCGTGCAGCGCCCCCCAAATCATATCCTTGAGCCGCTGAATATTCTTGTTCGTGAGGCTGGAAATGAATACGGTGGGTGGCAAATCGGCAGGTAGCTCGGAGAGCAACAGAGCTTCCAGCTCCTCGTCTATCATGTCGGCTTTGGTGATGGCCAGCAGGCGCTTTTTATCCAGCAGCTCGGGGTTGTGCTGCTCCAGCTCGTTTAGCAGCACGCGGTATTCGTTGGCGATGCTGGGGCTGTCGCCGGCAATCATGAAGAGCAACATGGAGTTGCGCTCGATGTGGCGCAAAAAGCGCGTACCCAGGCCCTTACCCTCGGCCGCGCCTTCGATGATGCCCGGAATATCGGCCATCACAAACGACTTGAAATCGCGGTACGCCACCACGCCCAGATTGGGCACCAGGGTAGTAAACGCGTAGTCGGCAATCTTGGGCTTGGCAGCCGAAACTACTGACAGCAAAGTGCTTTTGCCAGCGTTGGGGAAGCCCACGAGGCCCACGTCGGCCAGCAGCTTCAGCTCCAGAATCACCTGCTCCTCGATGCCGGGCTCGCCGGGCTGCGCGTACTGCGGGGCCTGGTTGGTGGCGGTTTTGAAGTGGTCGTTGCCCAAGCCGCCGCGCCCGCCGGGCGTGAGGATGAGGCGCTGGCCATCCTCGGTTATTTCGAGCTTGACCTCGCCGGTTTCGGCGTCGCGGGCCACGGTGCCGAGCGGCACTTGTATCACGATGTCCTCGCCCTGTGCGCCCGAGCGCAGGTTGGGGCCGCCGCCCTCGCCGTTTTCGGCGAAGAGGTGCTTGCGGTATTGCAGGTGCAGCAGCGTCCAGAGCTGCGAGCTACCCTCCAGGATGATGTGGCCGCCGCGGCCGCCGTCGCCGCCGTCGGGGCCGCCGTTGGGCAGGCCCTTGGCCCGGAAGAAGTGGTGCGAGCCCGCACCGCCCTTGCCCGAGCGGCAAGTGATTTTTACGTAGTCGATGAAGTTGTTATTAGCCACGTCGTTAGGAGTTTTGAGTTATGAATTTTGAGTTATGAGTCAGGCTCGTTTTGAACCAAAGGCAATAGCTAGACGAGTCATGCTGAACGCAGTGAAGCATCTCTATCG
>NZ_DASTEP010000183.1:0-33494 GCF_035709525.1 Hymenobacter sp. | reverse complement strand
CCCGCAGCGGCAGCACGCCGCCCCAGCTTTCGGCCGCCCTCGACGGCACGGCCATTCAGCTGGCCGTCACCAACGAGTACAACGTGGCCTACGGCGTGCAGGTGCTGAGCGTGCCTGGCGTGGTGCGGCTGACGGCGGGCGTGGGCTACCGCTATATCCAGGGCCTGGGCGTGGCCGACGCCCGCTTCGGCGGCGGCAGCGGCTTCACGGCCTACACGGCGCTTTCGCCGGTGTTCGGCTTCAGCTACAGCCCCTCGCTGCAAAGCAATCCCAACTTCAACTACCAAAACAACGGCGACTTGCAGCCCGTGGGCACCGGCAATGGCTTCGACCTGGGCGTGGCCGCCGAGCTAGGCAAGGTCGTGCGGGTGAGTGCCTCTGTGACCGAGCTGGGTAGCATGAACTGGAAGGGCAACGTGCTGACCGTGAACGACCAGCAGCTGCGCTACCCGCAGTACGACGGCACCCAGGACTACAACGTGGTGCAGGGCCTCATCGACCAGTTTGCCGATGATAACAAGTCGCTCTTCACCTACCAGCCCGCCCGCGAGTACAAGGCCAGCCTGCCGGCCAAGCTGCGCCTGGGCGGCGGCGTGCGCCTCTCGGAGTACTTCGAGGCGGGCCTCGACGTGACGGTGCCCCTCAACAAGGTGGCCGGCAACCTCACCAGCACCTTCGTGGGGGCCGGCCTCGACTTTAAGCCCGTGCGCTGGCTGCGCCTGAGCAGCGGCGTGAGCGGCGGGGCCGGCTACCGGGCCAGCCTGCCCGTGGGTTTCACCCTCGTGACGCCCGTGTGGGAGGCCGGCTTCAGCACCCGCGACATCACGGGGTATTTCTCCGAAAAGACGCCCTACGTGTCGGCCGCCCTGGGCGTGCTGCGCTTCAAGATAGGCGGCGGCACGCGGTAGCCGGGCCGCCCGGCCGCCGGCCAGGGGGCAGGCCCACAAAAAATCCCCGCCAGGATGCTGGCGGGGATTTTTTATTAAGGCAAGTGGGGTGGTTTATACCCACTTGTTGTCAAGGGTCGAGCCGTTGACGTCGATTTTATTGGCCGAGATAACCAGGCTGAGCGTCATCGAAGCCTGGCTTTCGTCGCCGCGGGCATCGAAGTTCTCGGTGTAGCCCACGCAGTAGGCCTCCTTAAAGGCGATTTCCTTGAGCTTGGAATCCTGGTCGGCGCGCTTGAAGACAATCTTGCCATCGGCGCGCTTGTAGGGGTCGAGCATCCAGCTGATGAGCTTGGTGCTGTCGGTCGAAACGATGGTGCACTTGATAGTGCCACCCTGCACTACCGACGAGGGGCGGCCCTTGTCGTCGGTGGTTTGGTTGAAGGTGTAGCTGCAGCTAACCACCTCGCACTCTTCGCTGCCAGCAGCGTCAAAAACTGCACTAAAAGAAGCCATGTTGGAAAGGAAAGAAGTGAAAATGAACGGAATACTGTCAGGAAGGCCTTACGGAACTCCCTGGCCGAAGGTAACGGAAATATCCGAAAGGAAAAGAAATTTCACCAAAACTTAACGCGCGACTTGGCTGGGCTACTGCTGCGCGTACTCGGCATTCCAGTCGCGGTCGGGGTTGTCGGGGTCATCGCCTTTGGTGCCATCCAGCGATACCAGGAAGGTTTTGGCCGGGAAGTAGGGCACCATGTGAATGTCGAGCAGGATGCGGTCTTTCTGGTCGGGGTCACGCTCAAATTTCTTGATGGAGAATTTCTCGATGAGCTTGCCGGGGCCGGCAATGCGGTCGAGAAAGCGCACAATCTGGCTCTGGATGTCCATCCGCATGTTGTGGTCCC
The DNA here is from genome assembly GCF_035709525.1 of Hymenobacter sp. Taxonomy (GTDB): domain Bacteria; phylum Bacteroidota; class Bacteroidia; order Cytophagales; family Hymenobacteraceae; genus Hymenobacter. Next base: position 31,699 of record NZ_DASTEP010000183.1, on the reverse strand, counting down.
AGTTTTCGAAGGCGCGGCGGTTGAGAAAGTCAATCAGCACCTTGGTCACGTAGTCGAATACGCGTACCACCGAGTAGGTCTGCAAGCCGATGTTGTCGCCGTTGAAGAGCGTCTTGGCCGAAAACGCCATCACGCGGCCGTACTCGTTCACCATGGGCACGAGGCCGAGCTTTTCGAGGTTGGCAATCTCGCTTTTGCGCAGCGGAAATTTCACGCCCTCTACCTCATTGAGCGTGCCGTGCTTGCGCCCGGCCGTGACCTGCGAAGCCAGCGTGGCATAAATGCGGCCCGCCAGGGCCGAGGAGGGCGGCACGAAGAGGTCGTCCTCTTCGCCGATTTCCTCCAGCTTGCCGCGGCCGACGAGCCAGTTGGCGGCCATTACCACGTTGGCCTTGTGGGGCTCGGCCCCGGTGAGGTTGGCTTCTTCGAAAAGCTCCATCACGTCCTCGGGCGTGTCGTAGTGCTCGAAGTCGGTGACCATCATCACCTTGTTCTTGTGGGCGATTTTGGCCCATTTATCGAGCACCTTGTTCGAGCCCAGGTAGCCGGGCACCACCAGCAGCGAGTAGTTGTCGCGCAGGTCGAGGCGGTCGTAGTTCTGCTCCAGCTCTTCCGACACGGCATCGATAAACGTCGTGTTGTCAAGGTCTTGCAGCTGGTCCTTGTCGGCGTTCAGGATGGAGACGTTCTTGACGCTGTCCTGGTCGGTATTCTTGAAAAAGAGAGCCACCGAGCGGTAGGCCTGCTCCAGCTCGTGGGTCGCCTCCACGGCGGTTTTGAGGTTGTCGGTGAGCTGCTGCTCGGCAGCTTCCACGCGGGCCTGCCCCTGCTCGGCGGCGGCGGCAATGGAGTCGGTTTCGCTCAGCAGCTGGTGCCAGAGGGCGAGCCGCTTTTTGAGCTGCTTGCGGTCGGCCTTTTTGCTGTCCTCTGAGAGGAATATTTTTTTGCGCGCTTTTTTCTCGGGGTTGAGGTTGGAAGCCCCGTCGATGGTGGTTTCCAGCAAATCGAAGCCCCCGACCTTGAGCAGGGCCTGGGTGCTTTGTTCAAGGGAGGGGGCCGCCTCGCGGGGGCGGTAGCCGGCGCCGGCGGCGTCTTGCTGTTCGAGAGCCATAGTACTAGGAAAGGAGCGAAGGATGCGGGTACGAAGGAGAAGGGCGCCCGGCGCCTACAGCTCGTCCATCATGGCCTGAATGGCGTTGAGGAAGGCGGCCTTGGTTTCGGGGTTTTCGAGCGCGGCCTTCAAAATCTTGTTCGACTTGAGCTGGCGCAGCAGCTTGTTGAGGTCGTCGGTTTCGGCGGCCAGGCTTTTGAGAAACTCGCTTTGGTTGATAATGCCTTGCTTACCAAAGTCGCCGAGCGAAGAAAAGTGCAGCTTCTCGGCCACGGTAGCGCCGTCGGCGTCGGTGAAATCGACGGCCACCTCGGGCTTGAAGTGGGCAAACACCGCCTCGGGGGTTTTGAGGCCCTCGACCACCTGCGGGCGCAGCGGGGCCTGGGTGGTGAGCTTCTGCACGAGCAGGGTGCGGTTGAGGGGAATGTCCGAGATGGCCTCGGAGGCATTGTCGAGCTTACGCTCCTGACCACCAATTCCGTAGGAATACATAACTGGAAAAGTAGAAAGAGAAACACACACGGCGACGGCCGCCCCGGCCGCCAGCTATCCAACAGCAGAGAGCTCAGGCGGAAGGTACGGCCGGGCCGCCGCAAAGGTTAAGCGCCGGGCTATATAGAGCCAGCCAAAACCCTGGCCCCGCCCTGGCACGTAGCCGCTCTGTCGTTTCTTGCAGTCTCCTTTTCTTCCTGTTTTGCCCGTGGCTTATTCCGACACCCTTCAGCGCGGCCTGCACATTGCCCAGGCCGTGGCCCACGAGTACCGCCAGGCGCAGTATGGCGCGCCGCACCTGCTCACTGCTTTGCTACACAACGAGATAGGCCTGGCCTCGTGGCTGGTGGCGGTGCTCGACAAGGACATCTACTACCTGCGCGAGTGGGCCGAAGTGCGCCTCGAAGACGAGCCCAAGGCCGCCCGCCCCGTCGAAAACCCCGGCCCCGACGCCACCGTGCAGCGCGCCCTCGAAATGGCCGACCTCGTGGCCTTGCAGCTGGCCCGCCCCCAGCCCGACGCCCTATGCGCGCTGGCCGCGCTGCTGCGGCCGGGTTTGGCCTTTTCAAGCGAGCAATTGAAATCGCTGCCCCTCAGCCAAAAGGAAATCCTGGACGCGGCGCAGGCCGAGTTGCCCGCCGCTGCTACCGCCGCCGAAGCTGGTGCCACGGCCCCCGCCAACGGCCCCGCGCCCACCAGCAAGGGTGGCGCGCTGGCCACCTACTGCACCGACAAAACCGCCCAGGCCCGCGCCGGCAAGCTCGACCCCATCGTGGGCCGCGACCGCGAAATCAGGCTGGTGGCCGAGATACTGGGCCGCCGCACCAAGCCCAACGTGCTGCTCATCGGCGAGCCCGGCGTGGGCAAGTCGGCGCTGGTCGAGGGCTTTGCGCAGCAAATTGCGGCCGGGCAGGTGCCGGTGCATCTGCGCGAGGTCACGCTGTTCGAGCTAGATTTGGGCACGCTGGTGGCGGGCGCGTCGTACAAGGGCGAGGTCGAAGACCGCATCAAGAAGGTGCTCACCGAGCTCAAGCAGTACACCCGCGCCATTTTATTCATCGATGAATTGCACGTGCTGCTCGACCCCAAGGGCAGTGCCGGCAGCGGCATCGCGCAGCTGCTCAAGCCCGAGCTGGCACGCGGCGAGCTCACGGTAATCGGGGCTACTACCAACGACGAATACCGGCAGTATATCGAAAAGGATGAGGCCTTTAACCGCCGCTTCGACATTGTGCGGGTCGAAGAGCCCTCGGTGGTAGTGGCCGAGCGGATGCTGGAGCGCATCATGCCCATCTACGCCGCGCACCACGGCTTGGCGCTGGGCGAAGGCACCGTGGCCGAGGCCGTGCGCCTGGCCAAGCGCTACCTAAAAGACCGGCAACTGCCCGACTCGGCCATCGACCTGGTCGACCGCACGATGGCCGCCATCCGGATGCTCGATGAGCAGGCCGTGGCGGGCCTTGCGCAATTGCAAATTGAGTTCGACGCCCTCGCCGCCCGCCGCGACGAGCTGGGCGAAGCCGACTACCTGCGCGAGCTGCGCTGGTTCTTGTACCAAGCCCAAAACCAGGTTAGTCAGCTCTGGCTCAATCAGCTCGAAAACGAGCAGCAGCCCGAGCAGCTCGAAACCAGCGCCGAGCTCGAAACCTACCTGCGCGAGCTGCTGGCCGCCGTGCTGGCGCTGGCCGACACGAAGAAGGAAAGCGTCGAAAAGCAAGACATTGCGGCCATCGTGTCGGGCAAAACCGGCATCCCGCTGGGCAAGCTCCAAAGCAACGAGCGCGAAAAATTACTACGCATGGACCAGGTGCTCGGGCAGCGCGTGGTGGGCCAGGACGGGGCCGTGCGCGCCCTGTGCGCCGCCATCCTGGAGTCGCGCTCGGGGCTGACCAAGGCGGGGCAGCCCATCGGCTCGTTTTTCTTGCTCGGGCCCACGGGCACCGGTAAAACCGAGCTAGCTAAAGCGCTGGCCGACTTTCTGTTCAACGACGAGTCCTTTTTGATTCGCTTCGATATGTCGGAGTTCAAGGAGGAGCATTCGGCCGCGCTGCTCTACGGCGCGCCGCCCGGCTACGTGGGCTACGAGGAGGGCGGTTTGCTGGTGAATAAAATCCGGGAGAAGCCGTATGCGGTAGTGCTGTTCGATGAGATTGAAAAGGCGCACCCGTCGGTGTTCGACATCTTTTTGCAAATTCTGGACGAGGGCAAACTGCACGACCGGCTGGGCCGCGAGGGCGATTTTTCCAACGCCGTCATTCTGTTTACTTCCAATATCGGGGCCGAGCAGGTGAGCAAGTCGTTTGCGGCGGGCGAAACGCCTTCTTCTACCGAGTTGCTCGAAACCATGAGCCGACATTTCCGGCCCGAGTTTCTGGCCCGCCTCACCGAGATTGTGCCCTTCGCGCCCATCTCCGAAGAAAACGTGGGCCGCATCTTCGACATTCACCTGCGCCCGCTGCTGGAGCAGCTGCGGCGGCAGGGCATCGCGCTCACGCTCAGCTCCGAAGCGCGGCAGCATTTGGCTTTGTCGGGCTTCACGCCCAAGTACGGGGCGCGGCCCATCACGGGCGTGATTCGGGCGCAGCTGCGGCGGCCCATTTCGCGGCTCATCATCTCGGGCGAGGCGCGGCCGGGCACCACGCTGGCCCTCAGCAAGCCCGAGGGCAGCGACGAGCTAGTGTGGACCACCACGCACGAAACCGCCGCGCCGGCCGCCGGTAGCGCCCCCGTGCTTGCCGCCCCGCAGGCGGCCGGTGCGTAGCTTAGGCTATTGGTAAACCCAGGATTCTCGAATGGCATCTTTTTCGGCCGAGTTGACCGTGGCGGGCCACACCTACCCGGTGCGAGTTTGGCTTTAGCCAGGCTACCGATGCGCGGGGTCGGGTGCAGGCCAGAGTACGCCACGGCCTGCTGCACCTCACCCTCGACGTGCCCGCCCACGACCAGCTGCTAGCCTGGGCGCAGGCCGCCCACAAGCCGCTGGGTGGCCACGTCACCTTTTTCGAAACCAACCGCCTGACGGCTCGCGAAACGGTCAGCTTCGCGGCCGGGCAGTGCGTGGGCTACGAAGAAGTGTTCGTAGCGGGCGCTGGCGGCGACGGCGCCTACGTGTGCCAGCTCACCATCACCAGCGATGGGCTCACGCTCGCGCCGGGCGGGCCGGCGGGGGCGTTTGTGGTGCCAGCCGCGCGGGAGTATGCCGCGCCGGCGGCCGTGACGGCAGCGACTACCACTGCCAGTACAGCGGTAGTGGTACGTCGGCTGCCGCTCATCACGGGCCACCCGCCTTTAACGGTGAAAGGGGCCAGCAAGGGGAAACCCGGCTTAGACCGGGCAGAGTTTTTAAGGCAACTTACTAATCAGCAAGAGGGAATGAACCGCTTAACAGTGGCGGAGTTCTTGGCCAATCGCAACCAGTATGCTAAGTGGCGCGCGCTCAAGGGAGACGGCCGCGACCCGCTGGGGGATGCCGCGCAAAAGGTAGCCCGCGAAAAAGCGTTTGAGCTAAAAGTTGAGGAGTTGCAGCTGGCGGACGACAACCTGACGGAAAGCGAGGCGATGACTTTGGCACAGCAGTGGCTGGCTACGCAGGCAGCCTTGCACGACCCCGACCAGATAGCAGGTGGTAATGCGCTGCTTGTTACCGGCCTGGGTGATGCCCGCATCAACTCCTTGCTAGGAGCACAATGGCCTAAGCGGATAAAGGGCATCGATGCCCAAATCAGAACATACGCGGCCACTATGAGCCAGCAGGAACAGGCAAATACATTACTGGCTATTGCCTTGCCACTGGCGTAGTCTTTTAATTCATTCTTATATGTTTACCAAGCTGCTTGCGCACTTTCCCGAATATACCATTCATGCAAAGCCCACCCCCGAACTACTGGCCCGCTACGGCCCGCTGGTACCGCCCGAAATGCTTGTGGTGTGGCAGGAGTATGGCTTCGGCACTTTTCGGAACGGCTACCTAAAAGTCGTTAATCCAGATGAATTCAACGAGTTGCTTGCCGATACTTATCAGCTCGTTAGTACACCGGCCGCTGCCGCGCCCATCGTTCTTTTTGCAACAGCGATGGGAGATTTGTTGATATGGGAAGACGGGTTTCTGATTCGCATCGACTACCGCCACGGAGAAACCGAGATTATTGGCAGAAACTTAACTCTATTTTTTAAGAATCATGTCGATGATTTCAATCCGCAACAGCGCTTGCGCTGGGAGCCCTACCCCGCCGCCCGCGCCCGCCTAGGCGAGCCCACTTTTGACGAGTGCTTCGGCTACGTGCCCCTGCTGGCGCTGGGCGGCCCCGAAACCGTAGACCATCTGCAAAAAGTGAAATTGCGCGAGCACCTCTACCTCATCAGTCAGTTTACGGGCGTACTCGAGCGTTGATAAATTTTACCGGCCACTCAGCCCCAGAAACGGCGAGCCAAAAATCCTTATTTCCTGGCCCAGTAATCACAGCAGTAGTTAACCACTAAGCCGTTTGTTTTATGCTGTCTAGCCATGATAGATAAGGGATGTGCTCTGCAAGTAGCAAAACTGACCTTGAAAGCAAAAAATATTCCTTTTCGGGAGTCTTCCTGCAACCAGAAAATTGTTACGGATAATGCGGTCTCTAAGTGGCACATTTCATTCGATATCCCCATGCCACTGGGTATGCAGGATGAGTGTTTTACGGTGGTTGTAAATGCCGAAACCGGGATTTCAGAAGGTGTTATTACTCCTACTGCGTTGTTCTAGCCTGCATGATGTTTTCATCAATCACCTTGACTACCGTGGGCGCATAAGCCGCTGGGTGGCCACGTCACGTTCTTCGAAACCAACCGCCAGGCAGCCCGCGAAACGGTCGGCTTCGCGGCCGGGCAGTGCGTGGGCTACGAAGAAGTATCCGGGCTATAAAAACTACCCTGCCGCCGCTTGCACCACTACCTCATAGGGCAGGTTGAGGGCCGACTGCCCGCTGAGGTGCGCCTGCAAGGCCTCGGCGGCGTGCTGCCACTCGGGGGCGCTGAGGCGGTTGCCCGCCGCCGGCACCAGCCGCACCCGGATGCAGCGCACGAAGCCCGCCATGGGCGTGCCGCCGTTCTGGAAACCTTTTTCGACCTGCACCTCGGCCAGCTGCGCGCCCAGCTCGGCCCAGCAGGCAGCCTTGATGTCGGCCAGCGTCACGAGGCGGCTGCGGGTGAGTATGTTGCGGCGCAGGGCGTGGGTGCGCTCGTCGGCGGTGGGGCGCTCGCGGCCCCCGGCCGTGGTGGTGAGCAGGCGTACCTCGTCGAGGTAGTGGCCGTCGTGCACGCGCAGGCGACTGCCGGCGGGCAGGCGGTTGGCCGCCGCGCCATTGCTCGACCAATACTCCAGGTACACGCTGTCGTTCACGTCCTGGGGGCGCAGCAGCAGGTAGGGCACGGCCTGCTCGGCGGTGGGGCGGCGGTCGAGGCGCTCTTCGAGGCGGGCCAGGTTTTGGTTGAGCTCGCGCAGGATGGAGCCAATAAAATCGGTGCCGGCGGCGGTGAAGGCCCGGCTTTCGTCGCGCAGCAGGTCTACCAGTTCGCGCAGGGCCTCGCGCCCAGAGCGCGCGTCGAAGCGGCCCGCGCCGTGGGTGCGCAGCGTGTAGGTATCGGTGGCGCCCTCGGCCAGGTCGCTGAGCGTGGTAGGCTGGTACACCACGTTGGCAAGGCTATACACCTCGCGCACTGCCAGAAACGGCTCCTCGCTCACGAGCGGAAACAGGTTGAGCGCCGGCTGCAAGCGAAACAACACCTTGTGCAAGCGCCGGTTGAGCACCGGAAAGCAGTTGAGCGCCACCGTCAGCTGCTCGAACGCCGCCGGGGGCAGCGCGGCCGAAAAGCGCACCTCCAGCCACGTCAGCGGCTGGGTGAGCAGCGCCAGGTCGGTGGCCGGGTCGAGGGTTTCGGCAAACTCGGCGGGGTAGGCGCGCGGCACGTAGGCAGCCAGCGCCCCGGCCGGCCCGCCCAGCCCCACAAACGAGCGGGCGTAGAGCTGGCGCACCTGCTGCTCTACCCGCCGCAGGGCGTCGTATTCGTCGGCCAAGTGGGCGGGGCCAGCGGCCTCGGCGGGGTCGGGCAGGCCCGGCCGCACGGTTAGCGCGGTGCTGCCCAGCCGCCATTCCTCGCCTGGCAAAAAGGCAGCGTAGGCAGCCCGGTGCGGCTCGTTAAACCATTCCAGGTACAAGGTCAGGTCTTCGAGGGCCACGCCGGGCGGCAGGTCCAGGCCCAGCCACAGGCGGCGGTGGGCGGTGGGCGGCGCGGCCGCGTGGTGCGCCAGCACGCGCTTTTGGCCGCTGGCATCGAGCTGCCACACGGTATCGTGGGTGGCCAGGCAGCGCACCGCGCCGCCCACCAGGCGGATGTCTTGCAGCGGCGAAAAATACAACTCGGGCCCGGCCGCTTGCCGGCCCGCCGTGGCCGGCTGAAACCCAAACTGCGCGCTGCTGGGCAGCGCTACCAGCGCCTCGCGGGCGCGGGCCTGGGCCACGGCATAGGCCGGCTGCGCGATGTCGATTACCTCCGGGTTGAGCAGCGCCGCCAACCGCTCAAGCAGCCGGTGCTGGGTGTGGTGCAGCTCCTGGCCCATTTTCTCAAACTCCACGGCGCAGGCCTCCAGCAGCAGATGCACCAGCGGGTCGAAGCCGTCGAGGTCGTTTTCGGCGTAGCCCCAAAACTCGGCCGCCTGCCGCGTGAGGCGGTTTTTGACGCTGGCTTTGCTGAAATCGTGGGCGGCGCTGGGCGAGGAAAAAGGGAGCATTGGGGAGGATGAGTGAATGAGTGAATGAGTGAGTGGGTGAATGAGTGGATGAGTGGATTCTGCATCATTCGCCACCTCACTCATTCACTCATTCGCCTACTCCACCGCCAGCGGTGCCACAAACAAACTGGCCTGAAACGCGAACGGCTCGTTGGTATGGTGTAGGGTAGCCTGCACGCTCACATCGAGGCGCTTGCGGATGCGCTGCTGCACGTTTTTTAGTTCAAAATCGAGGATGGCGATTTGCACCCGCGCCCGTAGCAGGCGCGGCTCGAAGGTGCGGATGCTTTGCTCGATGGACTGCTGCACGCTGTCTTTCCAGCGCATGGTCGTCATGGCCTCAAAATCCTGCTCCCACACCTGGCAGCCAAAGTCGGGCTCGTAGCGCGACTCGCCGAAGTAGGTCGTCAGCATCAGATACAGGTGCTGGGCGATGGATTCCTGGCGCGAGCAGCGGGGCAGCGGCTGGCGCTCCACGATGGCCGCCAGGTCGAGGGGCAGGCGATAGTACGAGTCTGACATGCGCGAAAACAAGCCGGGCGGCCGGTATTTTACTCCCGAAACTTACGCCGGGCCGGGCGTTTCGTTGCAAGCCAGCGGCAGCCGGGCTCATCCTTTTGCCGGGCCGGTGCGTACTTTTAAACACCGCCCCGGCGGGCAGCTCTTCTCTTTTTCTTTCCTTTTCCTATGGCTTTCAGCGCGGCTCTTCTGGTAAATGGTAAAAGCTACGTGGTGCGCCGCTTTGCGTGGGGCCTGCGCCAGCAAACCGACGTGGTGGGCCGCCCCGATGCCCGTGTGCAGGGCGGGCAGCTCCAAATCGAGCTCGACTCGGAGCCCGACGAAACGCTGCACCACTGGGCCCTCGACGATACCAAGCAGCTCAGCGGCGAGCTGGTAGTGTACGCGGCCGACAATGCCTCGGTGCGCCGCAAAACCATCGCCTTCGCCGATGCCTACTGCGTAGGCTTGCGCAAGCTCTTTGACGGCAGCGCCTCCGCCCAGGGCATGACTATGACCCTGACGCTCTCGGCCAATCAGCTCCGCAGCGGCGAAGTGACGCTGGATAACCAGTGGCCGGTTTGATTAGTGCTTAGTTGTTGGTGCTTAGTGCCTAGTTGGGCGGTAGAAGTTGAAGGTTGGAATTCGTCAATTACATACGAATAGAAAGCTAAGTACCAATAATTAAAAGCTAATCACCAAGCACTAGGCACCAGTAACTAGGCACCAAGCACCAAGCACCAAGCACCAAGCACCAGTAACTAGGCACCAAGCACCAACAACTAAGCACTATCCTTATGTCTTCCTTTCGCGGTATGCTGCTGCTGGCGGGCCAGGAGTTTCCCCTGGTGCAGTGCAGCTATGAGTTTGGCCAGGCCACCAGCGAGCGCGGCCGCGTGGTGGCCAAGGTGCGCAGTGGCCTGCTGGTGCTGCACCTCGACGTGCCCGATGGCGACCAGCTGCTAGCCTGGGCCAACGACCCGCACAAAAAGCTGAGCGGCTCGGTCGTCTTCCATCAAACCGACCGCCCCGTGGTACGCGAGGAGCTGACGTTTGAGGACGGCTTTTGCGTGGCCTACGAGGAGAATTTCAGCTCGGGCGCGGCCCCGGAAGGCGCTTACCGCTGCACGCTGCACATTTCGGCGGCCCGGCTGGCGCTGGGCGCGGTGGCCAAGGACAACACCTGGGTGCAAACTCGCTGAAAGCCATTTTGTAGCATTGCGGTGCGTTTTCGTTCTTTTTGTTCTTCGCGCTTTCGGAGTGCAACTCCAAAAGCGCAGTGAGCAGAGTAGCGCAGCGTAGTAACACCTGGGTGCAAACCCGCTGAGTGGCGGCAGCGTGGAAAGCCTTTACTTTGAGGGCATGGACAGCGATACTTTTTCAGCTTACCAGGCGGCGCAGGAGCGCCAGCGCATCATGGCCGCCGCCCAGGCGCTGCTGCTCGAGCGGGGCCTCCTGGCCGTGGGGCTGCCCGATGTGGCCCTGGCTTTGCGCATACCCGTGGCGGCCATCGAGCGGCAGTTTCCGGAAGGCAAGCCCGCGCTGCTGCAAGCCAGTCTGGAGGCGCACATGCACGACATTCATGCCCAGCTGCTAGCCCAGCGGCAGGAGTGCCGCAGCGCCGTGGAAGAGCTGCTGGCCATGCGCCGCCTGCTGCTTCAGCAAATCGGCGATACCCGCAGCCTGTTTATGCAGGAGGCCGCCGCGCACTACCCCACCATGCACCGCCGCTTGCAGCATTTGCGGGCCACGTTTACGCTCGGCTACTTGCAGGAAAACCTGCAACGCGGCATGCAGGAAGGCTACTACCGCGCCGACCTGGAAGCGGAAGAGCAGGCCCACGAGTGGCTGCGCCAGGCCGACGCCGTGATAAGCAAAGCCCGCTCGGCCTCCGAGCTGACGGACACGCACCAGGTGCAGTTTGCCGGCTTCCTCACGGGCATCCTCACGCCGCTCGGGGCCTTCGTGGTGCGGCGCTTGCAGGAAATGCCGCCCTATTACTAGAGCGGCTTTGGATTCAGTGTAGAGATGCAACAGTTGGGGTCTGGCGTTGCTGAGCGCTATATGCTGACGCCAGACGCTAACTATTGGTCTCTGCTGTTGGAATTGCTCTCGGACAAATAGCCTAATGCTGCCGTAAATCGGCCGGCACGTCCGCATCGGCCGCTAGCTCACTTTCGCCCGCCCGCGCCGTGGCCAGAAAAGCCCGGATGGCCGCCATATCGGTGCTGAGCGCGGGCAGCCGCGCCAGCAGCTCATCGGTGGCGGGCACGCGGTAGGCGCGCCCGGCCGGCAGGTGCAAGAACACTACCTCATACGCCGCCTGCCGCCGAAACTCGTAAAACGTCAGCCACTCGCCATCGCCGCTCCAATGCAGAAAAACCGGCGGTTGGCCGGGGCTGAGCGCGTGGGCCAGGTAGCCGGCGCGGTAGTAGAGCAGGCGCGGCGGCGCGCCCGCCGCCCACACGGCCAGCGGGGCCAGCGGGTTGCCCCACACCTCCTGGGGCGGGCCGAGCACGGCCACGTAGCGCCCGCCGGGGCTGGGCAGCTCGGTGCCGGCGGGGCGGCTATTTGTAAGGAACTTCCACATAGCTGGTTTCTTTACCCCAGGTGCGCAGCAACTGGTGGCCGCCGCCGCACAGCGGGTTGTGCTGCGGGGCCACGGTGCCCTCGACATAAATGCCAAACCGCCGCACCGACCACCGCCGCGACGCCCGGTTGAGCGAGCCGGGGTAGTCGAGCGCCAGCTTCAGCGCCGATTCGGCCGGGGTGGCCATCCGTTGGTTTGACAGCCAGCGGCCTTTGCGGGCCCACTGTAGTTCTTCCTGCACCTTAAAGCTGCGTTGCCCCACACCCAGGTTGAAGCCCTTGACCTCGCTAAACGCCTCGGCGAATGACGGCGTGCGGGCCAGGTAGCGCGTGGCGGCCACGCGGTTGAGGGCGGTGGCGCTGCCGGCCGCCACTTTAGCAGCCCCGCCCGCGCCTTTGGCCAGCACCAGGTCGCCGACGACGCGGCCCACGGCGCGGCCCCATTGGCGGGCCGTCCAGTGCGGGGCATCGCGCAGGAGTTGCTTCACGGCGTGGAGGATGTCGGCCATGCGCTGGGCTACGTGCGTGCCCAGGCGGGCATCGAGGGCGTGGGCGGCGGCCAGGCTCTGGGCCACGTTGAGCGGGTCGAGCAAGCCCAGCGCGGTGAGCGTGGTGCCCAGCTCGCGGTAGGTGGCCAGCTGCCACATGTCGTGCGAGAGCAAACTCCAGGTGCTCTTGAGCGAGTCGCCGAGGCCATCCATTACGCCCTGGCTGAACTGCACGTAGGCCGCCGCCAGCGACTGCCCCGAGCTGGTGAGAAACACCAGCAGCGTGGGCCCGGTCGCCGTGCGGGGCCGCGCCGGGGGCGGCGGGCTGCGCCGAATCACGGCATCGTTGAGGCCGCGCGAGGTGACGCGCCGGGGCGCGCCGGCCGGCGCAAAGGCCCCCGGCCGGGGCGGGCCGCTGGTGGCAAACGAGTGGCGGGCGGTGCGGGAGCTGGGAGCAGGCATACGCGGCAAATTAAGGAACGTGACGCACTTGCTAAACGTACAGGTAGTAGCTTAGTTCACGCATCGGGTGGGGGGCGCCGCCCGCGCCGGCGCGTGTTTCCGTTCAGCTTTCTGCTATGTCCTATCCTGTTCGAGTAACCGTGCAAGTGGAAGGGGGAAGTGCCCTGACCGATTTTAAGAGCCTGACTATCACGCAGGAGCTGTTTACGCACCACACGTTCGCGCTCGATTTTTCGTTTGAGGCGCTGGGCAAGTCGCTGGGTTTGCGGCCCGACGTGCTCTTCACGCAGGCCCACGAAAAGCTGAGTGGCAAGGCTATTACCATCAGCTGGGTAAGCGCCTTACCCACCGATGGCGGCCGGCGGTTTGAGTTCAAAGGAATCATCACCGAAACCAGCATCCAAACCAACGCCGACCTCACCAACTACTACCACCTCAGCGGGGCCAGCCCCACGTTTTTGCTCGAAGACGGCAGCCAGAGCCGCTCCTTCGTGAAGCAAACCGTGCCGCAGATTTTTGGGGCCGTGCTGGGCGAGTACGCGGGCAATGCTTTTGCCCGGCAGCTCAAGCCGCGCCGCCAGGCCGTGCTGCCCTACGTGGCGCAGTACGACGAAACGAATTTCAATTTTCTGAGTCGGCTGGCCGCCCAGCAGGGCGAGTGGTTTTACTACGACGGCACTACTTTGCAGCTGGGGCTGGCCTCGGGCGCGGCCGTGCCCTTCCAAAGCAACGGGGTGCAGAATTTCACCCTCAGCATGAACTTGCAACCCGGCCAGCTGCGGGGCAGCACCTACAACTACCGCACCCACCAGCAGCTAAGCGCCACGGCCACGCCCCCGACCGGCGGCGACGCCTACAGCAAGTTTGCCTTGCAGCGCTCGAAGGAGGTATTTACGCACCCGCACCGCGTGCTGGCCGACGCGGTGCTGACCGACACGCCCCGGCTGCAAGAAGCCATGGACACGCTGGCCGCCAAGCAAACCAGTGGCCTGGTGGCCCTCGAAGGCCACGGCGAAGCCTTCGACATCAAGCCCGGTAGCCTGCTCGACGTGCGCGACGCGGCTGGCACCGACTACGGGCAGTTCAGAGTGTTGGCCGTGGCCCACGAGCTCGACGGCGACGGCAATTACCAGAACCGCTTCAAGGCCATGCCCGCCGCTCTCGACACCCCGCCGGCCAACGAGTTTTACGCCCCGCCCGCCGCCCACCCCGAGGTAGCCGAGGTGATAGACCTGGCCGACCCGCGCCGCCTGGGCCGGGTGCGCGTGCGCTTTCGGTGGGCCGTGGACAAGCCCGCCGACGCTGAAAGCGGCTGGCTGCGCGTGACCACACCCTACTCGGGCGATGGCAAGGGCCATATGTTCACGCCCGAGGTGGGCTCGCAGGTGCTGGTGAGCTACGAGCACGGCCTGGCCGACCTGCCCGTGGTGGTGGGCAACGTCTTCCACCCCGACAACAAGCAGGGCACCAAGTACAGCCCGCCCAGCAACAACCTGAAGGGGATGCAAACGGCGGGCGGCAACAAGTTTGTGATGGCCGACACGGCGGGCGACCAGCGCATTCTTATTTCCAACTCCAACAACAAGGGCACGGCTGTGGAGGTGGGCTTTAAGGGCGATGGCAGCATCACCATCAAAAGCAACGGGCCCATTAGCCTGCTGGCGGGCGGCGACATCACCCTGGACAGCCAGAAGGATATTATTTTAACGGCTGGTAATAACCTCACTATTACGGCTAAGAAGAACGTCCTTATCACGGCCCAGGAGGAAGCGGTGGCAGTAGAAGCCAAACAAGCCTTAGACTTGGCCGCCGAAGACCTGACCGCCGACTTCCGCAATAGCCTGAGTATGACGGCCAGCGCCCAGGCTAAAATCAAGTCGCAGGATACCGACATTATTTAGCCTTCCCTGCTCGCTTAGCTCACTTATCCGTTTGTTATGCCGCACCCCCTGGAGTATGTGACGACCGGCGCCATTCTGCAATGCAGCCAGGGCACGGTACCGATGCCCTTTAAGACCACGCCGCGCACCAGCAAGATTGCCGGGCTGGTGGCAGGCAACGCGCTGGACAAGGTTTCGCTGCTCAACATTCCTTCGTTCGTCATTTGCCAGAAGCAGACGCAGCTGGCGGGTGGCACGCCGGTACCTTGCGTGCCCGCGCCCTTGCTGTGGCAAGACACGTACCCGGCCAAGGTGGGCGGGGCCGATACGCTGCTGTTTCGCTCCTGCATCAACTGCCCGCTGGGCCAGGGCAAGATTGAATTTCTGACCTCGGGGCAGCTGCCCATTCCGCCCGAGCTGAGCCAGGAGATAAAGGAAACCCGCGAAGAAGCCGACGAAGCCCTCAAGCAGGCCGAGCTGGAAAAAAACTCGGTCGGCGAGGCGGGCCTGCTGGAAGGGGCCATTCCCATCTGGGGCTCGGGCCGCGACTTAATCCACTCCATCCAGACGGGCGACAAGCTGGGCATGGCGCTCAACGCGGGCTTTTTGGTTTGGGATGCGGCTTCCGTGGTGGCGGGCGTCTTCAGCTTCGGCACCGCCACCGTAGCGATGGCCGGGGCCAAAGCCGGCGTGCGCGGCCTAATAAAGGCGGGGGGCAAAGTAGCCTTGGGCGCGGCCAAAAAGCAGATGGCAAGCCTGGCGCTCAAAAGCGCCGCCTTAAAAAACGGGCTGAAAAATATCCGCCCCTTCCTGGCCAAGATTCCGCGCGTCTGCGTCACGGCCTGCTTTCCGGCTGGCACGCCGGTGGCCGTGGAGGGCGGCTACAAAAACATCGAAGAGCTGCAAGTAGGCGACCTAGTGTGGGCGTGGCACGAGGAAACGGGCGACCTGGCCCTCAAGCCCGTGCGGCAAACGATGGTGCGCGAAACCGATGCCCTGGTCGAGCTGCAAGTCGGCGCCGACACGGTGCAGGCCACGCCCGAGCACCCCTTTTGGGCCAACGGGGCCTGGACCGACGCGGGCGACCTGGTGAAGGGCGACGAGCTGCTGCGCTCGGATGGGCTAACCATGCCCGTGGGGCAAGTCACGCACCGCACCGAGCAAGCGACGACGGTCTACAACGTGGAGGTGGCCGACTGGCACACCTACCTCGTCAGCTGGTGGATGTTCGTCGTCCACAATGCTACGGTGTGCCTCCGGAAGATATCCGCAGATTTATACCGAAAGCTTCGGAAAAAGACACCTACGGCGGATATCCGTAAGCTGGTAAATAAGAAGTACGTAAAGGGAATGCCCGACCATGCCTTGCCAACCTTGACGATTGAGAAGGCCATGCACGCTGACCATATCGTGTCAATGGATAAAATAGCTCAAATGAGAGATTTCGAAAAATTGACCTTTGAGCAGCAAAAGGCGGTGCTTAACTACGAAAAGAATTTTGTGGGCCTAAGTGAAACCGCCAACACTTCTAAAGGGTCAAAAAGCTTTGAGGAATGGACCGAGTACAAAAAGCAAGGCATCAAAGTAGATGATAAGTTCAGGAAAAAGATGATTGCCAAAAGCAAGGTTCTGGAAAAGGAGATTCAAAAGCACATCGACGACTTGCTTAAGCAACCTCCCACAAATCCGTAATCCATACTAGGTAAGCACGCATTCTCATTATTTTTTTAAAATGAAAGACGATTTTTCAAGTCTCAAGCAATACATAGGTAATTTTTCTGTAGTAGAAAAATTATCCGATAACTTATTTATTCCCCTGGAATGGAAGCCGCTGCTGGAGCTTTCCGGCAAGGGAAGAGTCAATTTAGTCATTGCCCTGTGGAAAAGCCAGTTTCAGCAGGAGTTTAGTGTGCTGTTAGATGTATTCAGCAAGCATTTGATTTCTATTGAGCTGATAGAGCTGAATAAAATCGTTAACATGCTATATGTTTTCAAAAACCCCAAGGGAGAACAGTTGCATTACATTGGCCTTCCTCCCCTGCTTCCTTACCAAAAGCCGGATAAATTTTACGGAAGAGATTGGCCGGCTAAATTTCTTGATTTTTATACCCATATCCATAACGGCTGGTATGAGGTAGAATCCCAGGCAATGGGACCAATGCCTATAGAAGAGTTCTTTCTATTATCGGAGAAAGAATGGGGCGTATTAGACGAAATCACAATTGATTTTGCTTTAGATAAAGTCGTTGCGGTATTCTCTAATAGCGCAGGGGGCTATCTGTGTTGGAACCTCAATGCTGCCGTGGCATCAGGCTTGGTTTGGTGGGACGACGAAGCACCGGACTTTGTGGATTTCTGGGATATCCTGGACGAATGGTGCGCCATGGGTATTCAGGAGTATTAGCCTAGCGCTCAAGCCCGTGCGGCAAACAATGGTGCGCGAGGCCAACGCGCGGGGGCGAGCTACGAGCAGGGGCAACTCGGCCTGGCTTAGTACGAGTATGAGACACCAGCCAAAGTATAATATAGTATCACCAAAAAGGCTCCGACGGTTGGTCGGAGCCTTTTTGGTGGTAGCCTGCGCTGGTGCTATTAGTTGATAAGCCCGAAGAAGCGCGGCGGGCGGCCCAGCTCCACGTTGATGGGCTCCAGCGTTTTTTCGATGCTCTGCTTGAGGTCGTCGGAGGCGGGGTTTTGCAGGATTTTGATGAAGGCCGTGCGGGCTTCTTCCAGCAGGCGTTTGCGCTCCTTGCGCGACTTGCCATCGAGGGCGCGCTGCCGGATGCAGTCGGCATTGGCGAAGGCTATCTGGTCTTGCAGCAGGGCTATTTGCTGCTTGGCCCCGGCCGTGGGCGGCGGGGCTACTACTACCGGCGCGCCGCCGCCCCCGCCGCTGGCTACGGGCGCGGGCCGGTTGAGGCTGGCTTGCAGCATGATAATCTGCTGCTTGGCCTGGGCCAGCTCTTCGGCCAGGCGGCCGTTTTCCTGGGTGGTGTTGCCGCTTCGGGCCAGCTGCTGGCGTAGGGCGTCGATGGTGCTGCGGTTGGAGCGGAAGAGGTCGAAGTCGCGCAGTTGGTCGCGCACCAGCAGGCGGTGGGCCGGCACCTGCAAACGGGCCGAGTCGTTGCGCAATTGGCTTAGACTCACGGCAATGTCGTTGAGGTAGTCCTGGTTGGTAGTGGCCAGGCGGCCCAGCACGAGGTCGTTGGTTTCCACGCGCAGGCGCTGGTCTACCGCATCGATGCGCTGCAAGTGGCGCGTGAGCGTGTCGAAGCGCGCCACCAGCTGGCTTTGCTCCTGGTGGGTGCGGTCGAGCTCCTGCTTGAGGCGGGCATTTTCGTCGGCCAGGCTATTGTTGGAAAACAGGTAGTAGGAAGCTCCCAGCGGCACGGCCAGGGCCAGCAGATACAGCAGCGTAAACTGCCAAAGGCGCGTGCGGCGTTCGGGTTGGTTGAGGGGCGTCATTGCGGGCGGGATACTATGTCTTTCTAGTGCTTAGTGCTTAGTACCTAGTGCCTAGTGCTTGGTGCTTAGTGCCTGGTGCTTATCACCAAGCACTAAGCACCAGGCACTAAGCACCAAACTTAAAACGGATTCCAGCGCAAGCCGCCCGAGCTGCGCGTTTCGGGCTGCGGCGTGCTGATGGGGTGGCTGGCCACCGGGCTTTCGTTGATGAAAGTCTGCCAGCCCTCGCGGTTTTTGCCGATGTACTCGAGCTGGCTGAGCTGCCGGAAAATGAGGCCCAGCAGCTGCCACAGCTGCTGCTGCTGCTGCAAGTGCTCGTGCACGCGCTGGTGGTCGTAGGCCATTGTTACTACCCCTTGCAGCGCGCCGAGCACGGCGGCGGGCGGGGTTTCGGCCCACTGCTCGCAGTATTTCAGCAGCTCCTCGCGCTCGGCCTCGGTGAGCAAGTCGAGCGCGGTTTTCACTTGCTTGGCGATGCGCAGCAGGGCGTCGAGCAGGTAGCTGGGGGGCTGCTGCGGGGCCAGCAGCCGCAGCGTGGTAAGCTGCTGGGCCAGGGCAAACACCGTGCGCTCGGCCAGGTCGCGCACCAGGTCGGCCAGCGGGCTGCGCTTGTCGGCGCGCAGCTTCACTTTATGAATAATCTTGAAGGCGTCCGTTTCCAGCTCCGTCAGCTGGTGGTCGAGCTGGTGCAGGGCTTGCAGCAGCGCCGGGTGGCTGGCCAGCGCCAGGCTGGGCGGAATGTACTGCGCCACCGGCCGCAGCGCGCCGTCGGCATACAGTAGTTCGCCCACCGGCAGCGCGAAGGCCGCGCCGCCCGGCTGCCCGGCCGGCACCACACTCAGGCCGTAGCTGGGGCGGGTGTAGGGGTGGCGGGGCGGCAGCTCGTCGGGCGCGGGCGTGCCCGTGGGTACCCGCTCAAACGGATTTACCGTGAGCACTACGCCAAAGCGCAGCCCTTCGGTGGCCGTGAGGCCAAAGGCCGCCAACAGCTGCGCCAGGCTGGTGCGTAGCGTGAGCGGCGCGCTGCTCGGGGTGATTTCGATGCGTGCGCCGCCCGCCGTCACGGCCCGGCACTGCGTGAGGCGGGCCTGCACCTCGCCCTGCGCATCCACGCTCAGCAGCAGTTCGAAGGCGGCGGGGCTGCCCAGCTCGTCGGAGGCGGGCAGCAGCCCATAGAAGTCGGGCCGCAACAGCAGGGCAGTGGCGTCGCGCAGGTGGTCAGCCGCCGCGAAGTCGGTTTCGGTGAAGTGGCGGCGGGCGATTTTCATCCCATCCACCCAGTTCACCGGGTAGTGTGTAATAGCTGGAAGCATGGCCGCAAAAGAGAGGCGAAAGTAAGGAAAAGGAAGAACGGGTTGCCTACGCCGCCGCGCCCGGCCAGGGCACGCGCTGGGCTACGATGATGCTGCCCTGGCGCAGAAAATTATCCTGAAACGTGAGGTCAGGGTCGTAGTAGTGGCGGCGGCGCCACCAGGGCCGCTTGGCGTAGAAAAGCCACCCGTAGGCCTGGCCCTGGCCATCGACGTACTGCAAGGCCTGGTCGGGCTTGAGCTGGTTGTAATCGGTGAGGAAAATGGCGAACAGGTCGTGGAGGCGCATCTGGTGGGGCGCTTTCGACGAAAAATCGTGGTAGAGCGCCTCGCCGTAGCGGCGCGTCATCCAGAAGTGCACCACCATAAACTGGCTCAAATCCATGCGCGACAAATCGGGGCCGGGGGCCAGCGGGTTGTAGCGCCACAGCTTATACTGCCGGTGCGGCACGGCGCGCCACGCCAAGTAAGATTGCCAGAAAAAAAACGGCAGCAAAAACGGAATCACGGCCATCACGAAGCCCGTGGGCGGCAGCCCGCCCTGCGCCCACTTCAGCCAGCGCAGCCCCCAGATGGCCGCGCCGCCCAGTGCCGCCGTGGCCAGCAGCGCCAGGCCCTGCTGCCAGCGGCTGTCGGCCGCCAGCCAGGGCAGCCAGCGCGGCAGCCGCGCCGCATACAGCGCCCCCAGCCCCAGCAAGGCCAGCTGCAACAGCCCGAACGTGAGCGGGTAGCCCCATGTGCTGCGCACCGCCGCCAGTCCCAGCAGCCCAAAGCCCAGGACCGTAAGTAGCACGTACAAAAAGGAGCTGATGAAAACTTTGCTGCGCTGCACCTGCGAGCTCAGGTTGGAAAGGGTGCTGGTAGCGGCCGAACGGGCTTGGGAAGTAGGGTCGGGAAGCATGAAGCAGGCAGGAACCGAAGGAAAAGGAAGCGCGGCTAGTTTTGCCAAAGTACGGGAAATATGGCGGCCGGGTCAATAGCCACCGGCCGCTACCTGCCCAACCCCGCCCCGCCGGCCGGCGTAAGGCCAGGCAGCGCCGGGCCAGGTGGGCCGCCGGGCGTTTTATGTTGGTATTATGTCCGCTTCTTCTACCTCGGTGCGCCAGCTGCTGGCCCACCTGCGCCGCCAGCCCTTCGACCTGCGCCTCGAAGCCATCGTGGCCGAGCTGCTGGCGCAGGGCTACGCGCTGGAGGACTTCTTGGTGCGGCCGGTGGGCTTGTTTGCCCGCCGCTACCGCCGCGACCTGGGCGAGGTCTACGAAGAGTCGTTTGAGCGGCGGCACCGGGTGGTGGTCCGCACCGTGCTGGAGATGCACCGCGAGGGCCTCTACGACGCCCTGCCGCAGCAGGTGTTTCACCAGCCCGGCAGCGGCCAGGGGCAGCCCGTGGGCACCCGCGAAATGGTGGAAGACAGCCGCGCCCAGCGCCGCCGCGAAAAAGCCACCCGACTGTTTTTTCTGCCCTTCGAGCAGGAGTTTTTCCGCTTCCGCGTCGGTATCGAGCAGGAAGAGCGGCGCTACTTCACCAGCCGGGCCACGCACTGGTACAACGAGGCGCTGGCCCAGTTCTGGGGGTTGGCCGATGCCGGCCTACCGCCCGCCGTGCTCACCAACCTGCTGTATCTGTTGCCGTTGGCGCATACCATCGTGGGCGACTTGGCACGCACCCGCCACTGCTTCGAGAGCGTGCTGGGCCAGCCCGTGCAGCTGCGCGTGCTGCCGCCACAGCGCCACGCCCTACCCGCCGCCCCGGCCGGGGCCCTGCCCACCAGCGGCACCCTGGGCTACCTGAGTTTGGGCACCGACATGGTGCTGGGCGGCGACTACTACGAAACGCTGCCTGCCCTAGAAATCAGCCTGCAACGCCTGACCGTGCCCGCCCTCGAAGCCTACCTCACCGGGGCCTGGCCCGCGCGGGCGCTGGCGCTGCTGTGCGAGTATTTCGTGGCCTTCGAAACCGACGTGGTAGTGCGCTACGAGATGGCCGCCGCCGCGCCCGTGTTTCAGCTCAGCGACGGCGACGACGCGCCCATCCTGGGCTTCACCACGGCGGGCATCTAGAGCGGTTTCAGCATTGATGTACAGCTGGTGGGCGTAGAGACGCATACTTGCGTCTGGCGTTAGACGAGCTGAATAACGGGAGACGCAACTATGCGTCTCTACACCTACCTGTACACTGGCTGAGCAACCGCTTTAAGAATAAATTTGGAAGACCGCGCGGGTGAAATCGCTAGGGCTCGCAGTGCGTTGCCGCTGCGGCGGAGCACTAAAAAAGGGCCCCCAGCACTGCTGAAAGCCCTTTTTTGCGGCGTGTGTGGGGTAGCTTATTTCACGTCTACTACTTCTATCTCGAAGCGCAGCACCGAGTTGGCGGGTATGGTGGTGCTGGGGCTGCTGGGGCCGTAGGCCAGCGCCGAGGGGATAATCAGGATGGCTTTCTCGCCCTTGCGCATCAGGGCAACGCCCTCGTCCCAGCCTTTGATAACCGAGCCGCTGCCCAGCAGGAAGTTGAACGGCGTGTTGTTGCGCAGCGACGTAGCGTCGAATACGGTGCCGTCCATCAGGCGGCCGGTGTACAGCACCGAGATGGTTTTGCCGGCCACGGCCTGGGTGCCGCTGGGGTTGCTGGTCACGGGCACGTAGTAGAGGCCCGAGGTCTGCTTCTGGGCGGTGGTGATGGACGAGGTAGTGAGGTACTGCGTAATGATGGCGTCGTCGGTGAGGGCGAAGTCGATATCAACTACCTCCACGTCGAAGCGCACCACCGTGTTGGCCGGTACCACGGTGCCGTTCTGGCCGGTGGTGCCGCTCGCGCCGTAGGCCAGGCCCGAGGGCAAAAGCAGGGTAGCCTTGTCGCCGAGGTGCATCAGCAGCACGCCCAGCTGCAAGCCGGTCAGCACGTTAGACTTGCCCACCACGAAGCTGACGGGCGCGTTGTTGTTGCGCAGCGAGGTAGCGTCGAACACGGTGCCGTCGAGCAAGGTAGCCGTGTAGCGAATCGACACGTTGGACCCCATTATCACCTGCTTGGCGGTGGCGTTGGTAGTGGTGGGCACGAAGTACAACCCGGAAGGCTGCTTCTGGGCGGTGGTGATGGCTTTGTCGGCCAGGTATTTCTGAATGATGCCGTCGTCGATGGGGCGGTAGTCAACGAACTCATCGCCTTTCGAGCAGGCGGTGGAAAGTAGGCTCAGCGCGGCGAGCAGCGCGAAAAGCAAGCGAAAGCGGGAAGCGTCAAAAAGAAATTTCATAGGCAGTTTTTTGTAAAATTAAGTTCGGAAGGCCGATAAAGCCAGCCCGGCGCGCTAGGGCTCCACCACGAAAGCGGGCAGGCCGAGCTTGCTGCGCCGCCCGCCTAGGTTGAGGCCATCGTCGCGGTAGCCGCAGGCCGCGCCGGCGGCGTTGGGCTGGTCGATAACTCCGAGAAAGGAATTATCCTCCCGCGCCACGTAGATTTTGCCATCGGGGCCGCGCTGCAAGGCCCCGATTTTGTGGTTGGTCGAGCGGCCCACCTGCACGGCGGCCTTGGTTTTGAGGTCAAACTGCCACACCTGGGTTTCGGGGCTGGCGCTGGGCGTTTTGATGGTGCTGTTGCCGTTGCAGGTGCCGTAGAGCTTGGAGCCATCGGGCGAAAACTCGACGCCGTAGGCCTCGGGGTAGGGGCCGAAGCTGCGGGCGTTGCTCACCTTGCCCGTTTGGCGGTCAAAGTCATAGACCTCAAACTTGTTGGTGTCGCGCCAGATGGCGGCGGCCACTTTAGTGCCATCGGGCGAAAACTTGAGCGTGCCGATGGCGTTGCTACCGGGGCCGGCGTTCATCGCGCCCACGTTGCTCATTACGGGCTTGGCGGCCACGCCGTCGGCCGTCACTAGGTAGGCCACGAAGGCGTTGGAATTCCAGCGGTGGGCCAGCACCCACACGTCGCGGCCGTTGGGGTGGCGCACGGCGGCGAGCTTTTCGGCGGCCGGCGTAAGCAGCAGCAGGTTGGTGCGGGGCAGGTCGCCGAGGCCGCTCTCGCGGGTCATGTCCACCACCGAGTAGCGCAGGCCATCGGGCGCGCCCTGCGGCGCTACCGTGAAGATATAGAAGATGTTGCCCGAGCCGGGGTCGGGCACGATGAGGGCCGACTGCGCGCTGCTGCCCGAGCCCATGAGGCGCTTGCCGTTTGGCATGGGCTGGTGCTGGCGGTTCCACACGGTGCGGCCATCGGTGTAGAAGAGCAGCTCGCCGCGCTTGGTGGTGGCCGTGGCGCAGCCCTCGTAGGTGGTCATGGCCCCATCGAGGAGCGGGGTAGGAGTGCCGCTGCTAAAATCGAGCCCCGCCTGCCGGCCAAAATACCACTTGTCGGTGAGGCGCTGGGCGCGGGCGGGCTGAATCAGCGCCGCGCAAGCCAGTAAAGCAAAAAGTAAGCGCATAGCAAAAAACGCGAATGGAAAAAGGCGACTGCGAACTACAACGAAAAATCTGTGCCAATCTGCTACCCCCGCGCTACCAGCTCACCGGGGCGCTGCCCGCCCGCGCCCGCCGGAACACCGACAGGATGGTAACGCCCCCGGCCCTTACCGCGAAGACCTCCTGGCCCACGCTGTCAGGGTAGGGGGAGCCCGTGTGGCGGTAGCCAGTCAGGAAATAGCGCCCCGCCGCGCCGGGGGCCAGCACCATCCGGGCGCGGTCGGCGGGTTTCAGCCACACCTTATTGTTTTCGATGGGTGGCAGGTGCGAGGCATCGTAGTAAATGGGCCCCTGCGGCTGGCGCGCCACCAGGTATTCCAGCCCCTGCCGGTAAGCCAGCCCCCAGTAGTCGCGCTCAAACAGCCGCTCGGCCGCGCGCGGCGGCAGGTAGCTGAAATACGCCTGCTGCTGCGGGTGCATCAGGGCCATGCGCCCGGCGGTGAGGGCCACCTCAGCCCCCGCCAGCGCGGCCGCGCCCAGCGCCAGCGCGCGCCAGCCGGGCCGGGTGCGCCGCCGCCACAGCCACTGCCCGCCCCCCACGGCCAGCAGCAGCAAGGCCGGGTAGCAGAAGTAGAGGTGCCGCCAGCCATCATACAGGCTGGAATGCAGCCCGATAACCAGCAGCAGCGGCCCCAGCAGCCAGCCCAGCAGCAGGGCATCGAGCGGCCCGGCCGGCTGCCGCAGGCGCACCAGCGGCCGGCGCAGCAGGCCTGCCAGCGCCACGGCCAGCCCCAGCAGCCCCGCCGCCTGGTAGGCCAGCGGCGTCGTGACACTGAGCCACACCAGTGGGTAGTGCCAGGGTAGTTCGGTAGCAAGCTGCTCCTGGCCCAGGTACAGCAGCTGGCCCGGCCACTGGTAATGGCTGAGGCTGCGGTAGGCCGCTTGGAAGTGCCCCAGCGGGTCGGCCCAGAGGTAGGGCCAGCCGGCCACGGTGCCCGCCGCCGCTGCCAGCACCAGCAGCGCCGCCACCCCGGCCAGGCGCGGCCGGCGGGCCGGCTCCTGCCAGGCGCGCACCGCCAGCAGCGCTAGCGCCAGCGGCACCAGCAGCCAGCCCAGCAGGCGCACATCGGTGGCGGCGGCGGCGGCCAGGCCGGCTGCCACGGCCCGGCCAGCGGTGGGCCGCGCCAGCAGCCGGGCCACCAGCCACGCGCCTATTGTGAACAAGGCGGTAAATACCAGGTCTTTGCCGTTGTAAAACGACTCGGCAAAAAAGCGCGGGCTCAATACTA
Source organism: Hymenobacter sp. (assembly GCF_035709525.1). Taxonomy (GTDB): domain Bacteria; phylum Bacteroidota; class Bacteroidia; order Cytophagales; family Hymenobacteraceae; genus Hymenobacter. The sequence continues at coordinate 6,958 of NZ_DASTEP010000183.1, read as the reverse complement.
GCAGCCCGGCCGCCAGCAGCCCCAGGCGCTCGTCGGCAAAGCGCCGCCGGCCCAGCCGGTACAGCGCCCAGGTGCCGGCCACGCTCACTAGAAACACCGCCGCGTGCCGCAGCAGGTAGTAGCTGCGCTCGTCGGGGCCGGGGCGCAGCACCGCCAGCCAGGCCAGCGGCAGCTCAAACAGCACCCCGTGGTCGTTGTCGTGGTAGCCTTCCAGGTCGGGCACGTCGCGCAGCTGCCCGGCGTGCTGCGCCGCCCAGGCGGGGGCCAGCCGGCCGGCCACGTAGCGCAAACTCACCAGGCCGTTGAGGTGGTCGGCGGGCTCGTCCCAGGAGGTGCCGTAGTCGGGTAGTAAAAAGGCGCCCAGCAGCAGCAGGCTCCCAAAAAACAGCGCCACCACGGCGCGCGGCACCCGGCGAATGGGCAAGGCATCAGGCATGGCGCAAAGCTAGCGCGGGGGCCGGGTTTGCGGCGGGCCTAAGCTGGCACGTCGTACCTTTGCCCCTGCTTATGCGCCCTTTCCTGCCTTTTATCTTCAAGCTTACTCCACCCTGAGTACTGGCCCGAGTTTCGCGTGCCGCCGCTTCCTGCCCGAAGCGCGCGGCTTTTCTTTTGCCTTTACCTCAGTTTTTTATGTTTTCGCTGCAAGCTTATTTTTCGCAATACAAGTTCAACGTTAAAGACGAGATTCTGGCCGGGCTCACCACGGCATTGGCTTTAGTGCCCGAGGTAGTGGCCTTTGCGCTGCTGGCCCACATCAGCCCGCTGGTGGGCATCGGGTCGGCGTTCGTCATTTGCCTCATCACCAGCGTGCTGGGCGGCCGGCCGGGCATGATATCGGGCGCGGCCGGCTCGGTGGCGGTGGTTATCGTGAGCCTGGTAGCGCAGCAGGGTATCGAATACCTGTTCGTGGCCGTGGCGTTGATGGGGCTGATTCAAATCGTCATCGGGCTGTTGCGCTGGGGCAAGTTTATCCGGCTGGTGCCGCAGCCGGTAGTGTATGGCTTCGTTAATGGGCTGGCCATCATTATCTTCATGGCCCAGCTGGAGCAATTCAAAATCCGCGACGCGGCCGGTACTGAGCAGTGGCTAACGGGCGCGCCGCTGCTGCTGATGGCCGGGCTGGTGGCGCTCACAATGGCGCTGGTCTATTTCACGCCCAAAATCACGAAGGCCGTGCCGGGCTCGCTGGTGGCTATTGTGGTAGTATCGGCGCTGGTGATACTCGGCGGACTACAAACCAAGTCGGTGGGCGACATCGCCTCCATCGCGGGCGGGCTACCCAGCCCGCACCTGCCGCAGGTGCCGCTGAGCTGGCACACGCTGGCCGTGGTAGCGCCCTACTCGCTCATCATGGCGCTGGTGGGCCTCACCGAAAGCCTGCTGACCCTCACGGTAGTAGACGAAGTAACTGACAGCCGCGGCCGCAGCAACCAAGACTGCGTGGCCCAGGGCCTGGCCAACGTGGCCTCAGGCCTGACCGGCGGCATGGGCGGCTGCGCCATGATAGGCCAAACGATGGTGAACCTAGAATCGCGGGGCCGGGGCCGGCTGTCGGGCGTGGTGGCGGCCGGGGCGCTGGCCCTCTTCGTGGTGGCCGGCGCGGGGCTGATTGAGCGCCTGCCGCTGGCGGCGCTGGTAGGCGTGATGTTCATGGTCGTTATTGCCACCTTCGAGTGGGCCAGTTTGCGCATTTTGCGCCGGATGCCGCGCCTCGACGTGGCCGTAATGCTGCTCGTAACGGCCGTCACGGCCATCTCCCAAAACCTGGCGCTGGCCGTGCTACTCGGCGTGGTAGTGTCGGCCCTGGCCTTTGCCTGGGAAAATGCCAAGCGCATCCGGGCCCGCCACTACGTTGATGCCCAGGGTGTAAAGCACTACGAGCTGTTCGGCCCGCTGTTCTTCGGCTCGGTGCAGGCCTTCGCCGAAAAATTCGATGTCGCCACCGACCCCGCCGAGGTCGTCATCGACTTCCAGGACAGCCGCGTGGCCGATATGTCGGCCCTCGACGCCCTGCACAAGCTCACCGAGCGCTACCAGCGCGCCGGCAAAACGCTGCACCTGCGCCACCTCAGCCCCGACTGCCGCCGCCTGCTGGGCCAGGCCGGCGCGCTGGTCGAGGTCAACATCTTGGAAGACCCCAGCTACCGCGTGGCCGGGGCCGATGTGGCGTATTAGGGCGTAGCGCGGACTTTCAGTCCGCGAGTTGATGCAACTAATTGACTCGCGGACTGAAAAGTCCGCGCTACGGCGGACGGTTTATCTTAGCGGGGCTATTCAAAGCCGCCGATACCCCCGCCCGCATGACCACTCGCTTCTTCACCTTTGGACTCGCCTGCGCGCTACTGGCCATCGTGGCCGGCAACTACCTGCTCGAAACGCCTGATTCTGCGGCCACGGCCAACACCCTGCTGACCTACGGGGCCGAAGGGGCCCGCCTGCTGGCCTGGGGGCTGCTCGTGAGCGGCGGCACCATCATCGGCACCTGGTATTTTCGACTGAGCTTGTGGCTGGGTGGGCTACTGCTGGTCGGGGTTCTGTTTAAGATTCAGCATTTGCCAGGTGCCAGCTTACTGCTTTTCGGCGGGTTAGGCGGCTTGATGCTCACCTACCTGGTGCGCTTCGTGCGCAAGCCGGCCAAGGGACAGCTCGACGTGGTGAAGCTGCTGCTGGTGCTGGGCACGGGTAGCTGCGCCGCGTTGCAGCTGCTGCGCCTGGCTCCGTATGAACTGCGCTACCTGCCGCCCTGTCTCTTATCCCTGGCCGTGCTGGATTTTCTGTACCTGGAAAACCAAAAGCGCGCCGCTGAAACGGAGTGAGCGCCGCCCCGGTGCCACCTTTGCCCCTTATGAAGCCCGCCGCCCTGCTCGATTTTCTCGCCGACCTCGCCCGCCACAACGAGCGCGAATGGTTCCAAGACCACAAAGCCACCTACGACCAGCTGCGCCGCGATTTTGAGGCCGACGTGGCCTACTGGCTGCGCGAGCTCACGCAGGACGAGCCCGCCCTGGCCGGCCTCGACGCCAAAAAGTGCGTCTTCCGCATCTACCGCGACGTGCGCTTTTCCAAAGTGAAAGTGCCCTACAAAACGCACTTCTCGGCCTACTTCGCCGCCGGCGGCAAGCACGCCGACGCGCCCGGCCGCTACGTCCAAATCGGGCCCAACGGCCAGACGCTGGTGGCCGGCGGCCTCTACGAGCCCACCAAAGAGCAGGTGGCGGCCATCCGGCAGGAGATTGATTACCAGGCCGAAAACCTGCACGAGCTGCTGGCCACCGCCGAGGCCCGGCAGTTTTTTCCGCAAGGCCTGCAAGGCGAGCAGCTCAAAAAGATGCCGCCCGGCTACGAGGCTACCCACCCCGAAGCGGCGTGGCTGCGCCACAAAAGCTTCTTGCTCAGCCACGAGCTGCCCGATGCCGAGGTGCGCAAGCTGACGCCCGAGGCGTTTCGGGCGCACATCCTGGCGGCGCTGCGGGCGCTGGGGCCGTTTGGCGAGTGGCTGAAGGAGGCTACAGCGGTCGGGGCGTAGCGCGGACTTTCAGTCCGCGAGCCAGCTGGCGCGTAGTGGCGTGCGTTAGGCGGCAAACCCAGCCGCAGCCCCAAGCTGGAGCTTGGGATTACTTCAGCACTAGCACGGCTTGCTCGTGGCCGGCGCGGTAGAGCTCGCTGGTTTTGGCGGGGCCGCTTTCGGCGTTCACGATGTTCATCTGGTCCGAAAACAGGTCGAGCATCACCGTATTGCGCAGCCAGAGCGTGGTAGCGGCGCGGGGCAGCCGGGCTTTGGCATACAGCCAGTGGGCGTCTTTCTCAGCCTGCATTCCTACAAATTGCAGCGCCAGGGGTGCTTTGGGCTGGCGGTCGGCGGCGGGCAGGGCCAGCGCCAGGTGCTCGCGCAGGTAGGCTTCGGCCAGGGCCTGGGCGCGTGGGTCTTGCAAGCTCAAGCGCTGCGAGCGGCCCTGCGAGAGCGCGCTTTCGAGGTCGTCGGTAAAGACTTTCAGCGCCAGCTCTACCTGCTGCTTCTGGGGGTTGAGGCGCAAATCCAGGATGCTGGAGTGGTAGGTGTGGCGGGTGAGGGCCAGCAGCGGCAGGAGTAGCAGCAAAAACGAAAAACGACGCATAAAAACGAAAAAGGAGCGCGACTCTCGGCGAATCGCGCTCCCTAAAATTACGGTGGCCGGCAGCACTTGCCGCGCGGCGGCGGTGGGCTACAGCAGGCCCAGCTTGCCGAGAATGGGCTTCACCACAATCACGAACAGCATGAGACTCAGGATGAGGAAGGTGCCCACGCGCTGGGCATTTTCGAGAAACGCATCGGAGGGCTTGCGGCGCAAAATCATCTCGTAGAGCAAAAACACTACGTGGCCGCCATCGAGGGCCGGAATGGGGAGCAGGTTCATGAACGCCAGCACCATGCTCAGCGCGCCGGTCATAAACCAGAAGTGCGGCCAGTCCCAGCGCGGGCCGTACTGCTCGGCGATGTCGGCCGGGCCGCCCACGCTCTTGGCAAACGAGGCGTGGCCGGTAATAATCTTGCCCACGGCCTTGGCCTGCGCCCCGATAATGCCAAAGGCCTTGTCGGTGCCGCGCGGGATGGAGCCCGGCAGCGAGTAGTAGCGCGAGTCGTAGTTCAGCTTATCCTCCGGCATAAAGCCGATGGTGCCGTCCTTGTCCACGGCCACGGGCAGCGTCAGCTGCTGCCCGGCGCGCCGCACGGTGAGGGTCGTCTGCTTGCCTGCGTTGAGGCGCAGGGCGGCCTGCAAGCGGTCGAAAAAGGGCGTCAGGATGGTGCCCACGGCCACAATCTCGTCCTGGGCCTTGAGGCCGGCGCGGTCGGCGGCGGTGCCGCTTTTTACGCTTTTCACGGCAAACGGCCAGCGCACATCCACGAAGGCGCTGTCGGGCTGCGAGGCCATACGGTCCATGAAATCAGCCGGAATATTGACGTCCAGCAGCTGGCCGTTGCGCTCCACGGTGTAGAAGGTGTGCGAGCCCAGAATAACGTCGGGGCTATGCACGTCGGAAAACTCCTCAAAGGGCCGGCCGTTGATTTTTACAATTTTATCGCCGTTGCGCAAGCCAATCTGGCGGCCCAGCTTGCTGGTTACGATGCCATACTTGGCCTCCTTCGCGGGCAAAAACTTCTCGCCGTACACGAAGGTGAGCGCCGTGAAAATGGCCACGCCCGTGATGATGTTCATGATGATGCCGCCCAGCATCACCAGCAGCCGCTGCCAGGCCGGCTTGCTCCGAAACTCGTCGGGCTGCGGCGGGCCGGCCAGCGCGTCGGCGTCCTGCGTTTCATCGACCATGCCGTGGATGGCCACGTAGCCGCCCAGCGGAAACCAGCCAATGCCGTACTCGGTTTCGCCTATTTTCTTTTTCAGAAGGCTGAAATTGAGAACGTTGGGGAGCGGAAAAAGGAAGTCGAAGAAGATGTAAAACTTCGTGACTTTAATCTTGAAAAGCTTGGCGAAGGCAAAGTGCCCGAACTCGTGCAAGCCCACTAGCAGCGACAGGCCCAGCACCAGCTGGCCGGCCATAACGAGAATTTCCAAAGGAGTTTTGTAGGTTAAAACTATCCGTCATGCGGAGCTTGCCGAAGCATCTCTCTCGCTTTATCCAAACCGTTCAACGGTGCGGCAGAGATGCTTCGCTGCGCTCAGCATGACAACGACATGCGGAGTTAATTAATTTACCGGGCCAGCAAACTAGTTGCCACGCGCCGCGCTTCGGCGTCGGTGGCGGCGTAGTCGGCCAGGGTTGGGCTCGCAAGATACGGCACCCGGCTGAGGCTCTCGGCCACCACGTCGGCCATGCCTAGGAAGCTGACTTTATCCTGCAAAAAGGCGGCCACGGCTACCTCATTGGCGGCGTTGAGCACGCAGGCGGCGCTGCCACCACGCTGCATAGCGCTGTAGGCCAGCGGTAAATGCCGAAACGTGCCTAGGTCGGGCGCTTCGAAAGTGAGGGTAGGGTACTGCAAAAACGAGAACCTCGGGAAGTCATTGCGCAGCCGCTGCGGGTAGCCCAGCGCGTACTGAATGGGCAGCTTCATGTCGGGCAAGCCGAGCTGCGCCTTCAGCGAGCCGTCCTCAAACTGCACCAGCGAGTGCACGATGCTTTGCGGATGCACTACTACCTCCACCTGCTCATTACGCAGGTCGAAGAGCCATTTGGCCTCGATTACTTCGAGCCCCTTGTTCATGAGCGTGGCCGAGTCGATGGTGATTTTCGCGCCCATCGTCCAGTTGGGGTGCTTGAGGGCCTGCGCCTTGGTAATGTGGGCCAACTCCTGGGCCGGGCGGCCCCGAAACGGCCCGCCCGAGGCCGTGAGAATAACCTTCTCGATGGGGTTCAGCTCTTCGCCCACCAGGCACTGGAAGATGGCCGAGTGCTCGGAGTCAACGGGCAGCAGCTTCACGCCGTGCTGCCGCACGAGGCTGGTTATCAGCTCGCCGGCTACTACCAGTGTTTCTTTGTTGGCTAGGGCAATGTCCTTGCCGGCCCGGATGGCGGCCACCGTGGGCGGCAAGCCCGCGTAGCCCACCAGAGCCGTGAGCACCACGTCGATGTCGGGGCGCTGCACTACTTCGAGCAGGGCCGCGTCGCCGGCCAGCACCTCGGTTTCGGGCTGGTCGGCGAGGGCGGCTTTAGTTTGGAGGTAAAACTCATCGCCGATGACCACAGCGGCGGGCCGAAACTCGCGGGCCTGGGCTACCAGCAGCTCCCACTGCCGCCCGGCCGTGAGCACCGCCACCCGGAAGCGCCCGCGCTGCTCGCGCACCACCTCCAGCGCCTGCGTGCCAATGGAGCCCGTGGAGCCTAGTAAGGCCAGGGTTTTTAGAGAAAAAGAATCCGTCATTCGTCGTTAAAAGATAACCAAAGGTAGGGCGCGGGGCGGGCCGGAAAGAGGTTAGCAGGTCATGCAACGCGCAGCGAAGCATCTCGCGTGGCGCAGTAA
>NZ_DASTEP010000182.1:0-2079 GCF_035709525.1 Hymenobacter sp. | reverse complement strand
AGCGCCAGCAGCTCATTCTCCGAAATAATTGGCACTTTGAGCGTGGTAGCCTTCTCCCGCTTGGCCGGCCCCATATTGTCGCCGGCCACCAAGTAGCTCAGCTTCTTGGAGATGGAGCCCGTGATTTTGCCGCCGTGCTGCTGAATCAGGGTTTGCAGTTGCTCGCGGCTGTAGTTCTCAAACACGCCCGAAAGCACGAAGGTGAGGCCCGCCAGGCGGTCGCTCACGGCTTTCGGCGGCTCGCCGCTTACTTCCATTTGCACGCCGGCCGCCGCGAGACGCTGCACCTGGGCCTGGTTTTCGGGCTGCTGGCACCAGATGGCCACGGCATCGGCCGTGACGCCGCCCACGTCGGGCACGGCGGCCAGCTCGGCGGCGGGAGCGGCCATGATGGCGGCCATCGTGCGGTAGTGCTGGGTTAGGCGCTGCGCGCCGCCCTCGCCCACGTACCGGATACCCAGGCCGAACAGCACCCGCTCGAAGGGCACGGTTTTACTTTTCTCGATGCCCGCGATGAGGTTGTCGATGGACTTCTCGCCTAGGCGGTCGAGTACGATGAGCTCGGCCCGGCGCTGGGGCAGGTCGTAGATGTCGGCGGCCGTGGCTACCAACCCCAGGTCGAAGAAACGGCCCACGGTTTCGGCCCCTAAGCCGTCGATGTTCAGCGCCTTGCGCGATACGTAGTGTTCGAGCCGGGCCTTGAGTTGGGGCGGGCAGCCGCGCTCGTTGGGGCAGCGGTAGTGCGCCTCGCCTTCGGGGCGCACCAGCGGCGTGCCGCAGGCGGGGCACTCGGTGGGGAAGCGCACGGGCTCGGCTTCTGCGGGCCGTTCGGCGAAGTCCACGCCGGTGATTTTGGGGATAATCTCGCCGCCTTTTTCCACGAATACCATGTCGCCAATACGCAGGTCGAGCAGGGCTATCTGGTTGGCGTTGTGCACGCTGGCGCGCTTCACGATGGTGCCAGCCAGGGGCGTGGGGTCGAGCAGGGCCACGGGCGTCACGGCCCCGGTGCGGCCCACGTTGTAGATGATTTCGCGCAGGCGGGTGCGGGCCGCCGCCGCCGGAAACTTATAGGCGATGGCCCAGCGCGGGCTTTTGGCCGTGAGGCCCAGCTGGTCTTGCTGGCGCAGGTTATCTACCTTAATCACAATGCCATCAGTATTCACCGGCAGCTCGAAGCGCTTCTGCGCCCACTCGTGAATGTAGGCCAGTACCTCCTCGATATTGGCGCAGCGCTGCCAGGTGGGCGATACGGGCAGGCCCCAGGCGGTGGCGGCCTCCAGGCTCTCGCTGTGGCTGGCAAAGTGCCGGCCCGGCGTGAGCACCGAGTAGGCGTAGAAGCGCAGCCGCCGCGCCGCCACGGCCGCCGAATCCTGCAATTTGAGCGCGCCGCTGGCGGCGTTGCGGGGGTTGGCGAGCAGGGCCTCGCCGTTTTGCTCGCGCTCCTGGTTGAGGTCGCTGAACACCTGATTGGGCATGAAGACCTCGCCGCGCACCTCGACATCGGCCGGAAAATCGCCGTGCAAATGCAGCGGCAGCGTGCGGATGGTGCGGACGTTGGCCGTGACCACGTCGCCGCGGGTGCCGTCGCCGCGCGTTACTCCTTGCTGTAAGTCACCGTTTTCGTAGTGCAGACTCATGGCCACGCCATCGAATTTCTGCTCGCACACATAGCTGTACGGTGCACCTTCGAGGCCCTTCTGCACGCGCTCGTCAAACTCGCGCAGGTCGTCTTCCGAGTACGTATTGCCCAGGCTCAGCATGGGGTAGCGGTGCGCGGCGGTGGCAAACTGCTTGGTGATGGTGCCGCCCACGCGCTGGGTGGGCGAGTTGGGCAGGGCCAGGTCGGGGTAGGCTTTTTCGAGCTGGTTGAGCTCGGCCAGCAGGGCATCGAACTCCTGGTCCGATACCTCCGAAATATCGTGCTGATAGTACTGGGTATTAAGGTGATGCAGGCGCTGGGTGAGCTGCTGAATGCGGGATTGGGGTTCCATGAGGGGAGGGTGGGGAGGAACGGAAATAGGAGGGAGTTAAACTAGCGCGTCCGTCATGCTGAGCTTGCCGAAGCATCTCTACCGC
>NZ_DASTEP010000181.1:0-28081 GCF_035709525.1 Hymenobacter sp. | reverse complement strand
TCTCCCGGAGGGGAGGGGGCCGGGGGGTGGGGTAACACGCTAGAACAGCCTTACCAGCAACTATATCATGGCCATCCTTTCCCAAACCGAAGCGCAAGACATCCTCAAGAAAGTCCTCAGCTTTAGCACCGCCGACGAGTGCGAGGCTACCCTCACGGGCACCGTGGAGGGCAACGTGCGCTCGGCGCGCAACTCCATCAGCACGGCCGGGGCCGTCGACAACGTGGCGCTGGGCGTAACCTCGTACTTCGGGCAGCGCTCGGGCACTGCCACCTGCAACCAGTTTGACGAGGCTACCCTGCGCCGCTGCGTGCAGCGCGCCGAAGAAATTGCGCGCCTCGCCCCCATCAGCCCCGAATACATGCCGCTGCTCGGGCCGCAGACCTACCTCAGTTCGCCGCAGTCGTACGCGGCCAGCACGGCGGGCATCACGCCCGACTACCGCGCCACCCAAATGGCGGCCAGCATGCAGTACTGCGACCAAAAAAAGCTGACCTCGGCGGGCTTCCTCAACGACTCGGCCAGCTTCCTGGCCAAGCGCAACTCGAAGGGCCTTGAAGCCTACCAGCGCCTCACTAACCTCGATTTCAGCATCACCGTGCGCACGCCCGACGGGCAGGGCTCGGGCTACGCTGCTACCGATTTCACGGATATCTCGAAGTTCGACGCGGCCAAGCTCACGGCTATGGCGGCCGGCAAGGCGGCTTCGTCGGTGGGCGCCAAGGCTATCGAGCCGGGCAAATACACCGTTATTCTGGAGCCCAACGCGCTGGTTTCTAACTCTGACGCCTCGCTGCTGGGCGCGCTTATGAGCTCGTTCGACGCCCGCTCGGCCGACGAGGGGCGCAGCTTTTTGAGCAAGAAGGGCGGCGGCAATCGCAAGGGCGAAAAGCTCTTCGATGAGCGCGTGACTATCTACTCCGACCCTACCAACGCCGAGGTACCCGACCTCACGTTTTCGGGCGATGGCCGGCCGCAGCAGCGCACCACCTGGATTGAGAAGGGCGTGGTGAAAAACCTGTATTCGTCGCGCTACTGGGCCCAGAAAACCGGCGCTCCCAGTTTGCCCGGTCCCGGCGGCTTCATCATGGAAGGCGGCACCCAGAGCACCGCCGACCTCATCAAGGGCACGGCCAAGGGCATTCTGGTCACGCGCCTGTGGTACATCCGCGCCGTAGACCCGCAAACGCTGCTGTACACGGGCCTCACCCGCGACGGAACGTTCTACATCGAGAACGGCGCTATCAAGTTCCCCATCAAGAACTTCCGCTTCAACGAAAGCCCGATTATCATGCTCAACAACCTGGAGGCCATCGGCCGCCCGGTGCGCCTGGCCGGCAACCTGGTGCCGCCGCTCAAGATTCGCGACTTCACGTTCACGAGCTTGTCGGACGCGGTGTAATAGTGTAGGGTAAGCTTTAGCTTGCCATTGCCGCAGGCAAAAGGACGCTTGCTTAGCGCACGCCGTTTTGCCTGCGGCAATGGCAAGCTAAAGCTTACCCTACATGCTACTTCCCGCCAAACTGAATGGCCGCGTACAGCTGAAACACGCGGTTCTTCAAACGCGGGTCGTTCACCCCGGTAAGGTTCTTCGCGTCATTAATGTCGTTGATGCCCGCCACGTAGCGCCCGCCCAGCGAGAGCGAACCAAATTTGAGCCCCGCGCCGGCAGCCAAACTGAAATCGGCCCGCTTGTACTGGTCGGTAGCGTCCTGGTCGACCTGCCCGTAGCTGGCCGAGCCGTTGGTGTTGCTAATCTGCACCTGCCCGCTTTGGTTGGCGCTCACGAGGTAGCCAAACTGCGGCCCGGCCTCCACGAACACGGGGCCGACCGCTACCTTGGCCAGCACCGGCACCGTGAAGTAGTGCAGCTTGGTTTTGTAGTCGGTAACGGCACCCTTAAGGTTGCTGCCTTGCAGCGAGTACTGCAACTCGGGCTGGATGTAGAGCGGCCCCAGCAAGTTCCACTGGTAGAGCACGCCCACGTGGTAGAAGGTTTTGTAGCTGGCATCTTCGCCCGAGCGGCCTTGCAGCTCGGCAAAGTTGAGGCCGCCTTTTACCCCAAACTGGGCGTGGGCCTGGGGCGCGGCGGCCAGGGCTAATAACGCGATAGCGGGAAGGGTTAACGCTTTCATAAAGAACTCATAATTAAAGGTAAAAGGCTTGCCAACCGGCCAGTCCTGCGCCACAAACGCGCCGCGCGGCCCGCTAGTATGGCCGGCTTGTTAACTCCCCTCGCGCCCGGAGGTTGCGGTAGCGCTTAGCCACGGCCGCGTTTTCAAAAAGTACCCGCGCCGCGCAACTACTAGGCGGTAAGTCGTTTCATTTGCGTAGCCGGCCCGCTTTTCGGGGTCGATTTTTAATGCCGCTTTCCCCCGCCGCCCCGTTTACGTTTGTGCGCCTCAGCTACCACTCCGGCGACTGGGACGCCGTGGACGAGCGCATGCCCGCCAACCTGCTGCACTCGCTGGTGCAGTACACCACCGTGCCCGTGGCCGCCAAGGAAAAGGTGGTGGCGCTGGACAGCCCTGAGCTGTTCGGCTACCCATTTTGCTACCTCAGCGGGCACCGGTTGGTGCAGTTTTCGGCCGCCGAGAAGAAGAACTTCATTCAGTACGTGCGCAACGGCGGCTTCGTGTTCGTGGACGACTGCAACCACGACATCGACGGGCTCTTCGCCCGTTCCTTCGAAGAGCAGATGCGCGCCTGCTTCGGCGCCACGGCGCTGAAGAAGCTACCCAAGGCGCACCCTATTTACAGTCAGTTTTTTAAGTTTCCTGAAGGCCCGCCCAACACCGGCTTCGAGCTGAATGGCTGGGGCGACGACCTGGTACACGACTACCTCAAGGGCATCGAAATCAACGGCCGCCTGGGCGTGCTCTACTCCAACAAAGACTACGGCTGCGAGTGGGACTACGACTTTAGAAACAAGCGCTTTCTGGCCGAAGACAACACCAAGTTTGGGGTTAATATTCTGCTGTATGCGCTGAGTTGAATGGTTGGATTGCTGGATGGCTGGAATTGTTGAATTGTTTATTTCTCTCCTTTTTAGAAATGCCAACACCCACCCCATTCAACAGTTCGCCCATCCGCCTATCCAACCATTCAATCAATGACCGAACAAGACGTTAAAACGCTCCTCGCCAAGCTGCCGCTACTCAAGGCCGAAATCGGCAAAGTCATCGTGGGCCAGGAAGCCGTGCTCGATGAGGTGCTGGTGGCGCTACTGGCCGGCGGCCACGCCCTGCTCGAAGGCGTGCCCGGCCTGGCCAAAACCCTGCTGGTGCGCACGCTGGCGCAGGCCACCGACTTGCCATTTCGCCGCATCCAGTTCACGCCCGACCTCATGCCGACCGACATCCTAGGCACTGAGGTGCTGGAGGAAGACCACGGCACCGGGCGGCGCTCGTTTAAGTTCACCCCCGGCCCCATTTTCGCCAGCCTCGTGCTGGCCGATGAGATAAACCGCACCCCGCCCAAAACCCAGGCCGCCCTGCTCGAAGCCATGCAGGAAGGCCACGTCACCTACGCCGGCCAGGAGCACGCGCTGCCCCGGCCGTTCTTTTTGCTGGCTACGCAAAACCCTATCGAGCAGAGCGGTACCTACCCACTGCCCGAGGCCCAGCTCGACCGCTTCTTGCTGTACGTCCGCATCGGCTACCCCACCGAGCAGGAGGAGCTGGCCGTGCTCAGCGGCACCACCGGCACCGCCCGCGCCGAGGTGCGCCCGCAGCTGGCCGGCGGCGATATCCGGCAGCTTCAGCAGTTGGTGCGGCAAGTCAGCTTCAGCCCCGAGCTGCTGGCCTTCGTGAACCGGCTGGTGCGCGCCACCCGGCCGGCTACCTCGCCGGTCAAGTTCATTCAGGACTACGGGCGCTGGGGCGCGGGGCCGCGCGCCGGGCAGGCCCTCATCCTGTGCGCCAAGGCGCGGGCGCTGCTGCAAGGCCGCTTCGCCGCCACCCTGGCCGACGTGCAGGCGCTGGCCCCGCCCGTGCTGCGCCACCGCATCCTGTTGAATTTCAATGCAGAGGCGGAGAATATCACGCCTGACGACGCGGTAGCCGCGCTACTGAAGGCTGTGGCGATATAGTTTTCGCGCAGTGTTTCGCCGTGACCAGACACTGCGAAACACTGCGGTTTAACACTGCGAAACACTGCGCGAAATGTCGCTCCTCACCCCCGAACTCCTCTTCGCCCTGCGCAACCTGCCCCTCGCCGCCCGCCAGGCGGCCGAGGGCTTCTTGGCGGGCGCGCACGCCAGCCGCCGGCACGGCGCGGGCCTGGAGTTCAGCCAGTACCGCCCCTACCAGCCCGGCGACGACTTGCGCCGCCTCGACTGGCGCCTGGCCGCGCGGTCGGACAGGTACTACCTGCGCGAGTCGGAAGTCGATACCAGCCTCACCGTCAACCTCGTGCTCGACGCCAGCGCCAGCATGAACCACCGCGACGCCCACGGCCTCACTAAGCTCGACTACGCCCGGCTGCTGCTGGCCGCCCTGGCCTACCTGGCCCAAAAGCAGGGCGACGCGGTAGGCCTGAGCATCCTGAGCGCCAGCGGCCTCCAGCACCTGCCCGCCCGCGCCGACGCTCGCCAGCTGCCGCGCCTCTACCACGCGCTAGAGGCCGTGGCCGCCACCGGCGCCTTCCCCGAGGCCGCCGTTTTGGCCCCGCTTACGGCCCGCCGCCAGCGGGCGCTCACGGTGTGCGTGAGCGACCTCTATGAAGAAACCGACGAGCTGACCCGCCTGCTGGGCCGCCTGCGCGCCACCAGCGGCGACGTGCTGCTGCTGCACCTGGTAGCCGACAATGAATTAAATTTCAGCTACAAAGGCCCCGTGACCTTCCGCGACCTCGAAACCGGCCAGACCGTGCAGGTCGATGCCGACCAGCAGCGGGCTTCTTACCAAACGCAGCTGCAAGCCTGGCTGCGCGATACGGCGCAGCAAGCGCGGCGGCAGGGGCTCGATTACCATCTCGTAAACATCGCCGAGCCGTTGGATGGCGCGTTGCGTGAGTTTTTGAAACGCCGCCAACGCATGAGTTGATTACCCTTGAAAACGATTGTCATTGCGAGCGCAGCGAAGCAATCGCACCTGTTGAGCACCACCGTTCGGGTGCGATTGCTTCGCTACGCTCGCAATGACAGCTTTTATTCATTCGCTTCAATAACCCGTTGCTCACCTTCGCCAACCCATCCGCGCTGCTCGCCCTGCTGGGCCTCCTGGTGCCGCTGGCCATCCACCTCTGGAACCGCCGCCCCGGCCGCGAGGTGGCGGTGGGCAGCCTGCGCTGGCTGGCCACTGGGGCCAACCGCCGCCTGCGCAACCTGCGCCTCGAGCAGCTGGGGCTACTGCTGCTGCGGGCTGCCGCAGTGGCCGTGCTGGCCGCCGCAGTGGCCGGCCCCGCGTGGCGGCAGCCACTGCCGCCCGGCCGGGGGCAGGTGCTGATTAGCCCCGACCTGGCCAGCGAAAACGTGCTGGCGGCCGTGCGGCCCCGGCTCGACTCGCTGCGGCGGCGCGGCTACGCGGTGCGCTGGTTGAGTAAAGGGCTGCCCCCAATAGCCGACATCTGGCGGGCCGATTCGGCCGGCAATAGCTTGTCTGCTAAAGCAATGTTGGCGATACGCGATACAGGTTCTTACGAGGCGCGCATCCGGCAGGCAGCCGACACCTTTGCCGGGCAGCCGCTGTACGTGCTGACCTCGGCCCGGCTGGCGGCCATGCAGGGCACGCACCGGCCGCTGCCGCCCGGCATTACCTGGCAAACGCTGCCGCTGCCTATTGAAAGCATGTGGCTACAAGCCGCTACGGCTACCGCCGACAGCCTGCACCTGGTAATAGGCCGCAGCAATGAGCGCCAAACCACCTTTGGCCCCTTGCGCACGGCGCACCCGCAGCCAAGTGAGGAGTTGGCCATAGGTGGCCCGCCGACTTTATATTATGCATTAAAAGACAGCCTACTACTCCCTAGAAACCCAATCCAGCCCGCCGTGCCCGTGCGGCCGGCCGCGCTGCGCGCGTGGGTGTATGCCCCGCCCGCCTACGCCGCCGAGGCGCGCTACCTGCGCGCCGCGCTGCGGGCGGCGAGCGTGGGCCTGCCCGGCCCGCTGGCCGTCACCGTATCGCCCAGCCTGCCCGGTGTGGCTGACACGCCCGATTGGCTATTCTGGCTGTCGGCCGCGCCGGTGCCCGCCGCCTGGCGGGCGCGGGTGCTGGGCGGCCTGCACCTCTGGCAAGCCCCGGCCGGCCCCGGCACACCCGATACCTCGCTGCTGGTAGCGCCTGGGCTGGCTGCCGAAGTGCCCGCTACGCTGTGGCGGCGGGCGGCCCTGGCTGCCTCGGCCAGCACGGAAACCTTGTGGGCCGACGCGCAAGGCCGGCCCGTGCTCACGCGGCGGGCGCTCGGGCGGGGCGCTGTTTATCAAGCCGCTACTCTAATAAACCCCACCTGGAGCACGCTGGCCGACAACCCCGCCCTGCCGGCGCTACTACTCGATGTGCTACAGCCTGCCCCGGCCGGGGCCGCGCTGGCCCGCCTGCAAGCCCACGACCAGCGCCGCCTCGATGCAACCCAGCTGCCGAAGCCGCAACACCGAGCGCCGGGCACGGCCATTCCGCCCACTTTTCGGCTGCTCGATTTGCGGCCGTGGCTGGTATTGCTGGCCGGCCTGCTGCTGGCGCTGGAGCGCGGGCTGGCCGCGCGGCGTGGGGCTTCCACTTCCCTTTCGCCGGCCTGATGCAAACCTTAAATATTTCCGCAAAAGCTGACCTGCAAACCGCCCAGCAGCAGCTCGCACAAATAGCCCGCAGCTACGCCGGCCGCCGGGTGGCGGCGGTGCTACTGCCTACACTGGCGGCGGGCGTTTTGCTGGTGCTGCTGGCTCGCACCTGGCCCACCGCCGGCTGGCTATGGGCGGGCGTGGCCGCTGCCGTAGCCACGCTGGCGCTGTGGCCGCTACGGGCGGCGGGGCGCAGCAGCCTTGCCACGGCGGCGCGCCTGCTCAACCGCCACTACCCGCCGCTCGAAGACAGCACCGGCTTGCTGCTGCAAGACCCCGCCGCCCTGCCACTGCTGGGCCAGTTGCAGCAAGAGCGGGTGGCGCAGCAACTGGCCGGGCTCTTGGCTACCGGCCCGGCGCTGCTGCCGGTGCGATTCAAAAACTCCCTACTCAGCAGCGGCTTCCTACTTGCTTTAGGGGTAGCAGCTTGGCTTGTGCCGCCCGCAAAGCCCGCCGCGCAGCCTGCCAACGTAGCGGTGCATTTCAACGCTGACCAGCCTTCTAAAACGACCAAGCCACTACCCGCCCGCATCGAGCAGGTGCGGTTGTTGGTGACGCCTCCGGCCTACACGCGGCGGGCGGCGTTTGTGCCCGCGCAGGCGTCGTTTCGGTGCCCGCAGGGGGCGCGGGTGCGCTGGGAGGTGTGCGTGCGTGGGACCGCTTCGGCGGGGCCGGCGCTGGAAATCGGGGGCAAAAAGCTGGCCTTGCGGCCGGTGGCGGGCGCGGCGGGCACCTTTGCCGCCGAGCAGGTTGTGGGGGCGTCGGCGCTGTACCAGCTGCGCTACGCGGGGCAGGTATCCGACGACTACGCCATTGAGGTGCAGGCCGATGCGGCGCCAGTAGTGCGCGTGCAGTCGCCCCGGCCCTACACCCTCATCGCGGCCGTGGGCACGCGGCCCGAGGTGCCGGTGCAGGCCACTTTGCGCGACGACTACGGCCTGACGCGCGCCGAGCTCGTCATCACGGTGGCCAAAGGCCAGGGCGAGGCCGTGAAATTTACCGAAACCCGCCGCGAGCTGAGCGCCGGCCTGGGCGGCCAGCCCACGCAAAGCAGCATCAGCCAAGTGCTCGACCTGCCCCGGCTGGGTATGACGTTTGGCGACGAGCTGTACTTCTACGTGCAGGCCCAGGACAACCACGGCCAGCGCGCCCGCTCCGATACCTACCTGGTGCAGTGGCAGGACACGGCCGCCGCCGCCAGCGCCCTCGATATGGGCCTGGGCGTGAACACCGCGCCGGCTTACTTCCGCAGTCAGCGCCAGGTTATTATTGATACTGAGAAGCTCATCGCGGAGCAGAAAAAGCTGACGCCCGCCGAGCGCGCCAATCGGACCAACGCCCTGGGCTTCGACCAGCAAAGCCTGCGGCTGCGCTACGGCAAGTTTTTGGGCGAAGAAAACGAGAAAGCGATGGGTGCCAGCGCCCCGCCCCTGCCCATCGCGGAAGACGAGGAAACGCCCGCCGCCCACGCCGCCGAAGCCGACCACGACGAGCATGACCATGATGACCACGACCACGCCGCGCCGCCGCGCAAGGCGGGCGGGCTACCCTCGCTCACGGCCGAAACCGACGCCCTGGCCGACCCCTACATCCACAAGCACGACGATGCCGAAACGGCCGACTTCCTGGAGCCCGCCGTGAAGGCCAAACTGCACGCGGTGCTCGACGAGATGTGGGCTGCCGAGCTGCGCCTGCGCACCGGCCAGCTCGCGGCGGCCCGCCCCTACGAGTACCGCGCCCTGCGCCTGCTGAAGGAGGTGCAGCAGCAAACCCGCGCCTACGTGCGCAAAGCTGGCTTCGTGCCCCCACCGCTGCCCGAGGCTACCCTGCGCCTCACCGGCGAGCTGAAGGGAGCCGCCGCCCCGCGCCGCCTGGCTACCGTGCCCGCGCCGGCCGCCCAGCCGGCCGTGCGGGCAGCCCTGCGCTGGCTGAGCGCGGCCGCGGCCGGCCAGCCCGCCCGCCCCGCCGAGGCCGCCGCCCTGGAGCAGGCCAGCCAGGCACTAGCCCAGGCCGCGCTGCAAAAGCCAGGATTTTACCTGCCCGCTTTGCGCGCCCTGCGCACGCTGGCCGCCGAGGCCCGCGCCGGCCGCCGGCCGTGCGCCCCGTGCCTACCCGTGGCCGAGCGCGCCCTCACCGATTTGCTGCCCCCGCCCCCGCCCGCCAGCGCCCGCGCCGCCGCGCCCGACCGCCTGGCCCGCCGCTACTTTGAAGAGTTGAGTCGTTAATTATTCCTGCTTTATAGCTTCCAGCTACTATTCTAAGTGCCTGCTAATTCGCTCTTTCCTTACCTGCTACTCGCCACCTGCCTGCTGCTGGGCGCGGGGCTGCTACTAGCCGCCTGGCGGCGGCCCGACCAGCGGCGACGGGGGCTGCGCCTGCTGGCCAGCGTCCTGCTGCCGCTGGCCCTTTGGCTGGCCGCCTACCCACCACAGCACCCGGTGCCGCTACTCCCGGCGGCGGGCATCTTACTCACCGAAGGCTACCAGCCCGATACCCTGCGCCAGCTGCGGCAGCAGCTTGGCGCGGGCACGCCGGTGTGGAGCTACGGCGCGCCCGCCCCGGCCGGCGCCCGGCCGCTGGGCAGCCTACTGGCGCTGGCCGAGCGGCGGCCGGCGCTCGGCCAGCTGCACGTGCTGGGGCGCGGCGTGACAGCTGCCGACCTGCCGATGGTAGGCCAAATAGCTATAAAGCAACATCAAAGCCCCCCGTTTAGCGGGTTTCGGGAGGCGCAGTGGAGCCCGGCGCTGCGCCTGGGCCAGCCGCTGGAGATAGCGGGCGCGGTGGCGCTGCCGGCCGGCGCGGCCCCGGCCTGGGTCAGCCTGCACCTGGCCGGCGTGGGGCGCGACTCCGTGCGGTTGCCGGCCGGTGGGGGCGCGTTTCGGCTACGCGGCGTGCCCAAAGTAGCCGGCCTGCTGCAAGCCTGGCTGGTGCTGCGCCGCAGCGGCCGCCTACTCGCCACCGAGCCCGTGCCAGTGGAGGTGACGCCCACCGAAAAGCCCGCAGTACTGCTGCTGGCCGCCGCGCCTTCATTTGAGTTTAAATTCCTGAAAAACAGCCTCGCCGCGCAGGGCCGCACCGTGGCCCTGCGCACCACCGTGAGCCGGGGCCTGGTTCAAACCGAGTTTCTCAACCAGCCCGCCCGGCCGCTCGACCACCTTACGCCCGCCCTCCTGCGCCAGTACCCGCTGGTAGTGGCCGACGCGGCCACGCTGGCCGCCCTGCCCGCCGCCGAAAGCCAAGCTTTGCGCGCGGCCATTCAGGCCGGCCAGTTGGGCCTGGTGGTGCTGGCTGAGGCCGTGCCGCTACCTGCCGCCACGCCCGCCCGCGCTGATTTTGGCGTGCTGGCGCCACCGGCTACCGGGGCAGCGGCAAATCCGCAACCGCTGACCTGGCCTGGTGCGCCGGCTGGGCTGCGCGCCCCACTGCCGGCCCGGCTGCGCCCCAGCGCCGCCTTGCAATCTTTGGTAATCGGCCCCGGCGGGGCACTAGCCGCCGCCGGTCGCCGCGTGGGTTTGGGCACGGTGGTAGTCTCGACGGTAGCCGAAACGTTTCGCTGGGCGCTGAGCGGGCAAGAGGTGGGCTACGCCGCCTTTTGGGGGCGGCTGCTGGATGCCGCTACGCCGCCGCCCGCGCCGGCCGCTACCTGGCAGCTGGCCAGCCGCTGGCCGCGCCCGCACTACCCACTGGTGCTACGGCTGGCGGGGGCCTTGCCGCCCGCGGCGGCCCTGCCCACCGTGCGCCCGCTGGCGGGTGGGCCGGCCGCGGCGCTGGCCCTCGCCCAAGACACCCGCCTGCCCGAGTGGCGCACCGCGCAGTACTGGCCCGGCGTAGTGGGCTGGCACGAGGTGCGCGGGCCGGGCGGCGGGCGCCACGCCTTTTTCGTGTTTGATTCGGCCGCCTGGCGCGGGCCCGAGCTGGCCGAGCGGGCGCAGGCGTTGGCGCGGCGGGCGGGGCCCGTGGCCGCCCTGGCGGCACCCGGCACCACGCGGCAGCCGTGGCCGGCGGGGTGGTTTTTCGGCTTGTTTTTGCTGGCGGCGGGCTTTTTGTGGCTCGAAGAAAAGCTGTGAGCCCGCTGCCAGCTTCGGGTAGCTGGGGCGGGGTCGATGTCAACTAATAATTTTTCAGGCCCCGCGCAACCGTTAGCGTTTCTGGCCGGTCAAGCCCCCGAATGCCGCTGCTATCGGGCTGGCTGCGGACCTGGTTTTTATGGCTGCTACTGCTACTGCTGTTTCTGAGGCCTTGCTGGCGGCGTGCCGCCGGGGCAACGAGGCGGCGCAGTTTCAACTCTATAACCTGCTGTCGTACCAGCTCATGGGCGTGTGCCTGCGCTACTGCCCCAGCCGGGCCGAAGCCGAAGACGCCCTGCAAAATACGTTCGTCAAGCTTTTTACCCGCCTCGACCAGTACCGGGGCGACGGCCCCTTTGAGGCCTGGGCGCGGCGCGTGGCCGTGCACACCGCCCTGCACGCCGTGGAGCAGCACCGCCTGCGCCACCCCACCGGCGCCGGGGCCGCCGACCTCGACGACCACGCCGCCGACCTGCCCAGCGCCGACCCTTCGGCGCTCGAAAGCCTGGCCGCCGATGACCTGCTGCGCTGCCTGGCCACGCTGCCGCCCGGCTATCGCATCGTGCTCAATCTCTACGCCGTCGAAGGCTACTCGCACCCCGAAATAGCTGAGCTACTGGGCATTTCGGAAGGCACCAGCAAGTCGCAGCTTTCGCGTGCCCGGCAGCTGCTGGCCCAGCGGCTGCGCCTCCACAACTACGCTCCCTGCCCGTCATGAAACCCGATTTTCCACCCCCACCACCCGGCGACGAAGCCGCCGACCCGCTGCTGGCCGCCCTGCGGCAGCGCCTGGGCGACTATGGCCAGGCCCCGCCGCCGGGGGCCTGGGCGGCCATTCGGCAGCGGGTGGCCCCGGCCGCCCTACCCCAGCCGTGGTGGCGGCGGCGTGCCCCGCTGGTGCTGCTGGGCTTGCTGCTGCTGGGCTGCCTGCTGCCGGGCCCGCTGGGCGAGCGGGCCGCGCTGCCCGGCCCAAGGCCGGTAGTGCTACTGCGGCCGCTGCCGGACGCTACCCGCCGCAGTGGCCCACCTGCGCCAGCCAATGCCTCGGGCGCGCACGCCCCGCGCCGCCCCCAAACGCTGGCGGCCGCAGTAGGGCGGGCTGTTTCGCCAGGAGCCTTGGCTTCTCAAAATTCTTCTGGCACCCCGCCCGGCAGCGTCACGCCTTCCTATCAATCTACTGGCAAAGAAGAGGATGATGCATTGATAGCCAACCGCGTCCGAGCCACCGCCACTCAGCCAGCGGCCGCCCGGATGCTGCGGCCGCTAGCTGCTACCGCAGCGGCCAACGAGGACGCTGCTTCAGCTCCAGCGGCCGATGCGGCGGCCCGCGCGCTGCCGCATAAGGCGCGGCGTTTAGCCGTAGTGCTTGCCGGGGGCCACAGGCGCCGGGGCCATTACGACCAGCCGCCCAGCCACCAGCCAACCGCGCGCCGCACGCACGGTAGTGAGCTGATAGCCAACGAGTCGCTGACTGCCCCGGAAGCTCCCAGGCTGCTGGCTGGCCAGTTGGCTAAGAGGGCTGACAGGGCTAGTAGTGCCCGCCAGGGTACTGGGGCCGCTGCCCGTGGTGCTCGCCCGCAAGCAGCGGCCACCACTAGTAATGAGGCAGTTGCTGGTTTGCCGGGCAGGCGCGGGGTGCGGGGTAGGCAGCGGGCGGGCCGCTTGGGCCGGGCGGCGGGCCCGCTGGCAGCCGCTGCTTGGCAGCACACCACGCCCACCGAGTCGATGGCTCCGGCGCACGCGGTGCCTCTAGCCAGCAGCGAATTTCCGTTTGAGTTGCTCGATTCGCTGGCTTTGAAGCCAGTGAACTTGCCCCAGCCTGTGCCCGCCGGGCTGGCTACGCTACTGGCCCGGCCCGACTTGCCCCCGGCCGCCCACCTGGCACGGCGCTGGTCGCTGCTGGTGCTGGCGGGGCCCACGCTCAGCTACCGCACGCTGGGGCCGGCCCCGGTGCTAGCCGCCCAGCACCCCGATTTTGCCCGTCTCGAGCGGCCGGCGCTGGGCCTGGGTGCGCAGGTGCAAGTGCGGCGCGTGTTATCGGGCCGTTGGGCGCTGGCCGGGGGCCTGGGCTACCACGAATATGCTACGCGCCTGGCGCTGTCCGTCAAGGATTCTAGCAGCTATGCAACTGTTCGGCAGCGTGATGCTTACCGCCTGCTTACGGTACCGGTGCAGCTCGGCTACGCCCTGGGTGCGCCTAGCGGCCGCTTCAGCAAAGCCCTGCTGCTGGGCCTGGAGCCGGGCTGGTACCTGAGCGGCCGCAGCACCGAGGGCAGCGGCTGCGGCTGCGAGCAGCAGGCGTATTCGTCGGCCGGCAGCAGCCCCTACCGCCCGCTCACGGTAGCTTTTAGTTTGGGGCTCGACCTGCGCCTGCGGCTGGGCGCGGCCGGCTCGCGCTGGCAGTGGCTGGTGCAGCCCACCGGGCGCTACGTAGCCACGCCCTTTGTGCGCGCCGACGCCGTGGGCTTCACGCGGCGGCAGCCGTTTAGCCTGGGGTTACTGACTGGTTTTTCCTGGGATGTGCGCTAAGCTTTGAAGTAGGCCGGCCGGCTGCTTCTACCTGGTGCTTTTCCTTCTCACCTTTTTTCCTGACTTTTTATGAACCGCTTATTTCTTTTGCTCGGCCTGGCCGGGCTGCTGCTGGCGGCCGGCTGCCGCAAAGACGACTTGGTGGACTGCGCGCCTGCTTCCAACCCATCGTCGCTCACCGATTTCACCCGGCGCAATGGTGTGCCCGTGCAAACCTTTTCGCTGGCGCTGGGCTCCACGGCGCAGGTCGTGCAAACGTTCACTACCAGCGGCGGCGCGCGGATTTCCTTTCCGTCGGCCGGTTTTTTACTGCCCAATGGCACGGCCGCTACCGGCCCGGCCGAGGTGCGTATTCGCGAAATATATTCGGTGCCCGACATGGTTTTGAGCAACATGCCTACCCAGCTGCTTGGTAGCCGCCGGCTGCTTATATCGGGCGGCGAGTTCAGCATCCAGGTGTGGCAGAATGGGGTGCGGCTGCGGCTGGCCAGTGGCCCTGCCCGCGTGGTAGTAGCCTCGCCAGTGCCCACAGGCGCGAGCGCCGGGCAGCAGTCGCTGTGGCAGCAGCGGGCTACGCTGGTGCGTGACTCGGCGGGCTGGGAACCCCCCACGTCGCCGCCAACACCTACTACTAATGATACCATCCGCACCGTCGGCTCTCCACCGATTTACCAGACCTACATTCCGCTCGACTCGATTAGCTGGTGGAACATCGACCGCCTGTGGAGCCTCTACCAAACGGCCCCCGTGGGCACCGTTACGGTGCAGGTGCCCACCATTCCGGCCGGTGGCACTGGCTCGACTCAGGTTTTTCTACGAGTAGTGGGGCTGAATGGCCTGGCCCGCCTCTACCCCACCAACGCGGCCCGCACCAGTTGGTCAACCTCATTGCCGACTGGGGCCAGTATGAAAGTAGCGGTACTTCAGTCCATTAATAATCAAATTTATTTCGGCACCCAAACCCTCACCACCCAGAATGGCCTGACCGTGACGCCCCCGCTCACGGCCATGAGCGAGGCCGACGCCGTGCAGCTCATCCGGCAGCTCTAACGCCTTGAGCTATGAAAGCAAAAGCGCACCTGGGTTGCCCCAGGTGCGCTTTTTAATGAGCCAAAATCGCGGCGCTAGTACGCCCGCGCAAACCACGCCCGGCGGGGGCTGGGCTTGCCGGTGACCATACACACGCCTTCTTCGTCGGCCTCGGCCAGGGGCAGGCAGCGCACGGTGGCTTTGGTTTGCTCCTTGATGAGCTCCTCGGTTTCGGAGGTGCCGTCGTAGTGAGCTACTACGAAGCCGCCTTTGGTGTCGAGCACCTGCTTGAACTCGTCGTAGCTCTCGACGCGGGTGGTGTGGCTGGCCTGGTAGGCTTTGGCCCGCTCGTAGATGGTGAACTGAATATCGTTCAGCAGCTTATCTACGCTGTCTACCACGTCGGCCAGCGGCAGTTGCAGCTTCTGCTTGGTGTCGCGGCGGGCGGCTTCTACGGTGCCGGCGTCGAGGTCGCGGGCCCCGATGGCCAGGCGCACGGGCACACCTTTCATTTCCCACTCGGCAAACTTGAAGCCGGGGCGCTCGGTGTCGCGGGCGTCGAGCTTCACTGAGATGCCGCGCTGCGCCAAGCCCTGCTGAATGGGCCGGATGCGCTCCAAAAGGGCGTCCAATTCGCCGGTTTTATAAATCGGGATGATGACCACCTGAATCGGGGCCAGCTTGGGCGGCAGCACCAGGCCTTCATCATCGGAGTGGGCCATGATGAGCGCCCCCATCAGGCGGGTGCTCACGCCCCAGCTCGTGCCCCACACGTACTCCAGGCCGCCTTCTTTGTTGGCAAACTGCACGTCAAAGGCTTTGGCAAAATTCTGGCCCAGGAAGTGGCTGGTGCCGGCTTGCAGGGCCTTGCCGTCCTGCATCAAGGCTTCGATGCAGTAGGTGTCCACGGCCCCGGCAAAGCGCTCGTTGGGGGTTTTCACGCCCTTCACCACGGGCAGGGCCAGGTGCTCCTCGGCAAACTCGGCGTACACGTCGAGCATCTGGCGGGTTTCGGCCACGGCCTCGGTGCTGGTGGCGTGGGCGGTGTGGCCTTCCTGCCACAAAAACTCAGCGGTGCGCAAAAACAGGCGCGTGCGCATTTCCCAGCGTACCACGTTGGCCCACTGGTTGATGAGCAGCGGCAAATCGCGGTAGCTCTGAATCCAGTTTTTGTAGGTACTCCAGATGATGGCCTCCGAGGTGGGGCGCACGATGAGCTCTTCTTCGAGCTTGGCGTTGGGGTCTACGCGCAGCTTGCCCGGCTTGTCGGGGTCGGTTTGGAGGCGGTAGTGGGTCACCACGGCGCACTCTTTGGCGAAGCCTTCGGCGTTGGTTTCCTCGGCCTCAAACAGGCTCTTGGGCACGAACAGCGGGAAGTAGGCATTTTCGTGGCCGGTGCGCTTGAACATATCGTCCAATTGGCGCTGCATTTTCTCCCAAATGGCGTAGCCATAGGGTTTTATCACCATGCAGCCGCGCACGGCGGAGTTTTCGGCGAGGCCGGCGCGCTTCACCAGGTCATTGTACCAGGCCGAATAATCTTCCTGGCGGGTAGGCAACTTTTTACTCATATCGGGCATCTGGCGACCAGCCGGTCGAGGCGGGCGGGTCGCCCGGTCGAGACTGGTACAGGTTTTGTGTCAGTAGCTTTGAAATAAAGGCACCGTTTTGGGGCGAAATTACGTTACTAGTAGCGAGCGCCCGCCGGTTTCCTGGTTTGCTTTGTATCTTGTTCGGTCTGTTTACGTTAGCAGGCTTCACGCAGTATCCCTCCACGCGCGCGACGTTTTTTTACTATCCCACTCAGCTTTCGGCTGACTTCGCCTTTTTTCCGTCATGAAAACTCTAATCAACACTGCGCTACCGGCGCTGGCGCTGCTCGCCCTGGGCGGGTGCGCTACTACCGGGGCCATCTCCAGCACGGAGAACGACGATGTATACTACTCGTCGAAAGACCGCACTACCTACGCGGCGGCCCCGGCCACCAGCTACCAGTCGGGCGGCTACCAGTCGAATGGCTACCAGCCCAACGGCTACGGCTCGGCCAGCACCCAAACGCAGGCCCCGGCCGGCGAAAACGCCAACCCCGATTACCAGGGCAGCACCGCGCAGCAAGGCACCAGCACTGACTACTACGACGACAACTACACCAGCTACAACTCGGTGCAGCCCAGCGGCTTTGGCCAGCCCTACACCGGGCCGGGCGTGAGCACCTACAACTACACCCCGAGTTGGTCGGTAGCGCCGATGGCCTACGCCTCGCCCTGGGGCTACGGCACCGGCCTGAGCCTCGGCTATGGCTACGGTGGCTTTGGCGGGTATAGCCCCTTTGGCTACGGCTATGGCTACCCGGCCTACGCGGGTTTTTATGACCCCTTCTACTCGCCGTTTTACTCGCCCTGGGGCTACGGCTCGGGCTTGAGCATCGGGTTTGGCTACGGCTTTGGCGGGTACGGCGGCTTCGGCTACCCGTACTACGGTGGCTTTGGCTCGCCCTTCCGCTACGGCTATGGCTACCCCGGCTATGCCTACGGCGGGGGCTATGGGGGTGGATATTATGGCGGCGACTACGGCTACGGCCGTGGCGGGGCCCGCAACTACGTGTACAAACAGGGCATCATGAATGGCAGCTACCGCAACGGCTACGACCCCGGCGCCATTAAGGTGGGCCGCCGCGAAAGCCGCTACGCCGACGCCGCTGGCTCGGGCGGCATGGTAGCCCCCGGCACCGGCGCGCCCGGCACCATGAGCAACCGCCGCGCTGCCGCCGGGGCCAACTCGGGCTTCGACCGCATGGCGGCCCCCGGCAACCCAGCCGCCCCTACCGCCAATGGCCTGAGCAACGGCCAGCCAGCCACGATGGACCGTGGCCGCCGCTTCGACCAAGCCACGATGAACCCCAACTCGCCGGGTGCTTACAACCAGCCCCGCACCATGTCGGAGGTAGCGCCGCCCGCAGCCGGGCAGCCGCAGCGCCGGGGCTTCTTCCGCGAGGTGTTTGCTAACCCCAACACCAACGGCGGCCAGCCCCAGGGCCAGGCCAATGGCTACGCGCAGCCGCAGCAGCGCGCCTTTGACCAGCAGCGGGCGTTCTCGCAGCCCCGGATGGAGCAGCGCAGCTTCCAGCAGCCGCAGCAGCGCAGCTTCGAGCAGCCCCGCATGGAGCAGCGCAGCTTCTCGCCGGCCCCGTCGTTTGGCGGTGGTGGCGGGGGCGGGGGTAGCTTCGGCGGTGGGGGCGGCGGTGGCCGCCGCGGCCGCTAGGCAGCCCGGTTTTTTTGGTCTTTCTTTTGCAAGTGCAGGAGCCGGCCCCTCGGCCGGCTCCTTTTTTTACCCTTCTTTTTCTGTATGAACCAACGGATTCTCTTGCTCGCCTTGCCCCTGCTACTGGGCGCAAGCCGGGCTATGGCCCAGGATGAAGCCGACGCCCTGCGCTACTCGCGGCTGCAATTTGGCGGCTCGGCCCGCACTCTGGGCATCGGGGGGGCCAACGTGGCCCTCGGGGCCGACTACGGCAGCGTGAGCTCGAACCCGGCCGGACTGGGCCTTTACCAGAAGTCGGAAATTCAGATTACGCCCGGTGTGGGCATCGGCTCGGGCGACGGGCTACTCACCAACCCCGGGGCCAATGGCTCGGCCACGCAGCTTTCGCAAAGTGCCAACAGCTTTCACCTGAGCGGGGGCGCGGTGTTTTCGGGGCGGCGCAACCGCCAGGACGCCGACAGCGACTGGAAGGGCGGGGCATTTGCCATTGGCTTTACGCGCACGGCCGATTTCAACACGGGCTCGGACTACCAGGGCACCCTGCCCGATAGCCGCTCGCTGTTTCAGCGCCTGCGCGAGCCGCGCACGCCGCTGGTGGGTGCCAGCAATGGCAGCCTGGTGGCGCAGTCGCAGAGCAGCTATTACAACCTCGACGGCATTGCCTTCGGGGCCTACCTCACCGACACCACCAGCCGCCGCGTGAACGGCCAGCGCCAGTACTCGCTGCTGACGCAAAACCGCAACGGTGCCATCGGGCAGGGCGAGCGCATCGTGAGCTCGGGCTCGATGTCGCAGCTCGATTTGGCCTACGGCGGCTCGTACCGCGACAAGCTGTACGTGGGCCTGGGGTTGGGCATTGTGTCGTCGAACTTTCGCCAGCGGCGCGACCTCACCGAAACCGAGAGCGACCCCGCGACGCCGCTTAACAACTACACCCTGCACGATGAGGTGCAAACCGATGGCACGGGCATCAACGCCCGCCTGGGCTTAATTTATCGCTTTTCGGACGTGGTGCGCGTTGGGGCTTCGGTGCAAACGCCGACCTGGATGTACCTCACCGACACGTACAGCTCGACCATCAACGCCAATTTTGACGCCACGCCCGGCTTCGCGGCCTCGCAAACCGACGCCACCACCGGCACCAACCAGTACGCCTACCGCATCACCACGCCCTTCCGGGCCAATGGCGGCGTGGCCGTTACCATCGGCAAGTACGGCTTCCTGACCGGCGACGTCGAGTACGTGGGCTACCAGCAGGCGCGCCTCAACAGCAACCCCAACAACTCGCTGGGCGACAACGCCAGCTTTGCCAGCACCAACGCCTACATCGGCCAAAATTTCGATAAGGCCGTGAACCTGCGCTTTGGCGGCGAGGCGCGGCTCGACATTTTCCGGGTGCGGCTGGGCTTTGCGCACTACGGCTCGCCCTACAACAAGGCTACCGTGAACACCAGCTACACCGACCTGGCCCAGAATTACTACACCGCCGGACTGGGCGTACGCACGGGCGGCTATTTCCTCGACCTGGCCGGCGTGTACACCCGCTACAACACCTACTACTCGCCCTACCTGCTCAACAACTTCACCGAGCCGGTAATCCGGGTGCAGAACACGCGCTTTACCGCTACCCTCACGGCCGGGCTCACCTTTTAAGGCTTGCCGGAGCGCTACAAAAAGGCGGGGCCGCCAGCAATGTGCTGGCGGCCCCGCCTTTTTGCGTTTGGCTGAATTTTAATTACTTGAGTTCTTCGCCCAATGGCTACTACTCTACTTCGCCATCCGCACGCGCAGCTGCAAGCCGGCCGAGGCGGTGGTAGTGGTGCTGGTCGGGATGCTGACAACTTGCAGCAGCCCGTAGCGGCTGGGCCGCTGCGTGGCCGCGAGGGGAAGGCTTTCGTCGGTGCGAAAGGCGTAAATCTGCCCAGTCGCCACCGGCCCTACTACCTGGCCGGCAGTGGCGGGTGCGCCGTTGGCCGCCGTGGCATAGATGTTCCGAATGGCAGCACTATCCGCCTGGTTTTCAAAGGCTGATGTTGCGAGGCCGGTTAGGAAGATGCGGGTGCGGCGGCGGTTGGCAGCGGGCCAGCGGGAGGCGCTTAGCCCGGGTCTTTGGGCGGGGTTCACCACGGTGGTCAGGGTAGGTGAGCTAGGCGAAACAAGCGTCAGGCCATCCGATAGAATAATAAGGTCGGTAAGCCGCTGCGCTACTGCCTGCGCGGTATCGGGCGCGATAGCGCGCACGACCGTGTAGGCGGGCAGCGCCAGCCCGGCGCGCAGGTGCAAAAAGCGGCGGGCCGAATTACGGCGCACGTCATTGTTGGTGCCCACGCCCACGGCCGGAATCACGAGCTTAAACGTGTAGTCGTGGAACACGGCCAACGAATCGGGACGGCGCATGCCCAGGCGCACGGCCCGGCTGGCCGTGCGGTCGGTGGTGGGGCTGGCGCTGCTGTAGAGGTCGTACTGCCAGCGCTCGGAGCCGGTGGTAGTACGCACGCCGAAAACGTTGATAAGCGAGAAGGTATTGCCGCTCAGCGTGCTATCGAGGTACACGAAACTGCCCGAGCTTTTGTCAATAGAGTCACGGTTGAACGAGCTAAGAGGCGTGGGGTACAGAAAGGGGTCGCGCCGGGGCTGGTACTGCACCGTGATGACGAGCCGGCCCAGCCCCGGCCCGTTCAGGTCATTGTTTTCGGCAAACACGCGGGAGGCCAGCGTGTCGGCCGGGTTCAAACCCACCCGGTTGCTGGAGGTGTAGCGCGCGGTATTCACAAAATCGAGGCGCTGCGGGCCAGGTTCTTTGGCACAGCCGGCCAGCAGCAGCGCGGCCAGCAAAAAAGCTACGTACGAACGCATAATATCGAGGGCAACCAGATAGATACTGGCCCGCAAAGGTCGGCAGGCCAGCGCGGCCCTAACGCGCCGCGCGGCGTAATTATTCCCTGCCCACGCGCCAGCCGGCTTCAGGCGGCTCTCATGCACGGGCCGCTACCTTTGCTGGCTGATGATTGCTGCTGCGTTACCCGTTTTTTTCAAGAATGAGGCCGGTGAGCTGGCCGCCGACCCCGCCGGATTTCTGCGCATGAGCTGGTCGGCCGGGCCGCGCGCCCTGGCCGATACCCAGGCCCTGCTCACCCAGCTGGCGCACGGGCTGCGGCAGCGCGGCTGGGTTAAAGTGCTGGCCGACCAAACGCAGATGCCCTCCTTTTCGCCCGCCGAGCAGCAGTGGATAAGCCAGGAGTGGCTGGCCTTCGCGGTGCGCGAGTGCGGCTACCGCTACGGGGCCATCGTGGTATCGGGCGATACCTACGCCCGCCTGGCTACGGCCTTCATTACTACCAACGTGCAAGGGCTGCCGCTGCGCTACCGCTCCTTCGACGCGGCCGCGCCGGCCACCGACTGGCTGCTGCGCGTGGGCTAGCGCCCGCCCCGGCGGCTATCTTTGCCGCTTCATGCCTGCCTCCCCGACGCCTCTTTTTGCCAATGCCGCCGGGACGCTCGCTGCCGACCCCGCCAGTTTTTTGCGCGTGGTGTGGCCGGCCGGGCCGCGCACTCTGGCCGATACACAAGGGCTGTTTGGGGCCATTGCCGAGGCGCTGGCAAGGCGCGGCTGGGGCCGGGTGCTGGTGCATCAGGTCGAGATGCTGCCCTTTTCGCCGGCCGAGCAGCAGTGGGTGGCCCACGAGTGGCTGCCCGGGGCCGTGCAGCACAGCGGCTACCGCCACGGGGCCGTCATCGTGTCCACCGATGCCTACACGCGCCTGGCCACGGCCTACATCACCACCAGCGTGAGTGGTCTGCCGCTGCGCTACCGCTCTTTCGACGCTGAGGCCGAGGCCGTGGCGTGGCTGCTGCGGCAGCCCGTTGGGGCCTGAGCGGCCGGGCCGGCTACTTTTGCGGGCTCCGACCTCATTCTCCTTTTTAGCCCATGCACGAGCTGTTTGCCGAAAACCAGCCTTTCCGCGCCAACGGCCGCCTCTGGGTCGAAGGCCCGGCCGACCGCTTCCTGGGCATCGGGCGGCTCGAGCTGCTGGAGCGCATCGCGGCCACCGGCTCTATCTCGCGGGCAGCCAAGGAGATGGGCATGTCGTATAAAAAAGCCTGGGATTTGGTAAGCTCCATGAACGCGCAGGCGCGGCAGCCTCTGGTGGGCACGCAGGCGGGCGGCGCGCACGGCGGCGGCGCGGTGCTCACTGAGGCCGGCGCGCAGGCCGTGGCCGAGTTTCAGGCCATGCAGGCGCGCTTCGCGCAGTTTCTGGCCGACGAGACGGCACGGCTCTACCAGTAAAAACAAGCAGTAGGACAAGCAGTAGGGGAGGCTACCAGCCGGCGCGGGCGCAAACCTTTGCTACTGACACGCGTTATATCTTTCAAAATATAACGCGAACTGCTTGGCCGATTCCTTACTTCCGTCGCTACGCCATTTTTACACTGCGGCCGGGGCCATGGCGGCGGCCTTACTATCAACCCCGGCAGCGCGGGGCCAGGCACCCGCCGCGCCGCGCCGCGACACGTTGCGTTCGGCGCTGACTGAGGTGGTAGTGACAGCCTCGCGGGTGGAGGAAAGCTTTTTGCGGTCGCCCGTCACGGTTGAGAAGCTGGGTCTCAAGGCCATCCGGCTGTCGGCGGCGCCGTCGTTTTTCGACGCGATTGAAAACCTCAAGGGCGTGCAGGTTATCACGCCCAGCCTGGGCTTTCGGGTGCTGAATGCGCGGGGCTTTGCCAATACTACCAACGTGCGCTTTGCGCAGCTCGTGGATGGCGTGGACAACCAGGCCCCGCACATCGGCGGGCCGATTGGCAACGTGTTGGGGCCGAGTGACCTCGATATCCTGAGCGTGGAGCTGGTGCCCGGCACGGCCGCCGCGCTCTACGGCCTCAACGCCATCAACGGGCTGGCCAATTTTGCCACCAAAAACCCCTTCGACTACCAGGGCCTGAGCGTGCGCCAGCAAACGGGCGTGAACCACCTGGCCGACCCCAACGTGCGGACGCTGGGCGCGGGTAGCGCGTCGGCCAAGGCGTATTCTGAAACCAGTTTGCGCTATGCCAAAGTGCTGGTAGCGGAGAAGTTGGCTTTCAAAGTAAACGCGACCTACCTGCGGGCCTACGACTGGATAGCCAACGACCAAACCGACCTCAACCCCAACGGCAACGCCACGACCGGGCTCTTCGGGGCCGACAACCCGGCCCGCGACCCGGTGAGCAGCTACGGCAACGAGTCGTCGAACCGCACGACGCTCACGCTGGGCGGCAAGCAGTACGCGGTGGGCCGCACCGGCTACGACGAGCGCGACGTAGTGGACTATAACCTCCAGACCATCAAGGCCGACGCGGCGCTGCACTACCGCCCCCGGCCGGGCGTGGCGCTGGTGTACACCTACCGCACGGCGGGCTTCGACAACGTGTACCAGCGCTCGAACCGCTTTCGGCTGCAAGGCTACCGCTTGCAGCAGCACGCCCTGGCGCTCACGACGCCCGTGGTGCAGGCCCGCGCCTACCTCACGCAGGAAAGCACCGGCCGCAGCTACAACCTGCGCTCGATGGCCGAAAACCTCGACCGCAGCTACAAGCCCGACGCCGCCTGGAACGCCGACTACACAGCCGCCTGGAACGCCGCCACCGCCGCCGGGGCCGGCGTGGCGGCCGCCCACGCCGCCGCCCGCACCACCGCCGACGCTGGCCGCCTCCAGCCCGGCACCGCCGCCTTCAATGAGCGCCTGGGCGAGCTGCAAGACATCAACAACTGGGACCGGGGCGCGGCCCTGCGCGTGCAGGCCCGCCTGCTGCACGCCGAGGCGCAGCTGAACCTAGCCGAGGCCCTGCGCCGCCGCGGCCACGCCCTCCCCGACAAGCTCGACCTGCTGGCCGGGGCCGACCACCGCACCTACCTGGTAATGCCCGATGGCAACTACTTCGTAAACCCCGCACCGGGCAAAGACGCGCTCGGCGACCAGCTGGCGTATTCCAAAACCGGAGGCTTCGTGCAGGCGGGCGGGCGGCTTTTTCGGGAGAAGCTGCGCCTGACGGCCACGCTGCGGGTCGATAAAAACGACTACTTCAATGTGAAATTCAACCCGCGCTTCACGGCAGTTTTCTCGCCCGTGGCCCGGCAGAATTTTCGGCTCAGCTACCAGAGCGGCTACCGCTTTCCGAGCTTGTTTGAGGGCTTTTCCAACGTGAATAGCGGGCAGGTGAAGCGCATCGGGGGGCTGCGCGTGATGAGCGCGGGCGTGTTTGAAAACAGCTACACCCGCGCCAGCATCGACGCCTTCAACGCGGCCGTGACGGCCGGCATCAACGCCGACAACTCCAGCCAGTCCACGGCGCAGAAGCGGGCCGCCGCCATCCTGGCCAATCGAAACCTGCTGCAACAAAACCCCTATACCTACCTGCGGCCCGAGTACATCCGCGCGCTGGAGCTGGGCTACAAGGCGGCGCTGGGGCCGGGCGGCCGGCTGCTGGTCGATGTCGATTTTTACTATAATTCGTACCAGGATTTTATTGCGCAGGTCGAGGCCTACGTACCTGTCAAACAAGCTAACACCACTACCTCGCCCATCCGCGACCCACTGCCCGGCACCTACCAGCCGCTCGCCGAGAGCCCCGATGGCCTAGGTGCCGTAGCCACCGCCCTCAATGCCCGCGCCACCCAGGCCCGCTACCGCCTTTGGACCAACTCGCGCAGCCAGGTGCGCAACTACGGTGGCTCGGCTGGGCTGCGCTACGAGGTGGCCGGCGGCTACCTACTCGGGGCCAATGCCACCTACGCCCGCCTGGCCCGCACCGAAAGCGGCGACGGCCTCGAAGACGGCTTTAACACCCCGCGCTGGATGTACAACCTGAACGTAGCCAACGAAAACGTGTACCGTAATCTGGGTTTCGGCCTGACGTATCGCCACCAGGTCAGCTACTTCTCGCAGACCTTTCTGGTGAGCGGCGAGGTGCCCGCCTATGGCACCCTCGACGCCCAGCTCAGCTACCACCTGCCGGCCGCCCAGGTGCGCCTCAAGCTCGGGGCCACCAACGTGCTGAACCGCTACTACGTGAGCTACCTCGGCGGGCCGAGCGTGGGCGGGCTCTACTACCTGGCGCTGAGCTACGGGCTGTGAGACGTTTTGCAGTATAACAGCCAGGTTTGTTTAAGCTGACTCAACTTGCGAGGTAGCCGCGGAGCGGCGGCACGTTGGTAGTCTAGCATGATTTTTAGCAATTTGGAGCCGCAAAGCGGCGGCATCTCTCCGTAGGTGCCGCCGCTTCGCGGCTCCAGATAGTTGAATGGTAACGGTAGCTACCAACATGCCGCCGCTTCGCGGCTACCTCGCAAGTTGAGTTAAACTATTTGGCAGCGATGCCGATTACTAGCGCATGACTACCTTTTCCCCCGCTGAGCGCCAGCGTTACCGCCGCCACCTCCAGCTGGCCGAAATCGGCGAGGCCGGGCAGGCACGCCTGCGCGCGGCCCGCGTGCTGGTGGTGGGCGCGGGCGGCCTGGGCTGCCCCATCCTGCAATACCTGGCCGCCGCCGGCGTGGGCACGCTGGGCCTCGCCGATGCCGACCAGGTAGAGCTCACCAACCTACCGCGCCAGATTCTCTACGGCCCCGCCGACGTGGGCCAGCCCAAGATAGAAGCCGCCGCCCGCGCCCTGCGCCGCCTCAACGAGCTGGTAGTCTACGAGCTGCACCCGCTGCGCGTGAGCCCCGAAAATGTACGCGCCCTAGTGGCCGGCTACGACGTGGTAGTCGATGGCTCCGACAATTTTCCGACCCGCTACCTGCTCAACGACGCCTGCGTGAGCCTGGGCAAGCCGCTGGTGTCGGGAGCTATTTACAAGTTTGAGGGGCAGGTCTCGGTGTTCAACTACCAGGGCGGGCCCACCTACCGCTGCCTTTTCCCGGAGCCGCCCAGCGCCGCCGAAGCGCCCGACTGCAACACTACCGGCGTGCTCAACGTGCTGCCCGGCCTGGTGGGCACGGTGCAGGCCACCGAAACGCTGAAGGTGGTGCTGGGCCTCGGCGACGTGCTCAGCGGCCGGCTGTGGCTGCTCGATACGCTCAGCTTCCAGAGCCGCACGCTGCGCTTCAAGCGCGACGCGGTGCAAAGCCAGATTGACCTCGACACGGCCAACCCCGCTGACTATTTCGACAGCAGCTGCGCCGCGCCCGCCGCCGCTGATACTCTGACTGCCAGCGCGCTGCGCGCCCTACTGGCCGCGCCCGAGCCGCCCCTGCTGCTCGATGTGCGCGGGCCGCTGGAGCACGCCCGCCGCCACCTGCCGGGGGCCGTGCTGCTGCCGCTGCCGCAGCTGGCCGCCCGCGCCGCTGAGGTGCCCCGCCAGGGCGCGGTAGTGGTGTATTGCCAGAGCGGCGTGCGCAGCGCGCAGGCCGTGGCGCTGCTGCGCGAGCTGGGCTACAATAATGTGCAGACGCTGGCCGGCGGCCTGGAAGAGTTTGAGTAGGGTAAGCTTTAGCTTGCCATTGCCGCAGGCAAAACGGCGTTAGTGGGCAGTGGCACGCGAATTTTTTGCCTGCGGCAATGGCAAGCTAAAGCTTACCCTACAGTCGTTATTCCCAACTTTATATAACGCTTTGGGGTTAGCATAAACCGGTTTCCTTTAAGTTGCCGCCTACTTCAAGCATGAGCAGTTTTCCCGCCCCGACCACGCTGCACGACGCCCACGGCCGGCCGCTGGAATACCTACGCCTGGCCGTAACCGACCGCTGCAACCTACGCTGCTTCTACTGCATGCCCGAAGAAGGCATCAAGTACCTACCTAAGCACGAGCTGCTTAGCTACGAAGAAATGCTGCGCCTAGTCGGCATTATGACCCAGCTGGGCGTGCGCAAAGTGCGCCTGACGGGCGGCGAGCCCTTCGTGCGGCGCGACCTGGTGCCCTTCATGGAGCGCCTGGCCGCGCTGCCCGGCCTCGACGACCTCAGCCTGACGACCAACGGCGTGCTCACGGCCCCGCACGTGCCCACGATGGCGCGCATTGGGGTAAAGGCCGTGAATCTCAGCCTCGATACTCTTGACCGGCAGCGCTTTTTCGACATCACGCGGCGCGACGAGCTGCCGCAGGTGATGCAAACCTTTCACGCGCTACTCGACGCGGGCATTCAGCTCAAAATCAACGCCGTAGTGATGGACGGCCGCAACATCCAGGACCTGGTGCCGCTGGCCGAGCTCACGCGCGAGCTGCCCGTGGAGGTGCGCTTTATCGAGGAAATGCCCTTTAATGGGGGCAGCCACGTGGCCACGCCCGAGTCGCTGCCCTGGCACCACCGCCGCATCCGGCAGCATCTGGAGGCTCACCTGGGGCCGCTGCTGCCCACCCACGCCGCCGGGGCCACGGCCACCGAGTACACCGTGGCCGGGCACGTGGGCCGCATCGGCATCATCGCGGCGTATTCGCGCACCTTTTGCGGCACCTGCAACCGCCTGCGCCTCACGGCCGAAGGCGGCATCAAAACCTGCCTCTACGACCAGGGTGGGCTCGATTTGCGGGCGCTGCTGCGCGGCGGCGCGTCCGACCACACGATTGCCGAGGCGCTCAGCCAGGCGTTTTATCACCGCGCGGCCAATGGCTTTGAGGCCGAGCGCCAGCGCCCCGTGCATCAGCTCAATTTTGAGAGCATGGCCACGATAGGGGGCTGATTATTACTTTATTACTCTCGTGAATCTTACCATCGCCCTCTTCGGCATTGCCCGCGAAATCGTGGGCCAGTCGTCTTTAGAACTAAGCGTGCCGGCCGGGCAGTCGGCCGCCGGGCTGCTCGCCGAGTTGCGCACACGCTACCCCGCGCTGGCGGGCCTGCGCAGCCTGGCCGTGGCCGTGAATAACGAGTACGCCGCCGACGACGTGGCCCTGCACGAGCGCGATGAAATCGCGCTGATTCCGCCCGTGAGCGGTGGGTAGTCAGCTAGTTAATCAATCTATGCATCAAATCGACCTTACCGACCAGCCCATCGACGTGGCGGCCGTGCTGGCCGCCGCCGAATCGGAAGAAGCCGGGGCCGTGAATGCCTTCATCGGCACGGTGCGCAACCGCAGCGAGGGCCGCCGCGTGGTGCGCCTGCACTACGAGGCCTACCCGCCGATGGCCTTGCGCCAGCTAGCCCGCGTGGCCGAAATGGCCCAGGAAAAGTGGCCCATGCTGCGCCGCGTAGCCGTGACGCACCGCCACGGCACCCTCGAAATCGGCGACGTGGCCGTGGTCGTGGCCGTGTCCACGCCCCACCGCGCCGACTCCTTTGCCGCCTGCCAGTACATCATCGACACGCTGAAAGAAGTCGTACCCATCTGGAAAAAAGAGGAGTACGAAGACGGTACCGTGTGGGTAGCCGCGCACCCGTGAGGTGGGTTTTGGAGGAGCGGGTTTTTGGATGAGTGGATGAGTGGATAGTACGGTCATGCT
>NZ_DASTEP010000180.1:0-26615 GCF_035709525.1 Hymenobacter sp. | reverse complement strand
GCGCAAGGCCACGCTTGATACTGCCCCCCGAGCCGCCCCGCGTTGCCGCGTCGGCGGCGGCCCCGGCCAGCCCATGCACCAGGCAGCATGCTGCCTGGTGCATGCAGGGTAAAGTATAATTAATAGTAAACTAAATGCTATATACCCACACCTCAACAGTAGCTTTGGTACCTGCTTTTTGCAGACGCACCTTTTCCTACCTTCTTTTTTATGCGATACGCTTACTCCTCCTGGCCGCGCCGCTCGCTGGCGGCGCTGGGGGTGCTGCTGGCCACGGCCGGCGCGGCGCAGGCCCAAAATCCTGCCCCCACCTTTGCCCCCGCCGCCACCTACGGCACGGGCGGCATCAGCCCGCTCAGCATTGCGGCGGCCGACGTGAACGGCGATGGCAAGCCCGACCTGCTCACGGTCAATTTCAACAGCAACACGGCCGGGGTACTGCTGGGCAACGGCAACGGCACTTTTCAGGCCGCTACTACCTACGGCACGGGCGGCGGCGATTCGCGCCGCATCGCGGTGGCCGACGTGAATGGCGACGGCAAGCCCGACCTGCTCACGGCCAATGAAAGCACCAACAACATCAGCGTGCTGCTGGGCAATGGCAACGGCACTTTCCAGGCGGCCACTACCTACGGCACGGGCAGCGGCAGCATTCCTGACGGCGTGGCGGCGGCCGACGTGAACGGCGACGGCAAACCCGACTTACTCACGGCCAACTACGGCAGCAACACGGCCGGGGTGCTGCTGGGCAACGGCAACGGCACTTTCCAGCCCGCTACCACCTACAGCACGGGCAGCAGCAGCGGCCCCCGTAGCCTTGCGGTAGCCGACGTGAATGGCGATGGCAAGCTTGACCTGCTCACGGGCAACTACGGCAGCAACACGGCCGGGGTGCTACTGGGCAACGGCAACGGCACCTTCCAGCCCGCTACTACCTACGGCACGGGCAGCGGCAGCAATCCCTTTGGCATTGCGGTGGCCGACGTGAATGGCGACGGCAAGCCCGACCTGCTCACGGCCAACTCCAGCAGCGGCACGGTTGGCGTGCTGCTGGGCAATGGCACTGGTTCCTTCCAGGCCGTTACCCCCTACGGCAAGGGCATCCTTAGCGCCCCCTATAGCATCGCCGTGGCCGACGTGAATGGCGACGGCAAGCTGGACGCGCTCACGGCCACCCCTAGCACCAACAACGCCAGCGTGCTGCTGGGCTACGGCACGGGCTACTTCCAGGCGGTGCCCGCCTTTGGCACGGGCGCTAACAGCCAGCCTTTTGGCCTCGCGGTAGCCGACGTGAACGGCGATGGCAAGCCCGACCTGCTCACAGCCAACGAAAGCACCGACAACATCAGCGTGCTGCTGAATACAACCATGTACGCCCCTACCCTGACGAGTCTCAGCCCTGACAGTGGGCCGGTGGGCGGGAGTGTGACGCTCACGGGCACCAACCTGGCGGGGGCCACGGTGGTGCGCTTTAACGGCACGGCCGCCGCCACCTTTGCGGTAGTTAATGCCACCACCATCACGGCTACCGTGCCCCTTGGGGCCACCAGCGGCCCCCTAACCGTGACCACGCCTAGTGGCACCAGCGGCGGAGTGGCGTTTACGGTGACGAGTGTGCCCACCGTGACGACGGCGGTCACCAACGTTACCAGCAACAGCACCACGCTGGCCAGTGCCGTGCTGGGCGGCGTCGTCACCAGCGACGGCAACGCCGCCGTGACGGACCGCGGCGTGGTATACAGCAGCACCAACACCGCCCCCACCATCGGCGGCGCAGGGGTAATTCGGGATGGCAACGGCGCGGGCACGGGCAGCTTCACAAGACTCTTTACTACCCTCACTCCCGGTACGACCTACACCGCGCGGGCCTACGCCACCAACAGCGCGGGCACCAGCTATGGCACTGCCATCAGCTTCACCACCCTGGTTAGTACCCAGGTCGTCTCCATTCGTCGGGCCCCTATCAACGCCGTTAGTGTGCGCTACGCGGTGACCTTTGCTGCCCCCGTCACGGGCCTCTCGTATTATAATTTTTCGCTCACCACGTCAGGCATCAGCTCGGCCGTCGTCTCGGCCGTGCTCGGCTCGGGCACCACGTACACCGTGGATGTGATTGCTGGTGCCGGCCGTGGCACCCTGCGCCTGGACCTCGTCAATACTATCGGCTTGAGCACCGGCCTCACGAATATACCCTTTGCAGGGGAAGTATATACGCTTGATGACAGGGCCCCGACGGTTCCGCGACCAATCCCCTCTACCGGGCCGGTGGGCACCAGCGTCACCATTACGGGCACCAACCTGGCCGGCACCACGGCCGTCAGCTTCAATGGCACACCCGCCAGCTCGTTTGTCGTCAATTCGCCTACCAGCCTCACGGCCGTGGTAGCCGCTGGTACCACTACCGGCCCGGTGAGCGTGACTACGTCTTACGGCACCGCTGCCTCGACCATCCCCTTCGTGGTGCGCGTGGCCCCCACCACCGTGGCCGACTCGTACGCCACTCCGCAAGGCATAACGCTGATGGGCAACGTGCTTAGCAACGACTTGGGCACCAACCCCCGCGCCATTCTTATTAATCGCCCCGCTAATGGCACGCTGGTACTGAACCCCGACGGCTCATTCAGCTACCAGCCCAACGCGGGCTTTACGGGACAGGACAGCTTCACTTACTACGCCTGCGACCCTGCCGAGCCGCTGCTCTGTGGCAACCCGGTTACCGTTACCATCTCGGTAACGCGCACCGGCCCCGTTACGGTGGCCGACTCGTACACCACGCCGGCCGGCACCCCGCTCACGGGCAACGTGCTGGCGAATGACCTGGGCACCAACCCGCGCGCCATCCTCATCACCCGCACTAGCAACGGCACGCTCGTGCTCAACCCCGACGGCTCGTTCCGCTACGTGCCCAACGCCGGCTTTGTGGGTAGCGACAGTTTTACCTACTACGCCTGCAACATGGGCTCGCCGCTGGTGTGCGGCGACCCGGCCACCGTGAGCATTACCGTGACGCCCGCCACCATCGCCACCCGCGTGGCCACCCAGTCTACCGAGGCCACCGCCACCACGCCGGCCAGGTCGACTACCAGCGCAGTAGGCGGCGCGACCAGTGCCCTGGCGCTCACCCTGGCGGGCCACCCCAACCCGTTCGGCGACGCGCTGCAACTCAGCTTCGCGCTACCCCTGGCCCAGGCCTACACCCTGGCCGTGTACGATGCCCAAGGCCGCTTGGTGCAACAGCTGGCCAGCGGCCAAGCTGAGGCCGGGCAGGCTCAAACGCTGGCCGTACCCACGCAAGGCTACGCCGCCGGCCTCTACCTAGTGCGCCTCAGTACCAGCACTGGCACCCAGCTACTCAAGCTTATCAAGCAGTAGGCAGACGCGGGCAAGGGTTTCGGGCAGCTCTGTCCGAAGCCTGGACGCCCATAGGCAAAGAACCCCGGCCGCCGTGCGGCCGGGGTTCTTTTTTTAGCTTAAAAACCTACTTTGCGGCGGCCGCCTTGTAGTGCACGGCGGGCAGGGCGCGCAGGCGCTCGGCGGCCTGCTCGGGCGTGATGTCGCGCTGGGCATTGGCCAGCAGCTCATAGCCCACCATAAATTTCTTGACCGTAGCCGAGCGCAGCAGCGGCGGCAAAAAGTGCATGTGCAGGTGCCACTCGGGGTGCTCGCCGCCATCGGTGGGCCGCTGGTGGAAGCCGGCCGAGTACGGGAAGCTCACCTCAAACAGGTTGTCGTACTTGATGGTGAGCTGGCTCAGGATGTCGGCCAGTCCGTCGCGCTCCTGGTCGTTGAGCTGCGTCAGGTCTTGCACGGCGCGGCGCGGCAGCACCAGCGTCTCGAAGGGCCACACGGCCCAGAAGGGCACCAGCACCACCCAGGTGTCGTTTTCGACCACGAAGCGGGTTTTGGTTTTCTCCTCGATGGCCAAGTAGTCGGCCAGCAGGGTGCGGCCGTGCTGCTCGAAATACGCCTTTTGGGCGCGGGCCTCCTTGGCGGGCAGGTCGGGCACGGTGCGCTCGCTCCAGATTTGGCCGTGCGGGTGCGGGTTCGAGCAGCCCATCACGAAGCCCTTATTCTCGAAAATCTGCACGTAGTTGATATTGGGGTCGGCCCCGAGCGTGCGAAACTCGTCGGTCCAGGTGTCCACCACGCGGCGGATTTCTGACACCTCCATTTCGGGCAAGGTCAGGTTGTGCTTGGGCGAAAAGCAGATGACGCGGCAGTGGCCGGTTTCGGCTTCCGCGCGCAGCAGGCCGCCTTCCTCGTAGGTGCCGGTTTCGCCCTCGGGCAGCAAGGCCGCAAAGTCGTTGTCGAACACGAACTGGTGCGGGTACTGCGGGTTCACGTCGCCGCTGGTGCGCGTGTTGCCGGGGCAGAGGTAGCAGGTGGGGTCGTATTCGGGGCGGTTGTCGGCCTGGTTTTCTTCCTGCTGGCCCTGCCAGGGGCGCTTGGCACGGTGCGGCGAAACGAGAACCCACTCGTCGAGCAGGGGGTTGAAGCGGCGGTGGGGTTGCTCTGTGAAGTCGAACATAAGAGGGAGCGGTTAGGAGGCCAAACTTACGCAGGCCGGCCCGGCAGTGGCGCATGGCGCTGCTTTGGGGAGCGCCCAAGGGCCCCGGCTATTTTCGCCCATGTGGCGCGAAATACGGCTTTGCGCAGCGGCAAAAACCTACTACTCATTGCGCAGCTCGAAGCGCTCGAAAGTGGCCGCGGCCGCGCCCTGGGCCACCAGGCCCACGCGCACGCCCCGGTCCCAGGGCGGCAAAAACTGGCCGT
This sequence comes from Hymenobacter sp., assembly GCF_035709525.1. Lineage (GTDB taxonomy): Bacteria > Bacteroidota > Bacteroidia > Cytophagales > Hymenobacteraceae > Hymenobacter. Next base: position 21,842 of record NZ_DASTEP010000180.1, on the reverse strand, counting down.
TCAGGCTTTCGCCGGCGGGTAGCAGGCTGGTCCAGGTGCGGCCATCGAGGCTCCAGGCAAACTGGTAATGGATGCCGGCCCGGGCTTGCACGCGCAGCTGCACGGCGCGGGCCGTGGCGGGCAGGGCAACGGTGGCCACCACGCGGGTTTTGCCGGCGCGGCGCTCCTGCACTTGTAGCTGGCCCTGGCCCGCCAGCAGGCTCAGGGCATTGTCGGGGTCGCCGATGGCGGCCACGCCCGCCAGGGTGCCGGCCGGCAGGGCGGCCGGGGCCAGCAGCGTAGCGGCGGCGGTGTAGTTGGCGGCCAGCGTCGAGCGGCCCAGCAGGGTCCCGCCCTGCTCGGCGGGCCGGGCCCCGAGGCGTAGCTGGCCCCCGGTCAGCTTGGTTTGCGGCTCATCGGCCGTGATGGGCCACTGCCACCACGGGGCCAGCGCGGTGCCCGCAAACTCGTCGGCCACCACGACGGGCGTTTTGGCCGGCGTGCTCGGGATGCTGTGGTTGTTCAAGAATTCCGGCCAGCCGTCCTTGGTCCACCTGAACTCGCTGAGCACGCCCTGCCGGCCCACGTACTCGAAGCTGCCTACCTCGTAGGCGTGGTGCAGCATGTACCAGCGGCCAGCGCGCTGGAGCGTAGTGCCGTGGCCGGGGCAGGTCCAGGCGTCGTTTTTGGTCAGGATGGGGTTTTTGGCGTACTTCTCCCAGGGGCCGAGCAGGCTTTTGGCGCGGGCCACGCCGGTGCCGTAGGTGCAGTTGTGCCCGCAGCAGCCGTTGGCGGCATAAAACAGGTAGAAGTAGCCCGCGTGCCGCACCACGCTGGGGCCCTCCACGAGGTTGCCCTCCCAGGGGGCCGTGTTGCGCAGCAGCTCCGTTTTCTCGCCCACCAGCGTGGTGCGGTCGTCGCTCAGGCGCTGCGCCCAGATGGGCGTGGGCTTTTGCACGCTGTTGCCGTCTTCTTTCCACAGCAGGTAGGCCTGGCCGTGCTCGTCGAGCATCGGAAAGCCGTCGATGGAGCCATCGGGCTGGCCCACCAGCGGGCCATGGTCGCGGTAGGGGCCTTCGGGGCGGTCGGCGCTGGCCACGGCCACGCACAGGTTGCCGCCGCGCTTGTGGGCGGTGTAGTACACATATACCCGCCCCTTTTCCTCGCTGATTTCGGGCGCCCAGAAGTAATAATCGGCCCAGGCCGGCCGCCCGTGCGGAAACACGTGCCCTACCAGCGTCCAGTCGGTGAGGTTGGTTGATTTTAGAAGCGGAAAAACCGGCCCCCAGTTCGACGACGTGGCCGAGGCCCAGTAGGTGTTGCCCACCTTGGTTATCGACGGGTCGGGAAAGTCGCCGGCCAGCACCGGGTTGGCAATGGCCGGCACCGGCGGCGTAGGCGCGGGCAGCGGCTTGGGGCGGGGCTTAAACTGCCCCCACGCGCCCAGCGGGGCGATAGCCAGCGCGGCCAGCGCAACGAGCCAGCGGCCCGGTTGTTGGTTTTTCATACGCTAAGTAAGGCAGCAGCCGTGACAACCAGTCTCAAGCTCTACCCTACCGATTACGCGCTACTGTCCCGCCGCTCAGCCAGCCCGCTACCCTTCCTCCATCACCGCGAACACCAGCGTCAGCGGCTCGAAGCAGTGCAGGAGCTGGTCGATAAAGCCGGGGTTGTTCAGGAGCACGCTCAGCACGTTGTCGGTGCGCTCCTGCAAGCCGCCTTCGGGGAAGAGCTTGTCTTTGAGGGCCGTGAGCTGCGAGTAAGCGGTTTCGTGCTTGGCTTCGGAGGCTTTGGCGAGGCGCTTTTCGAGGCCGGCCAGCGCGCCGGTGGCTTTCTGGGCCTCGGCAGCCACGGCTTTCACCAGCGTGGGGTCGAGGCGCTGGGCCAGGTCCTGCACCTGCTGGTAGGCGGCGGCGAGGGCGGCTTGCTGGTCGGCCAGGGTTATTTCTTCCTGGCCCAGCTGGGCACCGACCTGCTTTTTCAGCTCCGCCAAAGGCTTGAAAACGTCGCGCGTGCCCACACCCAGCTTGCGCAGCTTGCCGGCGTTGGCGCGGCTCAGGTACATGGCCGAGTTGCGGGGCAGCACGATGGGGTAAGTCACGCCGAACTCCTCAAACACGCCTTTCAGCTGAAACCAGTACGCTACCTCGGCCCCGCCGCCGATGTAGGCGAGGTTGGGCATGAGAATTTCCTGGTACACCGGGCGCAGCACCACGTTGGGGCTAAAGCGCACGGGCTCGGCTTCAGCCAGGGCTAGTAGTTCGGCCTGCGAGTGGCAGCGGCTGGTGCCGCGCACCGTTACCTGGGTGCAGTCGGCACCGGGGGCGGCGTCGGGCTCCAGGCGCTCGCGCTTGCCTTCGTCGGTGAGGAAGAACAGGTTGAGCGGGCGCGAATATACCTGCGGCTTGTAGCCGGCGGCCGTGAGCTGGGCGTTGGTGGCTTGCACCGCCTGGTTGGACAGCTGGCCCTGGATTTCCTGCTTCAGCAGCGGCTTCAGCGCCTGCTTGAGGGCCGGGCGGTCGGCATCGAGGCACACCAGGCCGTAGCTACCGAAGAGGCTGGTAGCCAGCTTGCGGGTAGCCTCGCTGAGCGTGGTGCTGCTGGCGTAGGCGTCTTTGAACGCAGCCGGCACTTCGGGCGGCAGCTGGCTCAGGATTTCTTCGGCCAGCCCATCGAGCGGCAGGCGGCCCACCGGGCCGCCCAGGCGGCCTTCGCCCGGCCCGGCCCAGCTCAGCGTTTTGCCAAAAAGCTGGAAGTGGTTGATTTCGGCGAAGTCGTGGTCTTCGGTCGCCAGCCAGTACACCGGCACGAAGTCGTACTGCGGATATTCAGCCTTGAGCTGCTGGCTGAGCTTGATGGCCGTAACTATCTTATAAACAAAGTACAGCGGCCCCGTAAACAGGTTGAGCTGGTGTCCGGTCGTGATGGTGAAGGTCGTAGCCTTCGCCAGCAAATCGAGGTTGGCGGCCACAGCGGGCGGCACCTCACCGCCCAGTTCGGCATACTGGGCGCGCAGGTCGGCTACCAGGCGCTGCCGCGCTTCGGGCGAGTAGGCGGCTTGCTTTTCTTCGATTTGGGCCTGAAAAGCGGCCAGCTCGGGCCGGCGGTGGTAGAAGGGCGCCAGGGCCGGCGAGCCGGCGATATAGTCAGTCAGCAGACCCGAAAACGCGCCGGTAGCGGCGTAGGGCAGGGTAATACAGTCGGCAGCAGCCATGAGCGCGGGGAAAAGTGAGCGCAAGATTCAGGGCAAAACCCGGCCGGGCGGGAAAGGTTGTCGGCAGGCCAGCTAAAACAACGGTCATGCAGAGCGCAGCGAAGCATCTCGCGTGGCGCAGTAATCAATGAAGTTGAGAATAGTGCACCACGCGAGATGCTTCGCTGCGCTCTGCATGACCGACGTAAAAACCCCTACCGCACTACCTCGCCGTACAAATCGAAGTCGCTAGCCCCCGTGATGTGCACGTTGGCAAAGCTACCCTGCGGGATGTGCAGGTCATTCGTAGCCAGCACGAGTACCTCGTTGTCCACCTCGGGCGAGTCGAACTCGGTGCGGCCCACGTAGTAGCCGCCTTCGAGCCGGTCGAAAAGCACCTTATACGTCTGCCCCACGCGCGACTCGTTGTAATCCAGCGAAATCTGCTGCTGAATTTCCATGATGCGGTCGGCGCGCTCCTGCTTCACCTCGGCCGGCACGTCGTCTACCAGCGTGTGCGAGTGGGTATTTTCTTCGTGCGAATAAGTGAAAATGCCCAGGCGCTCAAACTTCGACTCCTGCACGAATTCGCACAGTTCCTCGAAGTCGGCCTCTGTTTCGCCGGGGTGGCCGGCGATGAGCGTGGTGCGCAGCGCAATGCCCGGCACCCGGTCGCGAATCTCGCGCACCAGCTCCTTGGTGCGGCGGCTGGTGATGCCCCGGCGCATGGTTTTCAGCATATTATCCGAAATGTGCTGCAACGGCATGTCGAGGTAGCGGCAAATGTTGTCGCGCTCGCGCATCACATCCAGCGCCGCCAGCGGGAACTGCGAGGGGTAGGCGTATTGTAGGCGTATCCAGTCGAGGCCGGGCACGTCGGAGAGGCGCTCCAGCAGCTCGGGCAGCTTGCGCTCGCCGTAGGCTTGCAAGCCGTAGTAAGTGAGGTCCTGGGCTATGAGAATCAGCTCTTTGGTGCCCATGCCCACCAGGCGCTTGGCCTCGGTTACGAGGTCGTCCATCGGGCGGTCTACGTGCTTGCCGCGCATCAGCGGGATGGCGCAAAACGAGCACGGGCGGTTGCAGCCCTCCGCGATTTTGAAGTAGGCGTAATGCTTGGGCGTGGTCAGCAGGCGCTCGCCTACCAGCTCTTTCTTGTAGTCGGCCTCCAGCACCTTCAGCATCTGGGGCAGCTCCAGGGTGCCGAAGTAGGCATCGACTTGCGGAATTTCTTCCTCCAGCTCGTCTTTGTAGCGCTGCGAGAGGCAGCCGGTTACATAGAGCTTTTCGAGCTTGCCGGCTTCCTTCTCGTCGGCGTAGCGCAGAATGGTGTCGATGCTTTCCTGCTTGGCGTTATCGATAAAGCCACAGGTATTGATAATGACAATGTTAGCATCCGACTTTTTGGCCTCGTGGGTTACCTGGAAGTCGTTGGCCCGCAGCTGGCCCATGAGCACTTCCGAGTCTACGAGGTTCTTGGAGCAACCTAGGGTGATAACGTTGACCTTGTTTTGTTTAAGCGTTCTAACTTTCATAAAGCACGGAAGTCTGCCCGGTTCAGCACGGGCAACATTGAAATAACTAGCGAAAAGAGCCTGCAAATTTACGACTCCCAAACAGTTAAAGCCTCGAACCAACCACGCCAGGTAGTTAGTTCGAGGCTTTTAGAAAGTAACCGAAGCGGCCTAAGTGTCCTAGAGCGCCTCAAACTGGCGCAGGAAGCGCACGTCGTTCTCGGTGAAAAGGCGCAAATCCTTAATCTGATACTTGAGCATGGTAATGCGCTCGATGCCCATGCCCCAGGCGTAGCCGGTGTATTTTTCCGAGTCGATACCGCAGTTTTCCAGTACGTTGGGGTCGACCATGCCGCTGCCGCCGATTTCGACCCAGCCGCTGCCCTTACAGATGTTACAGCCCGCGCCCTTGCAGATGAGGCAGGTGATGTCAATCTCGGCGCTGGGCTCGGTGAAGGGGAAGTAACTGGGGCGGAACCGGATGTTGATATCCTCGCCAAACATCTCGCGCACGAAGTAGTAAATCGTCTGCTTGAGGTCGGCAAAGCTCACGTTCTCATCGATATACAAGCCCTCAATCTGGTGGAAGAGCATGTGCGCCCGCGCCGAAATGGCCTCGTTGCGGTACACGCGGCCGGGCATCACGCGGCGGATGGGCAGCGGCTCGTTTTCCATCACGCGCACCTGCACGGTGCTGGTGTGGGTGCGCAAGAGGTGATTTGGTGAATGAGTGAGTGAGTGAGTTGAGTCAGCGGCATCCGCCCCTTCACTCATTCGCTCATTCGCTCCCTCACTCCTTACAAAAAACGTGTCCTGCATATCCCGCGCCGGGTGGTTTTCGGGGAAGTTGAGGGCCGTGAAGTTGTGCCAATCATCTTCGATTTCAGGGCCTTCGGCCACCGCGAAGCCGATGCGGGCGAAGATGCGCAGCATCTGCTCGCGCACCAGCATCAGCGGGTGGCGGGTGCCCAGAGCGTGGGGCACTGTGGGCAGCGTGTAGTCGAAGCCGGCATCGGCGGGCTGGTTAGCGGTAGCCTCTTCGAGGGCGGCCTGGGCCTCGTCGAAGCGGGCCTGGGCCTGCTGCTTGAGGCCGTTGAGCTGCTGGCCCACGGCGCGTTTCTGCTCGTTGGGCACCGTTTTGAGCTGGTCGAAGAGGTCGGCCAGGCGGCCTTTGCGGCCCAGGTAGAGAAGGCGAAACTGGTCGAGGGCGGCGGCGCTGCTCACGTCGGCGGCGGCCACCTCAGCGGCGAGGGCCGAAATAGATTCCTGCATGATACCTACAAAGGTACGGCGGGCGCGGGTGGGTAGGAAGGCCTTTTTAGCCGCCACCACGCCCCCGCCCGCCGCCCGCGCGCAAAAGTTTGGCACGAGCGTTGCAACTACCTTTTCAACTCCCCAACTCCCCTTTCATTTTCTTTTTTCGCCTCACGTTTATGGTACGCCAACTGCTCCTCCCCCTGCTCGGCTTCGGCCTGTTGTTCACCGCCGAAACGGCTGCGGCCCAAACCCAGGTCGATAACTCGAAGTCGCCCGCCTCGGCCGCCAAAACGGCCCGCACCACGCGCCGTGCGGCCCGCACCCTCACGGCCCGCGAGCGCAAGCAGGCAGAAGCAGCCGCAAAAGCCGCCGCCAAAAACCCTACGCTGGCCATGGCTACCCCCAGCACCCAGCCGGGCTGGAGCGGCTGGAGCAACGACGCCGTGGAGCTGCCCGATGATGGCACCCTCTACCGCCCCCGCACCAACGTATCGTCGGCCCCCGGCATGCCGCTCAACCAGGTTTCGCACGGCGTAACCACCGACTACGACGGCCGCCCCCTGCGCCGTGCCACCTCTACCAACAGCACGCTGCCCGCGCAGCGCTAGCCCACACCTTCTTCCAAAACCGCCTTTCTCACTCTTCTTTCTGTTTTGGTGCAGCGGCCACGGACTTAGCCTTCCGTGGCCGTTTTGCGTATGCGAGGGGGCTGGCGGGCCGGTTGTTAGTAGTGGCGCGCCGTTCACTTTTAATTCTGGATTTATGCTCCGCTCCCTTTGCCTGCCGCTGCTCGGCCTGGCGCTACTTGCCCAGGCCGCCGTGGCCCAAACGACGCCCACCAAAAAGCCTGCCCGCACTACCCGGTTTGCGGCGCGGGCGGCGCGGGCGGGCCAGCCGCCCGCTACCCGCAACGCCAGCCCGCTGGCCAGCACCAACGACAACGCCAAAGGCCAGGCCCAGTCGGGCTACGCCGCCCCCGGCCAGCCCATCCAGGACCCGCGCTACAACGGCAAAAACACGCCGCCCTACGACGGGGCCGCCGCCCCCGCCAAGCGCAACACCACGCTCGGCACGCCCAAACAATAGCTTATAAAATTTGGGGGAAATGTGAGTCCTACTGAACGCAGTGAAGCATCCCTATCGCTTCATCCAAACCGTTCAATGAAGCGATAGAGATGCTTCACTACGTTCAGCATGACCTCTGCTTTTATTTCTCTATACCTAGCAAAAAAGTCTACCAGCTGCTAGGCGGCCGTAGTCAACTCTTCCTCCATTTCGGCCGCGTCGGCGCTTTCGGCGGCGCGGTAGTAGAGGGTAGTGCAGTTTTCGGGGCGCAGCACTAGTTCGGCGGCAGCGCGGATGTCGGCCGGCGTCACGGCTTGCAGCATGGCCGGCTCCTCGTTCACGAGGTTGGCATTGCCCAGCAGCTTGCCAATGGCCAGGGCCAGGGCGCGGTTCAGCAATTCGATTTCGCCGAAAACCAGGCCCGTTTCAGCCTGGTTTTTTACTTTATCGAGCTCGGCGGCGGGCACGTCGGCGGCCAGCATTTCAGCCACTACGGCCTCCACGGCGCGGTCGGCGGCTTCGAGCGCTACGCCCGCATTCAGCTTGCCGCTGATGACGAACAAGCCGGGGTCGAGGGCGCCCGTGAGCGAGGCCGAGATGTTGTTGAACAACTCTAATTCCTTCACCAGGCGCTGGTGCAGGCGCGAGCTTTTGCCCCGGCCCAGCACGTCGCTCAGCAGGTCGATGGCGTGGTAGCGGGCATCGAGGCGGGCGGGCATGTGGTAGGCTTTGTAGAGAGCCGAGAGCGGCACCGGGGCCGTTACTTCGGCGTGGCGCGCCTGGGTTTGCACGGGCTCCTGGGGTAGCTGGCGCTCGTAGCGCGGGCCGCCCGCGATGGGGCCAAACCACTTATCGGCCAGGCGCTTTACCTCATCGAGAGCTACGGCACCGGCCACTACCAGCACGGCATTCTGGGGGGCGTAGTGCTTCTGGAAGAAGGCGCGCACGTCGGCCATTTCGGCTTCTTCGATGTGGGCGATTTCCTTGCCGATGGGGTTCCACTGGTAGGGGTGGTGCTGGTAGGCCAGGGGCTTGAGCTTGAGCCACACGTCGCCGTAGGGCTGGTTGAGGTAGCTCTGCTTGAATTCTTCGACCACTACTTTGCGCTGCACGTCGAGGCCGCTTTCGGAGAACGCCAAGTCGAGCATCCGGTCGCTTTCGAGCCAGAAGCCGGTTTCGAGGTTGGCGGCCGGTAGCGAGAGGTAGTAGTTGGTGATGTCCTGCGAGGTGAAGGCGTTGTTCTCGCCGCCCACTTTTTGCAGCGGCTCGTCGTAGTTTGGAATATTCTTTGACCCACTAAACATCAGGTGTTCAAACAGGTGCGCGAAGCCCGTGCGGCCGGGGTGCTCATCGCGCGAGCCCACGTCGTAGAGCACGTTGAGCACGGCCAGCGGGGTAGTGAAGTCTTCGTGGACGAGGCAGCGCAGGCCGTTGGCGAGGGTGAATTCCTGGAAGTGTATCATAGCAAAGTAAGAGATGAACAGGACGATAAAACGGCCGCAAGGTACATCGGGGGCTAAACAGCCCAGCCAGCGCAGTAGTTGCGGTTTTTGCTTTAAATCATAGGCTGGCGCGCACGCCCAGCAGCCAGGTGCGCGGCACGGGCACGGCGCCGTAGTCTTGCCCGGCCAGGTAGGGCACGCTGCCCCCGCTGCTCACGTTGGGGTCGTAGCCGCGGTAGCCGGTGAGCACAAACAGGTTTTGCACGCCGGCCCATAGGCTGATATCGCTACTGGCTGCCTGGCGCAGGCGGTAGGTAGCCGTGAGCGACGACAAGCGCACGTGGCTGCCGTTTTCGAGCAGGCGGTCGGTGGTGAAAAGCAGATAGTAATCAGGCGTAGCCGCGGGCACGGAGGTAGCCTGGTTGGTGGGCGTCCAGCGGTCGCGCACGGTAGTGGCATTGTTGGTGCGGCCGGTAGGCACGTCCAGAAAGTTTAGCTGGTGGTTGAGCACCTGGTAGCCAAACAGGCCATCGACCTGGGCATCCAGGCCCCAGCGCCCCAGGCGCAGCTGCTGGCTCAGGCTGAGCAACTGGGCCGGAATGCCCGCCCCCAGCACAGCCTGGTCGTCGTAGTCGGGCCGGCCGCTGCCATTGGGGTCGCGGTAGCGCAGGGCGCCAGTGCTGGTGAGGCCATCCTGCTGGAGCCCGTAGAAGGCGCCCACTGGCTGGTTGTCGTACTTGGGGCTCAGGCGCGCCAGCGTCTCGTCGTCCTGCGCCCGGTTGCGGTTGGCCGACGCGGCCAGCGTGGTGCTGCCCTGTACCCGGCCCGCTTGCCAAGTGGCGGCCAGCGTCAGCTCCAGGCCCTGGTTGCGGATGGTCGCTTCGCTGTATTGGGCAAAACTAGTATAGCCGATGCCTGGTGGCAGGCCCCGCTGCTCGGCCAGCAGCGCGTGGTGGCTGGTGCGCTGGTAGGCCACCAGCTGCCCCCGCAGGCGGCCGGCCCGCGAGGCCAGTTGCAGGCCCGCTTCTACCTGGTTGTTGTAGAGCGGTGCCTGCAATTGAGGATTAATAGGGAAGCCAATGGGCCCGTTTGGCTGATACGGACGCTCCAGCCGCACCGGCCCAAAAAGCCCGTACCCCAGCGCCAGCACACTGGTGCGCGCGGCCCCTACCCACAGGCTGGCATCGAGGGCCCCCGGTCGGGTGTGCCAGCGCACCTGGGCGCTGGGATAGAAGCGCGTAATATCTTCCTTGTAGTAGCGGCCATAGCTCAGGCCGGCCTGCACCTCCAGCGTGCTGTCGAGCGCGTAGCGGAGGCTGGCCCACGGCCGGTGCAGGCGCAAGCCTTCGGCTTGTAACTCATAGTAGCCGTAGGTGCCGTAGGAGCCGCTTTGCGGGTCCGTTTTGTCGACGAAGGAATAGTCGGTGCGGCCACCGAACGCGTTGAGGCGCTGGTACTGGTAGTCGAGCTCGGCGGCCAGGTGGTGGTGCTGGCCCAGTTGCCGCTGGTAGCGCAGGGCCAGGCGGGCGTTCCACTGGCCGGTGCGGTAGGTTTGGGTGGCGTAGGGCTGCGATTCGGTGGGCTGCGTGGTGCCGTTCTGGTAGCGGTAGTAGTAGGTGTTGCTCTCCGCATCGAGCAGCGTGCGCTGAAAGCTGGCGGCGGCCTGCACCGTCAGGCCGCGCAGGGGCTCGTAGTCGGCGGCCAGCTGCGTGAGCAGGCGGCGGGTGCGCGGGGTGCGGTAGCGGTAGTCGGCTTCCGCCAGCGCATTGGGAAAGCCATTCGTATTGCTACCCGCAAACCCATTATACGTGCCCTGGCTAGTGCGCACCAGCTCCGTGGGCGGGGCCAGCAGGGCGGCGCGGGTAGGCCCCGCGTAGGTAGTCACGATGGGTTGGCGCTGGTCGGTCTGGCCCAGCGCGGCCGTGCCGCGCAGCGTAAGGCGAGTGCCCACGCGCTGGTCGAGGGCCAGGCGCAGCCCGTAGCGGTGCAGGTTTTGGTTGGGCAGCACGCCGCTTTGCTGCCGGTAGTCGGCGCTGAGCAGGTACGAAGTGGCCGCGTGGCTGCCTTCCAGGCTCAGCTGGTGCTGCTGCAAGCCCGCGGCGCGGTACGTTTCGCGCTGCCAGTCGGTGCCCGCGCCGAACTGGGCCAACTGGGCCGGCGAGTAGAGCGGGGCACCCCCTCGATTAGTCGACACCTCGTTGAGTAGCGCGCCGTACTCGCTGGCGTTCAGCAAGTCGTAGTGGTGCCGCACTTGCTGCACCCCGGCGTAAGCGGCGTAGCGCACCCGCAGCGGGCGGTTGGCCGCCCCGCGCCGCGTCCGGATGCTGATGACGCCGTTGGCACCCAGTGGCCCGTAGCGCGCCACGGCCGCCGGGCCGGCCAGCACCTCGATGCTTTCGATGCTTTCGGGCGGTAGCAGCTGCAAGGGGCTGGCCCCTACTTCAGCCTGCTGCTCGGCAATGGTTGGGGTGTAGGAGGAGTTGCTACCTACCGCAACTGCGTAAGGGGGCGGTGCCGAACTCAGGCCAAATGCCTGGTTGGGCGTCAGGTCATCATTAAGCGCAGGCAGGCCATCGACCACGTACAGCGGCTGCGCCTGCCCCAGCAGCACGCCCGCCCCCCTGATGCGCACCACATTGCCGCTGCCAGGGCTGCCGTCGTAGGGCGTTACCTGCACGCCGGCCACGGTACGCAGCTGGTCTTGCACGGTGAGAAACGGCCGGATGGGCTGCGTCTGCCCTTGCAGCCGAAAGGTACCGGCGGGCGTGGGCAGCGCGGCCAGCGAGTCGGGCAGGTCGCCGCGAAACGCGGGGCGCGCGGGGTCGGCCGCGGCGGGTGAGGTGCTGAGCTGGGCGGCGGCTGGCTGGCTTAGCCCCACCAGCAAAACCGGCAGGTAGTAGTGTTTCACAAGTAATAATGAAAGAGAAATGAATTGGCCCTAAAGCTACTTCGGCCGCTGCTTTTGCCGCCGCTACCTTTGCCTACCACCTAGCCCGTCTCCATGTCTGCCCCCACCCTCGCCTTCGACCGCAAGGACTACTCCAACGACCTGCTCAAGCACCTCTACCGCGAGCTGCTGCGCCCGCGCCTCATCGAGGAGAAGATGCTGATACTGCTGCGCCAGGGCAAAATCAGCAAGTGGTTTTCGGGCATCGGGCAGGAGGCCATTTCGGTGGGCAGCACGCTGGCCCTGCGGCCCGACGAGTACATTTTGCCGCTGCACCGCAACCTGGGCGTGTTTACAAGCCGGCAGGTGCCGCTGGGGCGGCTCTTCGCGCAGTGGCAGGGCAAGGCCACGGGCTACACCAAGGGGCGCGACCGCTCGTTTCACTTCGGCACCAACGAGCACCACATCGTGGGCATGATTTCGCACCTCGGGCCGCAGCTGGCCGTGGCCGGCGGCATCGCCCTGGCCGACCTGCTCGATGAGACGCACCGCGTGACCCTCACCTACTCGGGCGACGGCGGGGCCAGCGAGGGCGACTTTCACGAGGCCCTGAATGTGGCGGCGGTGTGGCAGCTGCCGGTCATTTTCGTGGTCGAAAACAACGGCTACGGCCTCAGCACGCCCAGCAATGAGCAGTTTAGGTTTAAGTCGTTCGTCGACAAAGGCCCGGCCTACGGCATGGAGGCCGTGCAGGTCGATGGCAACAACGTGCTGGCCGTGTACGACCTCATCAAGACCCTGGCCGACGACCTGCGCCAGCGCCCGCGCCCGGTGCTGGTCGAGGCCCTCACCTTTCGCATGCGCGGCCACGAAGAAGCCAGCGGCACCAAGTACGTGCCCGCCGAGCTGATGCAGGAGTGGGCCACCAAAGACCCGGTCGAAAACTACGAAAAGTGGCTGCTGGCCGAAGGCATCATCAGCGAAACGGCTCGCATCCAGATGCGCGAAAGCATTAAGGCCGAGATAGAAAAAGGCTGGCAGGAAACCGAGGCAGCCCCGGCCCCGGTGGCGAATGCCCAAACCGAACTGGCCGATATGTACCAGCCCTTTGAAGCGCCGCTCACGGCTGCGCCCGCCGACGGCCCGGCCCCCGAAAAGCGGTATGTCGATGCGATTCAGGAGGGCCTGCGCCAGAGCATGGAGCGCTACCCCGAGCTCGTGCTCATGGGCCAGGACATTGCTGAGTACGGCGGCGTTTTCAAGATTACCGAAGGCTTCGTGCAGCAGTTTGGCAAGGGGCGCGTGCGCAACACGCCGCTCTGCGAGTCGGCCATCGTGGGCGCGGGGCTGGGGCTGAGCATCCGGGGCAAAAAGGCGATGGTGGAGATGCAATTCGCTGATTTTGTGACCTGCGGCTTCAACCAGATTGTGAATAACCTGGCCAAAAGCCACTACCGCTGGGGCCAGAATGCCGACGTAGTGGTGCGGATGCCCACCGGCGCGGGCACCGCTGCCGGCCCCTTCCACAGCCAAAGCAACGAGGCGTGGTTTACGCACGTGCCGGGTTTGAAAGTAGTGTACCCCAGCAACCCGCACGACGCCAAGGGCCTGCTCTGCGCGGCGTTTGAAGACCCCAACCCGGTCATGTTTTTCGAGCACAAGCTGCTCTACCGCTCACTCAGCGGACCGGTGCCCGAGGCCTACTACACCACGCCCATCGGGCAGGCCGCGCTGGTGGCCGAAGGCAACGACCTCAGCATCATCACCTACGGGCTGGGCGTGCATTGGGCGCTGGCGGCCTGCCAGGAAATGGGCATCAAGGCCGACATCCTGGACCTTCGCACGCTGCTGCCCTGGGACACCGAGGCCGTGGCCCGCACCACCCGCAAAACCGGCCGCGTGCTCATCCTGCACGAAGACACGCTGACCGGCGGCCTGGGCGGCGAAATCGCGGCCTGGCTGGCCGAGCACTGCTTTAGCCACCTCGATGCGCCGGTGCGCCGCGTGGCGGCGCTGGATACGGCCGTGCCGTTCGCCCCGCAGCTGGAGGCCGACTTTTTGCCGCAGCAGCGGCTGCGCGAGCAGCTGCGGGCGCTGCGCGAGTATTAAGCGTGTACCGTAAGCTTTAGCTTGCGCATGAGCGGCGAGCTTACGCCAACGCAAGCTAAAGCTTACGCTACATTTCCTCTTGTATGAAAAACCTGCTCCGCTATCTGCTGCCGCTGCTGCTACTAGGCCTGCTCGCCGGCTGCTCGGTGTACGAAAACATCGTGCATCCGCGCCGCCTGCCCACGCCCGATATGTCGAAGCAGGCCAAGGCCAAATTCCGGGCCGCCGAAAAGGCCCGCCACAAGGGCCAGGTGCTCAAGAGCGAGGAGCCCGTGACCGGGGCCACCGACCCCAACGCCGCGCCCGGTGCCTCAGAAGCCAAAAAGGACAGCAAGCTTTCGTACAGCGACCTGTCCGAAGGCACGCGCAACAAGTATGATAAGCAGCTGCTTATCAAAAATAAGCCTAAGCTCAAGCGCCGCCAGTACCACCACTACGAAACCCGGCCGCTCAAGCACAACGACGTGAACCGTGAAAACCGCAAGATGCGCAAGTCGTCGGCCAAGGGCAAAGGAAAGAACAAGGGCAAAAGCGGCGAACTCGACGGCAGCCCCCGCGAGCGCACCGACCAGCCCGTAGAAGCCGCCCCCGCCGAGCCGGTAGAAAAGGCCCCGAAAGAGAAAAAGCAGAAAAAGGACAAGAAAGCGCCCGTGCCCAAGCCCGACCCTACGCTGGAAAACAACGGGAACTAAGGCCCAGCTTAGCCGTTGTGAATGGAGCCCGTTACCAAACCATTCTCCTTTCTTCCCACCCATGACATTCAAGCTTCTATTCGCGGTGGCGGCATTGCTCACGGCCCAGGCCGCCCAGGCCCAAACCCAGGCCAGCAGCCCGGCGCGGCAGCGGGCCGCCGAGCGCCGCGCCCTGCGCGAAGCCCGCCGCACTGCCACGCCCTACACCGATAGCCACCTCGGCGCGCCGCGCCGGCCACCCAGGCGCGGCGAGTCGGCCCCGCTGCCGGCGGTAGCCGGCGAGCCCAAATTCGACCGCGACGGCACGCCGCACGTAACCGAACCCAAATACCCCGGCTTGCGGTTACGCAAGCAGCAAAAAGCTTCTTCCAACTAAGTTTCTTCGTTATGGCCACTTCTTGGCTTCCGCTCACGCAGCCCGAACAGCTCACTGCCATCGTGCAAGAGTCGCACGAGCACCCGGTGCTTATATTCAAGCACAGCACTACCTGCTCCATCAGCGCCATGGCCAAGGGCAAGCTCGAGCGCCAGTGGCCCGATGCCAAGCTGCCCGCCGACACCCCGCTCTACTACCTCGATTTGCTGCGCTTCCGGCCCATCTCGGCCCAGATTGCGCAGGAGTTTGGCGTGCAGCACGAGTCGCCGCAGTTGCTGCTCATCCAGGATGGCAAATGCACCTACCACGCCTCGCACATGGGCATCCGCCTCAGCGACGTGGCTACCACGGTGAAGTAAGAAAGTGAGGGGGTGATAAAGTGCGGAAACCTAGCGATACCCTGCTCTTTCTTACCTTACTACCCCCTCACTCTACTCACTGATAAAAAAACCGAATTTCCTGGCGGATTTCCGGGTTCAAACTCAGCGCCACCGGGCAGGTGTGGGCCGTGCGCTCGAGCAGGGCGCGGTCGGCCTCGCCGAGGGCGGCGGGCAGGTAGAGGTCTACGTCGAGCTGCGCGATACGCCGGGGCGGCTCCTGGCTCATGACTTTCTTGACGTCGAAGGTGCTGCCTACCAGGTCGATGCCGTGGCGCTCGGCCACGATGGCCATGGTGGTGAGGATGCAGGTGCCGAGGGCCGTACCCACGAGGTCGGTGGGCGAAAAGGCTTCGCCCCGGCCGTGGTTGTCCACGGGCGCGTCGGTTTGGATGCTGGTGCCCGAGGCCACGTGCGTGGCCTGGGTGCGGAGGTGCCCTTCGTAGCGGGCGGTGGCGGTGGGTGCGGTCATCATGCCGCGAAGCTAGCTCGGCGCTGCCGAGCCGGTAGTAGCGGCGGCCGGATTTTAGGATTTAACTTGCTTGCACTGTGTTATTTTTGATGCACTTATGAAAAATGTTCTAGCTCTTGGATTGGCGGCCGTGCTGGGCGGCGTAGCGGCAGTGCCGGCCCAGGCGCAAGACACGCCGCCGCTGGCGCGGCCCACGGCCCGCCCCGCAGCACCTGCGGCCGAGCCGCCCGCCCGCAGCGCCGCCCCTACTACCCAGCCGCGCCCGCTGGCCGCGCCGTCCGACGAGCAGTCGTACCGCCGCGAAACGGTGTTTGGCATCAATTTCAACACCCAGGGCGGGCTTATCGGCGGCGTCAACGTGCGCTCGTCGCGGGTGCTCGACGAGCGCCGCCTGTGGTTCTGGAGCCTGGAGGGCGTGTTTTTCAAAAACCCCAAGGAGGAAACCGTGACCAGCGCCTACACCGGCGGCTCGTGGACGCTCTACAAAACCAACTACGCCTTCGCGCTGCGGCCTTCCATCGGTATTCAGCGCATCTTGTTTCGCAAGGCGGCCGAGGCGGGCGTGCAGGTCAACGGCCTGCTGAGCGCGGGCCCGTCCATCGGCCTGCTCATGCCCTACCACGTCAGCTACGACCAGACGTGGGCGCGGCGCGGCAGCGGCGGGCCGTCGCAGAACGACGTGATTGTGAACGAGCAATACGACCCTACTATTCCCAACTACTCCGACTACATCGTCGACCGGGCGCCGTTTTTCAGCGGTATCAGCAAAACCAAGATTGTGCCGGGCGTGCATTTGCGCGGCGGGCTCAGCTTCGAGTATGGCCGCTACCGCGATGCCGTGGCCGGGGCCGAGGTGGGCTTTCTAGTCGAGGCCTACACGCAGCGGCTGGTGACGTTCTCGCCGCCCGCCGCCCCCGACCTCACCCTGCTGAACAAGCAGTTTCTGCCGTCGGTTTACCTTACCTTATACCTCGGCCACCGCAACTAGCGCCCCGCGCCACCGGCCATCTGGCCATTGCAGAGCCCTGGCACTTTGCCGGGGCTTTGTTGTTTAACTTTACACTATGGATACTATGCTGCTTTCGCTCCCCATTATTCAGCCCGAACCCGTGGCGCCTCCGGCGCCCGCCCGTGCCCGCAAGCCCGACTGGCTGCGCGTGAAGCTGCCCATCGGCCCCGACTACGCGGCCGTGCGCAAGCTGGTGGACGAGCACAAGCTGCATACCATCTGTGAGTCAGGCAATTGCCCCAACATGGGTGAGTGCTGGGGCGCGGGCACAGCTACGTTTATGATACTCGGCAACGTCTGCACACGCTCGTGCTCGTTTTGCGCCGTGGCCACCGGCCGCCCTTCGGAACTGGACCTCGATGAGCCCCGCCGCGTGGCCGAGGCTATCAGCCTCATGAAAGTGAAGCACGCCGTTATCACCTCCGTAAACCGCGACGAGCTGAAAGACCGCGGCGCGAGCGTGTGGCGCGATACGGTGGTGTTTACCAAGGAGCTGAGCCCCGAAACGACCATCGAAACCCTGATACCCGACGTAAAAGCCAACTGGGCGGCGCTGGAAGTGATGATTTCGGGCGGCCAGGAGGTGATTTCGCACAACATGGAAACCGTGGGCAGCCTCTACCGCCTCGTGCGCCCGCAGGCCAAGTACGACCGCTCGCTGGAGCAAATTCGCCGCACCAAGCTGGCCGGGCACCGCACCAAGTCGGGCATCATGCTGGGCCTGGGCGAAAAGCAGGACGAAGTGCACCAAGCCATGGACGACCTCGTGGCCAACGGCCTCGACATCCTGACCCTGGGCCAGTACCTCCAGCCTACCAAGCGCCACCTCGAAGTAGCCGAGTTCATCCACCCCGAGGTGTTTGCCGCCTACCGCGAAGAGGGCCTGCGCCGGGGCCTCAAGTACGTAGAAAGCGGCCCGCTCGTGCGCTCGTCGTACCACGCCGAGCGCCACGTGAACGTGCCGATTTAGTAACACCTAGGCTTTTATAATCTTACCATTACTGCTATGTCGCCTGCCATCAAAGCTATTGCGCATCAAGTAATTGATGAGTTGCCCGAAGGTGCTACCCTGGAAGATTTGCAACAAGAGCTGTACGAGATACAATTGCTGGAAAAAGCTATGGCTTCGCGCGAAGCCGGCCGATTGGTACCGCACGAAGAAGCTCGCCGCATAGTAATGGCCCGCTTGCGCAAGACATGATGACTATCTATTGGACAGATGATGCGATAGACCACGTAACTGCCATCGGCGAATATCTGCGCCTTACTTCCGCCAGTCATTCTGAAGCGACTGTTGACCGCTTTTTTGACCGTGCCCGGCAATTGGAAGATAATCCCTACCTGGGCCCTGTTTATTCAAAAGCTAATCTGCAAAAAGTGCGGCAGCTGTTGGTCGGTAATTACCGCATGATTTACTACATAGGGCGTAGTCAAATCGACATATTGGCTGTAATGCACCAGCGCCAACAATAAAAAAGCCTCGCCAGATTGGCGAGGCTTTTTGCTTTCTATTCGCTTGCTACCTAGCGCGTAGCCTGGCGGCGGCGGTCATCCGTGGGCGGGTAGTTGCCGAGCACGCTGTTTACGATGCGGTAGGTTTCTTCTTCCGTAATCGTGTTTTTGTCGAGCTGCGCCTGGCCGGTGCCGCGCCACGCCAGCTCCTTGCGCTTGGCGTCCACGATGTCGATGATGACGGTGCCGGCTTTGTAGTTGTACGAGCCACCGTAGGGGTAGCCGTAGCCATAGCCGCCGTACCCGTAGCCATAGGGGTAGCCGTAGCCGAAGGGGCTACCGGCCACGCGCTGCTGCTGGTTTTCGACGCGCACGCTGTAGGCCACATACACATCGGGGTTTTCGTTACTGGCTACCTCGGTGAGGTTTTTGGCGGCCAAGTCTTTCGTCACGGCGTCGCGGATGCGCTGGTCGGTGAAGGACTCGTAACCGCGGGCGGGGCCGCCCTCAGTGTCGTTGGCTTGCTTAGGGTACCAGGCCCAGGTTTTGTAGGCACGGAAGTTGACGGCGTGGTCAAAATCGCTGGTCGAAGCCACGTTGGCTGTGGTGCAGGCGTTGAGGCCGAAGGCCAGGGCCAGGCCCGTGACCGCGAGGGCCATAAAACGATTTATGCGGTTCATAAGGCTAGAAATTAAGGGAATAATCCTGCGTTGCGGAGGTATTGGCTTAACGCGGGCAACTCCGCCAATGTTCCAAAATAAGTAGGCAAGCCGACTAGTTTGCTTAGCTACTCGACCAAACTACAACACGCCAGGCCGAGTGCTTGCGCAAGCTCAGTCTGGCGTGTTTTGGATGGTGGCCGGCTGCGCAGATTTAACGCAGTAGCGGCCGTTGTATTGTTACGCGGACTTTGTAGTCCGCGTCCGTTAGCGGGCAGCCGGACGAACGCGGACTACAAAGTCCGCGCAACCCTAGTACGACGGGCCTTTATCCGTCGAAACCAATTGCTCGGGCTCATCGGCATACTCCTCCAGCGGCGTGCACGAGCAAATGAGATTCCGGTCGCCGTAAGCCGAGTCGATACGCGATACGGTGGGCCAGAACTTGGCGGCGCGCACGTAGGGCAGCGGGTACACAGCCTGCTCGCGCGAGTAGGGGCGCGTCCACTCCTCGACGAGCACCACGGCCGCAGTGTGCGGGGCATGCTTCAGCACGTTGTCCTTGGCATCAGCGCGGCCTTCCTCTACCTCCGTGATTTCCTTGCGGATGGCAATCATGGCGTCGCAGAAGCGGTCCAGTTCCTCCTTGCTTTCGCTTTCGGTGGGCTCTACCATCAGCGTGCCCGCTACCGGGAAGCTCACAGTGGGCGCATGGAAACCGTAGTCCATCAGGCGCTTGGCAATGTCCTCGACCTCAATACCAGCCTTCTTGAAGTGGCGGCAGTCGAGAATCATTTCGTGGGCGCAGCGGCCCTGCGCGCCGGTGTAGAGCACCGGGTAGTGCGCCTCAAGGCGGGCCTTGATGTAGTTGGCATTCAGGATGGCCAGCTCGGTAGCGCGGGTGATGCCCGCGCCGCCCATCATCGAAATGTAGGCGTAGCTGATGGGCAGGATGCTGGCCGAGCCCCACGGCGCGGCCGATACGGCCCCGCTCGTGCGGCCCTCTACCGGCACTACCACGTGGCCGGGCAGGTAGGGAATCAAATCCTCTACCACGCCGATGGGGCCCACGCCGGGGCCGCCGCCGCCGTGCGGAATGCAGAAGGTCTTGTGCAGGTTGAGGTGGCACACGTCGGCGCCGATGCTGGCGGGCGAGGTGAGGCCTACCTGGGCGTTCATGTTGGCGCCGTCCATGTACACCCGGCCGCCGGCCTGGTGAATGAGCTCGCAGATTTCAATAATCGTTTCCTCGTACACGCCATGCGTGCTGGGGTAGGTCACCATGAGGCAGCTCAGGCGGTCGGCGTGCTGGGCGATTTTGGCGCGCAGGTCGTCCATGTCCACGTTGCCTTCGTCGGTGCTTTTCACCACCACTACCTGCATGCCGGCCATCACGGCCGAGGCGGGGTTGGTACCGTGGGCCGAGGCCGGAATGAGCGCCACCGTGCGGTGGTTGTCGCCGCGGCTGAGGTGATAGCCGCGGATGGCCAGCAGGCCGGCGTACTCGCCATTGGCGCCCGAGTTGGGCTGGAGGCTGACGGCCGCGAAGCCGGTTACCTCGCAGAGCCAGGCTTGCAAGTCGCGGATGATTTGCTGGTAGCCCACCGTTTGGTCGGCCGGGGCGAAGGGGTGCAGCTGGCCGATTTCGGGCCAGGTCACGGGTATCATCTCGGCCGTGGCATTGAGCTTCATGGTGCACGAGCCCAGCGGAATCATGCTGTGCGCGAGGCTCAAGTCCTTGTTTTCGAGCTGCTTCATGTAGCGCAACAGCTCGTGCTCGGCGTGATGCGTGTTGAAGACGGCGTGCGTGAGGTACTCGCTGGTGCGCTGGAGGTGCGCGGGCCAGGTCAGCGTGAGCTCGGCCTCGGCGGTAGGAGCGGCCGTGGTAGCTACTTCCTTACCTAGGACCTTGGCGAAGATGTCCACGATGTCGCGCACGTCGTCGAATTCCACGTTCTGGTGCAGGCTGATGCCCACTAGTGTGTCCTCGTAATAACGGAAGTTGATGCCAGCGGCTTCGGCTTCGGTCTTCAGCGCCTGCTGCATCTCGTGGCTTTCGAGGCGCAGGCTGAGGGTGTCGAAGTAGTGGCTATTCAGCTGCTCGACCCCTAGCGCCTTCAACTCGGCTTCCAGAATCTGGGCGAACAGGTGCGTGTTCACGGCAAACTGGCGGATGCCTTTCGGGCCGTGATACACGGCAAACATGCCGGCCAGCACGCTCAATAGTACCTGCGCGGTGCAGATGTTGGAGGTCGCTTTTTCGCGGCGAATGTGCTGCTCGCGGGTTTGCAGGGCCATGCGGTAGGCCTTGTTGCCGGCCGCATCCACGCTCTGCCCGATAATGCGACCCGGAATAACGCGCTTAAACTGGTCTTTGCACGAGAAGAAGCCCGCGTGCGGCCCGCCAAAGCCCATCGGCACGCCGAAGCGCTGCGACGAGCCCACGCAGATATCCGCGCCCAGCTCGCCGGGCGAGGTGAGCAGGGTGAGGGCCAGCAGGTCAGCCGCCATTACTACGAACAGATTATTAGCCTGCGCGTTGGCGATGAACTCTTTATAGTCGAACACCGTGCCGTTGGCGCCGGGGTACTGCACCATCACGCCGAAGAAAGCCTCGTCGGCAAGGTCGGCCGTGCGGTGGTCGCCGATGACCAATTCGATACCTAGGGGCGTGGCGCGGGTGCGCAGCACATCGATGGTCTGGGGCAACACCTGCTCCGAGACGAAGAACTTGGTGGCGTTTTTCTTCTTGGTTTGCGAGTGCAGCAGGTGCAGGGCCTCGGCGGCGGCGGTGGCCTCGTCGAGCAAGCTAGCGTTGGCGATGGGCAGGCCGGTGAGGTCAATCACCATCGTCTGGTAATTGATGAGCGCCTCCAGGCGGCCCTGCGCGATTTCGGCCTGGTAGGGCGTGTAGGCGGTGTACCAGCCCGGGTTTTCGAGGATGTTGCGCTGAATAACCGGCGGCAGCGTGGTATCGTGGTACCCGAGGCCGATGTAACTCTTATACACCTTGTTCTGCCCGGCAATCTGCTTGAAGCGCTTCAAAAACTGGCGCTCCGTGAGGGCCGGCGGCAAAGCCAGCGCCTGGGGCAGCCGGATGGCGGCGGGCACCGTTTCGGCGATGAGCTGGGCCAGGTCGGCGGCGCCCACGGCGGCTAGCATAGCTTGCTGGCTGGCGTGGTCGGGGGCGTTGTGGCGGGTTTCAAACACGTCGGCGGGCTTGAATCTAAACGACATAAGCTGGGGTATGAGGCGAGAGTAGCACTAGTAGCTTTCGGGTAACAAAGGTACGGCCCGAAAGGAGCGGGCCGGGCGGTTTTTATCCTATTTGTGGGCTGGAATTGGGGCTGGAATGCCTCAGT